>NZ_CAWQUW010000003.1:0-228150 GCF_963898195.1 Vibrio sp. L3-7 | reverse complement strand
AACTTACGCGATGATAAAAGCGTTGAACAAGCTTATTGGGTTAGGTATGCCTGAAACTTGTCGTATTGACTAAGAAATACGCGAAACGGGGTGGCTCTATCTCTAAATTTAATTACGCAACAAAGCCGTACATCAATGATACCTATGGTCACTTCAAAGGTGATGATTATATCTCTGGCTTTGCGTCATGCATAAAAAACAATGCAAAGTACAACATCATATCGGCTAGGGTCGGTGGTGATGAGTTCATTGTCGTCATACATTCAGAAGAGGCTGGTTATGCTTCTGAGTTGATCAATAAAATTCACGCTGAATTTTATGACTTCATTGAAAGCTTTCGTTGTGATGATGAGGTGCCACTCGGTTTTTCATATGGTTGTGGTACGGCGGATTCCCGAAGTTTCAACATCATAAATCTAATAAAGTCTTCCGATGAAAACATGTACCTCAATAAGAAAAACAAGATTTAGATGTTCGTGACAGGCGTAAAAAAGCCCACTAGTGTGGGCTTAGATGTAGATGTAGATGTAGATGTAGATGTAGATGTAGTAGTCTTCTCAACTAAGCTCGAATGATCATTTGCTCGCGCTCAGGACCTACCGATACCATCACAATTGGTACACCCATCAGCTCTTCGATACGTGTAACGTAATCTTGTGCTGCTTGAGGAAGGCTCTCAAACGTGCGGCAACCCGTGATGTCTTCATCCCAGCCAGCCATATCTTCATATACAGGTTTTAGCTCAGCCGTTTGTGGCCAAATCGGGTTTTCAGTGTGTTCACCAGAGTAAGCCGTACAGATCTTAAGTTCAGACAAACCAGACAGGCAATCAATCTTAGTCAGTGCGATTTCCGTTGCAGCTTGCAGGTCAACACCGTTGCGAGTTGCTACTGCATCAAAGTAACCCATATCACGTGGGCGACCCGTAGTTGCGCCGTATTCGTTAGAGCTTTCGCGGAAGCTGTCTTGCTCTTCCATTGCTGTTACTAGCGTGCCAGTACCAACAGACGAGCTGAAAGATTTAGCAACAGCAATAACACGCTCAGGGCGAAGGGCAGGTAAACCGCTACCAATGCCTGCATAAGCTGCAGTTACATTCGAAGACGTTGTCCAAGGGTATTCACCGTAGACAAGGTCACGACCTGCACCTAGCTGAGCTTCAAACAGTAGGTTCGCGTCTTGTGATTGCAGTGCTTTTAGCGGCTCAGTTACGTTGCAGATGAACGGGCGCCACGTTTTAGTTACTTCAAGTAGCCATTCTGTCATTTCAGAAGCAGTCTGGGAGAAGTCACATTGAGGGTATAGCGCTTTAAGCTGAGGCATCTTCCAATCAAGCAGGAATTGAATACGCTGCTCTAAAATCTCAGGTTGATTCAACCAACCGACAAGAATGCCTTTCTTCATCACGCGATCGCCGTATGCTGGTGCAATACCTTGACGTGTTGAGCCGTAAGCGCCGTCACCCAAACGCTCTTCTTCAAGGGTATCTTCAAGGGCGTGTAAAGGGAGACACAGTGTCGCACGATCGGAGATCGCCATTTTCACTTTGATGCCAGCCTCTTGAACTTCTGCAATTTCTTGAGTTAGCGCAGCAGGGCTGATCACCATGCCTGGGCCAAGAACCGCCGTACAATCAGGATTAAAAATACCACTAGGTAGTTGGTGCAGTTTGAATGTACCGAAGTCGTTTACTACGGTATGGCCTGCATTGTTTCCGCCTTGAAAACGAATGCTAGCAGAAGCTTGGTCTGCTAAAAAATCGACGATGCGGCCTTTGCCTTCATCACCCCAGTTTGCGCCCACAACAACGATAGATGGCATAATTTTTCTCCTGACTGATTGAGAAATCATGTTAGGCCTACAAAGTGGATAAGAGAAATTAATTATCTTTATTATCTTGATAAGGATTTCATATATCCTTAAAGTCTTAACCTACAAGCGAGATTCCCTATTGCGTTCGTTCCTCACTGTATGGAATGACGATGGGGCATTCTTTACTTTTAGGGAATGATATTAGTGACACGAGAGAGAGGACATGATGCTCGATATTAATTTGTTGAAGACGTTTGTGACGCTAGCGGAATATAAGCATTTTGGGAAAGCGGCCAATGCACTGCATATGACACAACCCAATGTGAGTTTGCACCTAAAACAACTGGAACAACAAACACGCATTAAGTTGATAGAGAGAAGCCCTTTTCAATTGACTCAAGCGGGTGAACGGCTATTGGAAACAAGCCAAAGAACGTTGCTCGAACTGCAGATTTGTCAGGCCGATCTCAACGCCATTAACGACCTTAAAATAGGGACGTTAACCATTGCCGTAAGTGACATTATTTCCCGATTCTTGTTGATTCGTCCTTTCCAAAAGTTCAAAGCGCAGTATCCGGGTATTGACCTTACCTTGTTGAATACCACCTCATCTCAGGCATCGAGTTTAGTTAAAAATGCTCAAGCGGATATTGGTTTTGTTATCGCCAAAGAACAGCACAACGAGTCATTGTATTTCACTAAGCTACAAGAGCTTTCTTGGTGTGCGCTTGGCGATGGGTTTGATATCCAAGACTCTGATGTAGAGCTCACTTTGATTCTACTTGGCCATGATACGAGAACGCGTGACTTCATTGATGAAGGTTTACCAAGCCTTAATCTGCCTAATTATAGGGTGATGGAAGTAGGGAGTGTCGACGCTCAAATCGATTGGGCAGAAGCCGGTTTTGGTGTGGCTATCGTGCCTGAGTTTGCGGTATCCACCAAGCAGTATCTGCATTCGAAAGTGACACCGTTGACCAACTTCTCGAGCACCAGCCTCGGTTATATTGTTCGGCAGAACCAAGTGTTGTCGAAAGCCACCAAGCAGTTGTTAGGTTGGGTGAATGATGAGATTACTCTGTTGCAAAACCAATAACTCCATCTGATCTATCTAAGCCCACCTCGCGTGGGCTTTTTTGTGTCTGCAAAGCGCAGCTGTTTCTCCACCTAATAGGCTGTCGAGCTAATTAGATCTCCCTATAAATTATTACTCTCCCAAATCAGAGCCTTAAAATTCATCGTTGACAATGTTTGATAATCAAACTAAATTTCATTTATTGATTTGATACTCAAACTACTTGTGAGTCAAAGCACTTTTTTGATCAAGATTAATCAGTAATGACTCCTAACATTGAACACACCAGCTAAGGACGCCATTTTGAGCTTTCCAACACGTCACCAACACAACTTTTCTTCACATAACAGCCAAGGTGAAAAGCGTACTTTCTACGTTCTCTTGTTAACTATCATCACCATGGTTGTCGAGATCGTTGCCGGTACTATTTACGGCTCTATGGCGTTACTTGCCGATGGTTGGCACATGGGGACGCACGCTGCAGCGTTTGGCATCACCTTATTCGCATACCGATATGCGAAGAAACATGCCGAGAGCGAACGTTTCTCTTTCGGTACTGGCAAAGTTAGTGTGCTAGGGGGCTACACCAGCGCGATTGCATTGGGGATTGTGGCATTGTTGATGCTGGTGGAATCGGTACATCGCTTGTTTAACCCACAAGCAATTCAGTTCAATGAAGCGATCATCGTTGCTTGTATTGGTTTAACCGTGAATGTAGTGAGTATGTTTTTACTCGGCGATCACCATCATGATCACGGACACGAGCATGGCCATGATCATAGTAAGAACCATGGCCATTCGCACGGTCATTCACATAGTCATGATCACGACAGCGACCATGGTCATAAACATGGTGAGCACCATCATGACCACAACCTACGCGCAGCCTACATGCATGTGTTGGCGGATACTCTGACGTCTCTGCTTGCGATTGTTGCGCTGCTATTCGGTAAGTTTTACGGTTGGAACTGGTTAGATGCGGCAATGGGTATGGTTGGCGCATTTGTCATTGCTAAGTGGACGATGAACCTTATGAAACAAACCAGCCCAATCCTGCTGGATGAGAATATCGACCAAGATTATCGTGACTCAGTGACTGAAACCTTAATGCCTTATGCGTCGGTCACCGATTTCCATATGTGGAAGGTGAGTGGGCATCACTATTCAGCAGCGATTACTCTTGAATCAAACAGTGATAAAACCGTCTCTGAATATAAACAAATGCTCGCCAAGTTTGATAAGATTAATCATCTTACTCTTGAAGTGCATTCAAACGACCATGCGAAATATAGAACAGCTTAACCAAATACTGACTGAGTTCTACGATAAAATGTCTTCGTGGGAGCAGTCTGTTGTCAAAGAGACAGGTTATTCCCTTGCTCAAGTTCACACCATTGAAGTGCTTGGTATGCATGGCGCGTTAAGAATGAAAGAGCTCGCTGAAAAGTTGGGTATCACCACGGGTACGCTTACCGTTCAAATCGAAAAGTTGGTTAAAGCTGAATTGATTGAGCGCCATGAACACCCAACAGATCGTCGTGCGATTGTGGTTGCTTTGACTGATGAAGGGCAGAAGATACACGTTCACCACAATCAGCTTCACTTGAATTTGGTTAATGGACTAACACAAGACATCGAAGAAGATGAGAAAGCGGTGTTATTGAAGTGCCTAACCAAGATGGTGAAAGCGTTTTAGTCAGCCTTGAGTTCGCACCCTAACTCTTTAGTAGCAAAGCAATTGACTAGACAATCAAAAAATGGACCTGACTCGAATTAAGTAGGTCCATTTTTTTCACCGTTTACGCTCTACCGTACAATCATCAATAGACGGATTCATTGTTTAAAAACCAAGTCAAAACCTCCACTATTGCGCTTCGCTCGTGCTCTTCTGGAGAGCCAAAAAAATGTCATGCATAAATAATGCATCCAAATGTGCGTCAAAGTCTTTTAATTCAATGCCTTGTATACCATGACATTCAAGCCATTTATGTTCCGTCAAATAGCTGTCTCTCACTTTTATCATTCAACTAATGTACATGTATTCAATTTGTGTTATTGATGCTTTTATCTTTAGTGAAAAGATTCATTCTCTGTTTGAATGCCATTGAGAATGTCACTGCTGGTGGGCTGAACAGTCGCTAGATTTAGTGCTCATTACTGATACAAAAACCATAACCATAACCATAACCATAACAATAACCAGGTCGCACGAGTTGTATTCCATGCTTCGATGCGATCAATTAGATACTCATAGTTAATTTAGTAAAGACGAGCCACGTATATGAATATAAAGAAAAAGCTCTATTCGTTGGGGATGTTCTCCATCTTCGGCATGATTTCATTGTTGTTTACCACATCGCAATTTGCAGACACCACCGCTCAAATGAGCGAAGCCAAACAAATCACCAAAGAACTTGAAGTGCGACTACTCAATCTTCGCCGTAACGAGAAAGATTTCCTATTACGTAGTGATATGAAGTACCTCGCCAAGTTCGACGTAAACTACAACAAATTCTTAGCGTCTGAATCTGAGCTAGATACAGTGCTCAGTGATTTAGGCTTAGCCAACAGCACACACCTACGTGAAGACATCGAAACTTACCACACCAGCTTTGTTAACCTAGTTAAAGCGAGCGAAGTCTATGGGCTAGCACGCGACAAAGGCATGCTAGGCGAGTTTCATGTTTTACTCGATAACATCAGCGCGACAGCCAGTGCTGAACAAAAAATCGAGCTTTACCTGTTCAATGACTTAATTGAAAAGGGTGAGTTCGATCCGAGTGTTCTTTCTATTACTTCTAATGTTGGAAGCTCAACTGCTTTGATAGATGCTGCACGTCAAGTGGTTGAACAGAAGCGAGTGATTGGCTTGAAGCACAACGAAGGTCTGCTTGGGCAAGCTCGCTCGGGTTCTCATGCTATCGAAACTCAATTTAAAGAGTTCTCCGCGGTGCTAGACCAACAAACGCAGCAAGAGATGGACAAACTATCGCTGATCAACAACATCCTTTGCGTCACGCTACTCGTGTCGATCATTCTGTTCAGTTGGTTAATTGTCCGTTCTATTATCGGCAAGATTGAGTCATTACTCTCGGTGATTCGCAACATCGTTGATTCTAACGACGTGTCTATTCGTTCTCACCTAGATGGTAAAGATGAACTCAGCACGCTAGGCCAATACTTCAACCAATTGCTTGATCAACTTGAAGGCCTTATCGCTGCCTCCCAATCTAAATCACTGCAACTGACACAAAGCACGTCGAACATGCATGACGAGCTAGAGTCAGTCATCAAACAGTTTGAAGTTCAAGCAAATCATACCTCTACAATGACAACGTCAGTGCAAGAGATGGTACTCACAATAGGTGAAATCTCAGAAAGCACATCAGTTGCGGCTGAAGGTGTTCATCAAGCAAAAGTGAATGCCGATAAAGGCCGTGAAGTGGTGGTTGATACGATCAGCAACATTACTCAGTTGTCTGAACGCCTTTCTAGCAGCCAAGATTCGATCAGCTCATTGAACCATCATGTGGATCAAATTGGCGATGCGGTAAACATCATCCAAGGCATTGCAGAACAAACCAACTTGTTGGCACTGAACGCAGCCATTGAGGCAGCACGTGCCGGTGAACAAGGCCGAGGCTTTGCCGTGGTTGCCGATGAAGTTCGTGCTCTTGCAAGCAGAACGCACCAATCAACGACTGAAATTACCAGTGTAGTAACGGCAATTCAAAGTCAAATGAACGCTTCTATGACCGAGATTGGTGAATGTAACCAACAAGGCCAACTGACTCTGAAAGATTCGGAAGAGCTCGATGCTAGCCTGCAGCTTATCTTAAGCGACATGGAAAGCATCCAAGGTAACTCTGAGCGTATTGCATCAGCGATTGAAGAGCAGGGTGCTGTTATGGCACAAGTGAGTGACTCAATCACCGAGTTAAACACCATCTCAAGTGATAACAACGCTTCGGCGCAACATTGTTTAGTTGAAGTGGATAAAGTCGCAGAGCAAGCCCATGAGATGGATAAAGCGGTGGCGCAGTTCAAGACTTCTTAAACATTTAGAATAAACTAAACCAAAGGCGTGGATCATCTGCGCTTTTTTGTGCCTAAAATTCAACTAGATAAATGACGAGAATAAAAACGGCCCGATCTGGGGGAAGATCTGGGCCGTTATATTACGTATTTAAAGGGGAATTACTTATTTCGGCCTTCCAGCACATCCAGTGCCAGCTCAACCGCTTTATCAATATTGTCGCATCCCGCTAACTTACCTGAGCTGATAGGACCAAGCACATTAGCGTATAACGAGAGCTGCTTGTTAAATGGCAGGCTCAACTGCTCATATAACCGCTGTCTAATCTCGGCATGTTGCTCAGGAGCGTGAGCAGCAAGGCTTTTCAAAGTGTCATAAACAAGAGTGGTGGTAGTGTTCATATGGCGCTTTATCTTTGAGTGGGGGAATTCTATTTTAATATCATTTGGGTACAAGTTTCTGTGATATATGTCATACAATAAGTCAAATGAACTTAGGGTGAGAATTTTGGTCTTAACTGACAACTGAGAAATCATCAATGATTTCTAACGCCCTTGAAAAATCATTGTTTATATTGAAAGAATGTTGAAAGGCAATGACTTCACAACCGCTAGCTAAACCAGCCTGAAGTCCTGGTGCCGAGTCTTCAAAGATAATAGCTTTATCTGCGGTGACATTTAATCTAGATAGCGCCAACAAATAAGCTTCCGGATCTGGCTTATGCATTGAAACATCCTCTTTAGCGATGACCAGATCAAACAAGTGTTCAAGTTTACAATCTTTCAGTATTTGGTTAGCCATCCACTGTTGCGCTGAGGTTACAACCGCACATTGCTTCCCAGAAGATTTTAATTGTTTTAGAAGTTCAACAACACCTTTGTTGATAGACAATTTGTGTGAAAGGAGTGATTGATAATGTTCCTTAAATTTATCGTTAAACTCTTGTACATCTGGCTCAATCCCTCCAATTTTGAAAAAATACTGAACGACATTTTCCCATTTCATACCCATGACATGCTGATAAATGCAGTAGTCAACGATGGAACCATAGTCTTTACAGGTCAGCGCTAATGCTTGGCCTTTGAGCGGCTCGGAGTTTACTAATGTTCCATCCATATCAAAGATAAAGGCGTCGTAATAAAGGTTTATTGATTCCATTTCAATACGTTAACTCATGATTAATTCGTTAATGGTGGGTAGCATTCAATAATCTCGACGCCATCGTCTGTTTCTATCGTTATATTTTCTATGCTAGCCGGACAGAAAAATTTATCGTACTTATCGAGTACTAAAATTTCTTCGTCTAATTTAATCGTGCAACTGCCAGCAGCAATAACACCGACATAAAAATCGGTCTCAGATTTGGTGATGCTGTTAATGACTTTGGTGCGACAAACTCGATATCTGTCGGTTGTTTTGTCATCAATGAGAGACTCTTTTACCGAACCGTCAACATAAGTTGTTAATAGTCGAGGTGTTTTTTTGTTCTGAGTTGCCACCGCTTCAACCGACTTCTCTGAATAGTCAAAAACATCAAGGCAAAAGTCCAAATCTCGCTTCATGTAGCGAGCTTCTTCAGGAAGTGTATAACCGGCTCGTTCAAACTCAAATCGAACAGCCCAGTCCGATGGTTCCATTATCTCAATCATTAGAATGCCTTCGCCTATCGCGTGAGGCATTCCTCCTGGAATAAAGTAACACTCTCCAGGAGAGACTTTGATTTTTTCGAAGCAAGTTTTCAGTCGGTTGATGTCTTGTTTAACAATGATCTCTTTCAACGTTTCTTTAGTCGGAGGCGTCTGAAATCCGAGATAAATATAAGGATCATCAATTTCTTCACGAACTTGTAAAATATAGTAGGCTTCAGCTTTACCTGAATTTGAATCTAGGTGCTTTTGGGCAAACTCTCTGGTTGGGTGTGCTTGGAAATGTAAGCGAATTGAAGAATCTAGAAACTTAATCAAAACCATAGGGTTAGGGCCGAATCTACTGAAGTGCTCTTTACCTAAAAAATACTCAGGATCTAGATCTAATAATTCGGCGAAATCGAGTGAGTGATCGCCGATAATCGCAGTTGATTGACCTTCACTGATTGTTTCTCGACCTGGATTAACGGCTTTAGTGACCGATGCAATCCAGTCTTCAGGAAAATGAGAGTCGACCGGAACGCTTTCGTTATTAATTTGGTCTAAAACCTTACCACCACTGTAAGAGCGCCAAACGCGGTTTTGACCAAATCGAATTAACTTATTTTTGTATTCCATGCCTAGCCCTTTAAGTTCAGTGTTTTTGTTAAGTTATGTAAAGTTTTCATTGCACCAACCTCTTGAATACGTTCGAAAAAGTCGACTATCTTATTTACGAATTCGACATCTGCAAGAAGGCTAGATTCAAAAATACTATCAATGCTTAATAAAGAAACGACAGCTTCACTAGGCGTTTTACTTTCTTGTTTGATTTGCTTGAACACGCCAGCCATTGGATCATGAACCTCGATAGTATCGCCGTTGTCATCCGTGCCAATCACATAAGCCATCCACCCTGCAATGCCCAACTCTAACCAAGTTGTTTGAACAGCATTTTCACGGTTATATTTGAGAGATTCACAAAATCGTGGTGGTAATTTCTGACTTCCATCCATTGCTATCTGAGAGGTAAGATGCTTTAAATTTGGGTTAGAGAAACGTTCAATCAGCGAATCTGCGTAAGCTGCAATGTCAGTTTCCTTTGGTAACGACAATGAAGGCGCTTGCTCATTCATCATGAAGTCTAGGATCACCTTCTTAAAATATGGGTCTGAAATCGCTTCTGACACATACTTATAACCACTCAAGTACCCCAAGTACGCAAGAAGTGAGTGACTACCATTTAGCATGCGTAGCTTCATCTCTTCAAAAGGTATGACATCATCGACAAATTGCGCGCCCATTTCATCCCAATTTGGTCGACCAATTGTAAACTTATCTTCTATTACCCATTGTCGAAAAGGTTCACAAGTGATGGCACATGGATCCGAGTAGCCGATAGCTGTTTCTATATAAGATAAGCTTTCTTTGCTCGCCGCTGGAACAATACGGTCAACCATAGTGTTTGGGAATGTGACATTAGCCTCTATCCAAGAATACAACTCCAAGTCGACCAATTTTGCAAAACTAAGAATAGCCGACTTCGCTACTTCTCCATTGTTTTGAATATTGTCGCAAGACAATACGGTGAACGCGTTAATATTCCTTTCTTTTCTGAGTCTTAAACCTTCAACGATATAACCGATGGCGGATACTGGACGAGAAGGTGAGTCGAGATCGAGCTGGATAAGACGATTGTTAACATCAAGACAACCAGTACTTGGTTCAATGCAATAGCCTTTTTCTGTGATAGTCATTGAGACTATACGAACGTTTGGATTCGCAATTTTTTCGATGATACTCGACTGACCGTCTAGATCTGGATGTAAGGATTGAGTGATTGCCTTTGATATTTTTATTTGTTCGCTTGTCGCACCTCTCTCCAAAACAGTGTAGCAATGACCTTGCTCTCTTAACTGCTGAATAAGCGATTGTGAACCAAATAAGTTAATGGAACAGATCGTCCAGTTAGACTTTTTATTGTCTAACAATTCGCTTGTATATAAAGCTTGATGAGCTCGATGAAAAGCCCCTAAGCCAATGTGAATAATTCTCTGTTCTTCTTTTAAGTGTTGATTTAAAACATTTTTATTCATATTCCCGCACTCTTGCTCCAATTTTTAAAATCAGACGGCTATAAAAATTACCATTAGAGAGTAACATTCATTTGTATTATTTAAACGGCATATCATCAGAGATTTATTTTTTTGTGAGAAGCGTCAACCAATTGGTAGACCAATTTTGACAGCCAATATCTAGGGGCGATATAAAAGAAAGCGAAAGGTGTTTAGTTTTTAAATATCACGGTTAGGGCTCATTATGAATATCGATATACTTATAGTTATAGGCTACTTCGTTTTCCTCCTCGGAGTAGGTTGGATGTTTCGATCAGCAACGTCATCGACAAGTGATTACTTTAGGGGGGGAGGCAAAATGTTGTGGTGGATGGTTGGGTCCACAGCATTTCTTCAAGCACTGAGTGCTATGACGTTTACTGGCGTAATGGGAAAAGCTCTTGATGTTGGCTTATCCATCTCTGTTATCTTTTTTGCGAATGCTCTCGGTTACTTTTGTAACTACTTATTCTTTGCTGCAAGAGCTCGACAGATGCGAGTTATCAGCCCAATCCAAGGCATTCGCAAACGTTTTGGTCCTGTTAGTGAGCAAGTTGTAACGTGGGCGACGGTACCGTCGAGTGTACTTCAGGCTGCGCTATGGCTTAATGCATTAGCGATCTTTGCAAGTGCGGTATTCAATATCCCGATTGAAACAACGATAGTTGCTGCGGGTATGGTTGTACTTCTTATGTCTTTGGTCGGGGGAAGTTGGGCTGTAGTTGCTTCAGATTTTATACAGATGATCATTATTACTGTTGTTACCTTCATAGCGACAATCGTAGCGATATACAAATCTGGTGGTGTAACACCAATACTAGAAGCAGGTTTGCCTGATCAAGCGTTTGTTGGAGAAGGGTATAGCTATACCTATTTATTTGTTGGCTGGTTTATCTGTATTTTCATCAAACAGTTCTTCAGTACAAACAATATGATTGATTCTTACCGCTATATTGCAGCAAAAGATACTAACAACGCACGTAAAGCTGCAATCCTAGCGTGTTGTCTAATGGCGTTTGGACCTTTCATTTGGTTCCTCCCTGCTTGGTATGTAAGCGGAAACTATCCAGACATGTCTACATGGGGCCTCGATGTTCTAGGCAAAGACATTTCTAATGCCACTTATTTTGTCTTTGTTCGTAATGAAATGCCTGTTGGCATGGTTGGCTTAATGATGTCAGCTATGTTCGCTGCAACCATGTCGTCAATGGACTCTGCATTAAATAGAAATGCTGGCATATTCATTAAAAACGTTTATGAACCTTACATGGCAAAAGACAAATCGGATAAATCGATCTTGTTTGCAAGTAAAGTTTCTACCGTGGTATTCGGCTTGTTGATTATTGTTTGTGGCTTGTTCATGAGCAAACTGCAAGATTTTGGTCTATTTGATGCACTTATGATGGTGAGTACGCTTGTCGCGTTCCCTGTGCTTATTCCTTCACTGCTTTGTTTCTTTATCAAGAAGACTCCAGATTGGTCATGTTGGGCAACCATTGCCGTAGGCGCTTGTGTTTCAGCCGTTATTGCTTCAACAAATGCACCAATGATCGAAAGCTTGTTTAATTTATCTGAACCATTGTCTAGTCGTGAATTCGCTGAAATGAAATCGATAACCATGGGCGTAACAGGGCACATTATTATCACAGGTGGTTTCTTCTTGCTGACTCAACTTTTCTATAAAGAGCCAACAGGTAAGCGTGCTGAAGAAATCGCAGAGTTCTTTAGTAACGCAGAAACTCCAGTAATTGTCGAAGATTCGCCTCAAAGCTTCGAAGCTGATAGACAACAGTACATCTTACTTGGTCGAGTGTTATTGGCGACAAGTGCAGCGCTTCTTCTATTAACGCTGATACCAAACCCTATGTGGGGAAGAATGTTATTTGTATTAATGGCAGCGATTGTCGGGTTTATATCTTGGCTATTATTACGAGCTGGTAAGTTAAATGATGTAAAACTAAAAGCTTACACTGTCTAATTAAATAAAATATCAGATGAAGCCTTAATAAGGCTTCATCAAAAAATTAATAATAGGTAATAACTTATGAAGCAAACTTGGCGATGGTATGGTCCAAATGATATTGTAACGCTTAATGATATTCGTCAGGCTGGGGCAATAGGAATCGTAACGGCATTACATCATATTAAGAATGGTGAAATATGGCCTAAAGAAGAAATACTAGAACGTAAAAAGTTAATAGAAGAAAATTCACTTACATGGGAAGTCGTCGAAAGTATCCCTGTTCATGAAGAGATCAAGACTCAAACTGGAAACTTCATTCAATGGATAGAGCACTATAAGCAATCTATTATCAATTTATCTGAATGCGGAGTTGATACAGTTTGCTATAACTTTATGCCAGTTCTTGATTGGACGAGAACAGATTTAGAGTATGTACTCCCAGATGGCTCAAAAGCATTAAGGTTTGACCATATTGACTTTGCTGTTTTTGAGCTATGCATACTAGAACGAGAAGGTGCACATGAAGAGTATTCAAAAGAAGACATTGCACTTGCTCGAACTCGTTTTTCTAACATGCCTGATGACAAAATTGCACAGCTAACATCGAATATCATTGCTGGTCTACCAGGCGCGGAAGAAGGCTATACTCTTCAGCAGTTTAGAGAGCAATTGGATCAGTACCAACACATTGATGGCAATAAGTTACGTGAACATTTAGTTTACTTCCTAAACGAAATTACCCCAGTGTGTGAAGAATATGGCGTGAAGTTGGCGATTCACCCTGATGATCCACCACGCCCAATTCTTGGTTTACCGCGAGTGGTATCTACGATTGAAGATATCGAATTCTTGACGCATCGTGTATCGAGCAAAATGAACGGTATTACTATGTGTACCGGGTCTTATGGTGTGCGAGACGATAACGATCTTGTGAAGATGATTGAAACTTTTGGTGATCGAATTTATTTCACGCATCTACGTTCAACAAAGCGCGAAGAAGAACCCGGCAACTTCCATGAAGCAGCTCATCTCAATGGTGATGTTGATATGTATGAAGTGATATTTGCACTTCTTAAAGAAGAAAATCGTCGTACTAATAATGGACAAAGTGATTTAATTCCAATGCGGCCTGATCATGGTCACCAAATTATTGACGACTTAAATAAAAAAACAAACCCAGGGTATTCTTGCATAGGCCGTTTAAAAGGCTTAGCTGAGATTCGTGGTGTCGAGTATGCATTGACTCGGTCTCATTTTAATTAATGTGTTTTCAATTCGATATTGGGTTTTGAAATTAAGCTAACCCAGGGATATTATCGGCTTAGCTTATTTAGTGTCAGTGAAAATATTGATAATCAATAAGGGAAGTCGTTACTGTTACTTCCCTTTATTTATAGGTGATGATGTGTCGGTTCAACAAAAATTTGGCGGTGAACTTTCGGATGAGGAATTTAGAAAATTCACCCTATATACAACACAAAGTAATAATAAACATGATGACGAGTCGAGAGCTAAAATATTAGGCTTCACCAACAATAATGTTCGAATTGCTCCAGGAGCTATCGTTCGCATTGGTGAAAACCAAATCGGAACACGAAGTTATATAGGCCTATACAGTTACATCAATGGTGATGTGGAGGTTGGTGAAGACGTTTTGGTAGGGCCACATGTTTCTGTCGTTGCGTCTAATCATGTATTTGACCCGACTACAGAGAGCTTTAGTGATCGTAGTGATTTGGAAAGCGGAAAGGTCA
Source organism: Vibrio sp. L3-7 (assembly GCF_963898195.1). Lineage (NCBI taxonomy): Bacteria > Pseudomonadati > Pseudomonadota > Gammaproteobacteria > Vibrionales > Vibrionaceae > Vibrio > Vibrio sp. L3-7. The sequence continues at coordinate 213,771 of NZ_CAWQUW010000003.1, read as the reverse complement.
CAATCGCAAAGGGTGTTTGGCTGACATCTGGTGTTGTTGTCACTCCAGGAGTGAACATCGGAAAATGTTCACTGATTTGTGCTAATTCGGTAGTGACATCCAATGTGCCTCCATATTCGATTTTTGCAGGGACCCCAGCGAAGCAAATTGGTCATATTGATGCAGAGACAGGGCAATATCATTGGTCGAAATAGAGGAGTAACACATGCTACAACTAGAAAGAACGCATGATTTCCAAGTTTTTTTGTCGCCTTGTAACGAAATTTCCTCAGTCAATCCCCCGAGTTTCAATTGGCCTCAAGGAGAGTATGGTTCTGCGTATAACATCGAACTCGAAGACAAAGACGGTGAGCAAACATGGGATTGGAAATCGGTGCAGTCTCCTTTACAACCGACATTTCAGTTACCTCAAGGCAGCTATCGCTGGAGAGTGACTTGCCTCAATACTTTAGCGAAATCTGATTGGATTGTTTTTGAAATCACGACGGAGTCAGAAGACTACTTAGCACCGGACGCTATGTCATTATTCTCGCTGTGTACTAATAAAGACCAGTTTATGATGTATCTCGATGAAGATATTGACGCAGTCAGCAATGCTTCATTAAGTGCAAGAGACAAGTTACGCAATAGTGTTGAACTAACTGATATAGATGACATTTTATACTCTAATCATTATCGCCGCGGTAATGAAGAAGGGAAGCGTACAGCTATCGCTAACGTAAGACGTTGGATTGATCGCGATCTTATCGCACTAACATTACTATATAAGGTGTGGGGTGATGAGGAGGCAGGACATAAGGCATGCCAAATTTTATTGCGCTTATCCGAGTGGAGCCCTGAAGGCCCGGCGTCACTGTTAAGGCCTTGCACATGGGGAGATGAAATTGGCCTGTCAATGACGCGGAATTTGTATCTCGCCTATCATTGGTTGTCTCCATTGCTGACGACCGACGAGTGTTCATTCGTCAGGCCGCTCTTAGTTCGATATGCCTATCAAATGGAAGAGCGCTTAGAGCAAGATAAATTCAAACAGTACCCGGGACATTCGCACACATCGCGTTTGCCTGCTTACTTAGGCGTTGCTGCCCTTGTGTTACACAAAGAGTTTGAAATTAAAACTTGTGAACGTTGGCTTAATTACGCCTTAATGATTTACCGAGGTGTGTTGCCTTTCTATGGCGGAAAAGATGGCAGTTGGGTTGAGGGGCCTTTTTATTCTTCTTCCTATACCAAGTGGCACCATCCGTTTTTCTTGTCGGTTGAGCGTTTAAGTGGCTTTTCTTTCTATAATCACCCGTTTTATAAGAATTACGTTAAGTTTGCTTTGGACTTTGTGGCGAATAACGATCGAATTCATCCCTTTGGTGATGGCTTCTGGTGTAAGAGAGAAGGTAAAGAGTGGCCTGGTTTCTTTGCGCAAAATCCACTCAGAATATATGCACCACGGTATGGTTGTACGAAGTCGATATTAGAGTCCAAGAAGTTAGAGTCCAATATTGAGACTTACAAGCTCCATTTATTAGATATAGTACCGACGTATCCGCAGTTACAATTTGAAAACTCGGATCAACATTCAACAGTTTCTAATACGCTAATGGCTTTAAATGAGGCGCTTGCTTCTGACGAGACTGCTCTTTGTGTGAACCCTGAGTCGAACAACATTTACTATTCATACGCAGGGTTAGGTAAAACTGCCCACAGTAAAATGTCGGTGTACTACCGAGCAAGTAAGTTTGGCAATAGTTCTCATCGTCATGCTGATCAAGGGAATGTTGCACTAGTCGATGATGGCGTTAACGTTCTTACTCCGAGTGGCAGTTATGGCTATAGGTTTGGTAGCAAACATCATAGTTTATGGACTCGAACTACGCAGGCGCATAATTTACCCTTATTTGGAGGTGTAAATTTAGACGATAACGTTACCTATGCGAGTGAGGGCCAGAAGATAGATTGTGCAACAGCTCAAGCAGAAGTAATCACTCGAATTGATAGCAACGAATTCCAATGTGTCGTTATTGACCTCGCGAACTCTTATGAAAGTTGCGAGTCGTTTGTGCGAACAATAATACAAGTTGCAGATAACGGGGTCGTTATTGTCGACAAAATTAGGCTATCTGAACCCAAATCGATGCAATGGCGAGCCCATACCCCACTCGAAGTTGTTATTAAGGGGGGGAGTGTTGATTTGCACCATGAACAAGAAACTTATTATCTCGGAATGATGAGCGATCCTTCTTGTGTGGTTAAGTTAACAAGTGAAATTGATGACGGTGATGGTTTCAAAGGGAATGTTGAATCTGACGCTCAGAAAGATATTAAACATCTAGAGTGGTTCATAGAAGAACAGCAGCGACATCAAGTCGTTATGAGTTGCTTAAAACAACCAATAGATTACGTGTTAACTGACGAAAATACTTTGATACTTGCTCATGCGGGCCAGTCTTTTAAGTTTAATGTAGAAACTGGTGAGGAGATCACTCAGTAAAAATCAGGTGACATAAGTATTTTATGTCACCTATTTTCTAAAGATTGTCTTTTGATGTCGCGATAGCGGGAATGGAGTTAAACAGATAACCATCAAAATTAGGGTCGGTAAAATCAGAAAGCTCTAAAAGCCTAATCTTCACATGTTCTAGATGTTGCCACATCGCTTGCTTGGCTTCTATTGGGTTCTTGCGTCTCATCGCTAGCAAAATAGCAGCATGATCATTTAGCCACTCTTTTCTGTAGTCTTGGATCTCGATATGTGTATGAAGTGCCTTCCACATAGGGCTAGACTCACGACGTTCCCACGATTCTTTTAGAATATCGACCAGCACAGAATTCTGTGTCGCTTCAGCAATACACTGATGGAACATTCTGTCACCAACCGGATTCTGGACATTGTTTTCAATTTCTCGGCGCTCAATTTCTAGAGCTTCACGCATTTTTTCGATATCAGCAGGGGTTGCTTGTGTTGCTGCAAACTCAGCAATACTGCTTTCCAATAACTGTCTTGCTTGAAGCATTTCAAAAGGGCCTACATCTTCATTTTGTGCCACTGTTGATGTGGTAGGTAAGTTAACGATGTACACTCCCGAGCCTTTCTTTACTTCAACGAGCCCCTCAAGTTCCAGCATGATAATTGCTTCTCTAACCACGGCTCTGCTCACGGATAGACGCTCAGCAATATCTCGCTCGGGCGGTAAACGACTTCCAATTGGGTAAAGACCATCAGATAGTTCTTTTCTCAAGATAAGACCGAGGGTTTGATAAGGGCGTTTGGGTTCGAAGTTGATCATGGAAATGCAGTGTACCTTTGGATCTATGGTTTGAATTGAAAGTTTTCGCTAACTCGAAAGTCATTGTAAACGCTTATAAATGTCAATTCGAGTAAAAACCTAACTAATCCAGCTCTCATTGTATCAAAGCGTAACGGTTCGTTGTGGTAGCTTTTATGTACATGAACAAAAGGTTATCAACTTCGATATTAAACTTTCAAAAGCCATACGAGGAACGCGCTCATAGTTTTGAAGTGAGATTAAGCGTATTGCGTATAATCTTGAGTTTTTGATCAATAGCACAAGCCGCGAATAACCGCTATGTTCAATAGAGTTATATCACCTAACAAGTTGATATTGATAATAAACAAGGGTGCTTGTAAAAATACAGATATAAACTTCAAGCCTAAACTGATTGAGAGTAAAAGGAACAACATGCACTACGACGTATTCAATGGAGATGCAGACGGCATCATCGCTTTACTGCAACTGCGCTTAAACGAGCCGAAAGAAAGTGTACTGATCACCGGTGTAAAGCGTGATATTAAGTTGGTTTCTCAAGTTGTTACTCAAATTATGGAGCCGGGTAAGCAAGGCGGTGTTTCATCCGTTACCGTTTTAGATGTGTCGATGGAGAAGAACCTACCTGCATTGCACTCATTGCTAGACGCCAACATCAATGTATTTTATTGCGATCATCATCGCACGGGAGAAGTACCGAAATCTAAGTATCTCGAGACTTTGATTAATACCGCACCCGAATGCTGCACTAGTTTATTGATAAATAAAAAGCTGAATGGTGCGCATGTGGCTTGGGCAATCGCGGCTGCTTTTGGTGATAACCTAAAAACAGTGGCCGCGCGGCTAGCGGATGAAAATGGATTCGATCAATCTCAAACAGAGTTTTTAGAAGAGCTAGGTACCTTGGTTAACTACAATGGTTACGGTTCTTCACTCAGTGATTTGCATTTCACGCCAGTTGAGCTCTACAAAACCCTTTATCAATACCCGAACCCTTTTGACCTTTTAGATGACAAAAAAAACTCTGTGTTTTATCGACTACGAGCTGCTTATCAAAATGATCGCCAACAGCTATCAAACTTTGCTCCTGTTTATGAAAGTGAAGTCGCACGTGTGTTTGAACTGCCAGGTGAGACGTGGGCAAGGCGCATCAGTGGTGTATTTGGTAATGAAATCGTTAATCAAGATCCAAACCGAGCGCAAGCAGTATTAACGAAAAACCAAGATGGCTTGTCTTACACGGTGAGCTTACGGGCACCATTATCAAACAGAACAGGCGCAGACGAAATTTGTTCTAGTTTTGATACGGGTGGTGGAAGAAAAGCAGCAGCGGGTATCAATCAACTCAATGAAGAAAATAAGATGAATTTTATTTCATTTATTGATACTTATTATTCACCTGATGTTAAAGGCTAACTGAAAAATAGTCGGGGTGATCATACAAAATTCCACAAATTTTCCACTCCTATATTCCGTTATACGTGTGTATCTCTAGCACATGTATGACGACTATATCCAAGCTATTTTAGTGATATCACTCGCAATGGTATCTGGTCTGAGGTCAGTAATTACGGTGTGTTTGAATCGATTTTTGTCGATTTAAAGTTCGTTTTTTCCTATTGGTGATTTTTTATGTTTTCGGTTAATTATCTATGTGAATTAAGGTTGATTAAATATTTGCATGGTCAATGTGTTCGGCCAAAAATAACAGCTTTTAGCATTTTATTTTGAATGAAAAGTCAAAATCATATTGATTCTGATATTCAATCTGTGACTTAAAATCACAAGTTAAATCAAAGGTCATCTTTTCCTATAAATTCCATTACTTCTCTATAAATATTCATGATTACAATGAATTGGTTCGGTTGTGATTGGCACAGCTGTTAAGTAAGGAAGTGGGACTAATGTTGAAACGTAAAGCTCTACAATTAGCTGTATCGGTCGGCATGGCCGCAATGTCTGGCGCTGTTTATGCGAATGGTTCAGATATGACGAATCCAGATTCTGGTGTCGTGGTCGGTTATTGGCACAACTGGTGCGACGGTGGTGGTTACCAAGGTGGCAATGCGCCTTGTGTGACATTGGATGAAGTAAACCCAATGTACAACATCGTGAATGTGTCATTCATGAAGGTTTACGATGTGGCTGATGGTCGAATCCCAACTTTTAAACTGGACCCAACCATTGGGCTGTCAGAACAACAATTTATTGACCAAATCTCAGAACTCAACAAGCAAGGCCGTTCTGTACTGATAGCGCTGGGTGGTGCTGATGCACACGTAGAACTAGAAACCGGTGATGAAAGAGCCTTTGCTGACGAGATCATTCGCCTAACTGAACGCTACGGTTTTGATGGCCTAGATATCGATCTAGAGCAAGCGGCAGTAACGGCGGCTAACAATCAAACCGTGATTCCAGATGCGCTTAAGCTTGTTAAAGATCACTACCGCACTGAAGGTAAAAACTTCCTTATTACCATGGCGCCTGAGTTTCCTTACTTAACGTCAGGTGGCAAATATGTCCCATACATCGACAATCTAGAAGGTTACTACGATTGGATTAACCCTCAGTTTTACAACCAAGGTGGCGATGGTATCTGGGTTGATGGTGTAGGTTGGATTGCTCAAAATAATGATGAGTTGAAAGAAGAATTCATCTACTACATTTCTGATTCTTTGATTAATGGTACTCGCGGTTTCCATAAGATCCCACACGACAAACTAGTGTTTGGTATTCCTTCAAGTATTGATGCTGCAGCGACGGGCTTCGTGCAAGATCCTCAAGATTTATACGATGCGTTCGAGACTTTAACGATTCAAGGCCAACCTTTGCGCGGCGTGATGACATGGTCTATCAACTGGGACATGGGCACCAATAAGAACGGTCAACAATACAACGAACAGTTCATCAAAGATTACGGCCCATTTGTTCATGGTCAAGTGACACCACCACCGGTTGAAGGTGAGCCAGTATTGAAAGGCATCGAAAATACGCGTGTTCTTCATGGAACTTCATTTGACCCAATGGAAGGCGTCACGGCAACAGATAAAGAAGATGGCGATTTAACGTCTTCAATCGATGTTGAAGGATATGTTGAAACAGCGGTTATTGGCACTTATGTTCTCACTTATCGTGTGAAAGATAGCGACAATAACGAAACAACCAAAGCGAGAACGGTAGAGGTTTACAGCCAGAAGCCTGTGTTTAATGGTGTGTCTGACACTACTGTTGTGTTGGGTACTGCGTTTGATGCTATGGCAGGTGTGACTGCCAATGATGTGGAAGATGGCGATTTAACAAGCACTATCACGCACACTGGAAGTGTTGATGTGAATGAAATCGGCAACTACACGCTTGTGTATAGTGTGACAGACAGCGCGAATCAAACCGTTACTGCTGAGCGTAAAGTGTCGGTTACTGATGGCTCTAACTGTGCAGCAGCATGGGATGCCGACACCGTTTATGTTGAAGGCGACCAAGTATCACATGACGGTTCAACGTGGGGAGCTGGCTGGTATACTCGTGGCGAAGAACCGGGAACAACAGGTGAGTGGGGCGTTTGGAGAAAAGTTTCAGACTCTTCATGTGGTGGTAACCCAGATCCGGGCGATGACTTAGAGCTTGCAGTTTCAGGCCTTCAGTCAGAATATGCGCCAGATAACGGCAATGTACGTTTGGATCTGACACTGACATCAAATGAAGCAATGGATGTGACTGTGAAGGCGCTCAACAGTGCGGGTAGCGTGGTTGAACAAACCAAAGTAAGCCTAACTGACAGCCGTTCAATCACAATGGACTTGCACGATGTGGCGGAAGGTCAATATTCACTTGAGGTTGTTGGCACAGCAACAGACGGCGAAATAGTGATGCTAAACAATTCGTTCACTGTGAAAGACGGTGGAGGAACGACTCCACCTCCAGGTGATTACCCTCCGTATGAAGCTGGTACAAACTACGCAGCGGGCGATATTGTAGTAGGCCGTGACAATGGTTTATACGAATGTAAGCCTTGGCCATACACGGCTTGGTGTGCAAGCGCATCCTACGCTCCAGCGGACAGCCAATACTGGCAAGATGCTTGGACAAAACTGTAAGCTTAATATAGCTAGACGCTAGAAACACAAAATAAACGATTAAAGAGAGGCTATTTGGCTTCTCTTTTTTTATGTTCAAAGCTTTCTCACTTAGAGCTTTTAAATCGACTTAACCTTAAATTCTGCTCTGCATATTGCGATAGATCAAAATAAGAGTGATTATCAATTGTATTAATGATGTGGCAAATGCACTATGCGTTCATTGAATTTTCTATATAACCAATATTTAAATAATGAATCTTGCCCAAGTCGACCTCAACCTCTTAGTCATCCTCAAGCACCTTTTAGAAGAAAAGCATGTTTCTAACACGGCATTAGCGCTTGATATGAGCCAGCCAACGGTGAGTCGTTCTCTGCAAAAACTGCGCACTGTATTTAACGATGACTTGTTGGTGAGAGCGGCATATGGCTATGAATTAACGCCAAAAGCGGAAGCGATTAAGCAAGATTTGAATTCGGTACTGACTCGGCTAGAAAAGTTGGTGCATGGCGATGTGTTCGAACCTCACAGCAGTGATACTACGGTTCGATTTTTTGGCCTTGTTCCTCAAGTGGCGCACTTGCTTCCTAAAGTGGTCGCGGAGATACGTAAGCAAGCGCCGAACATGATTGTTGATATTGATTCTATTCCTAAAAGACACTTCGACCCTTTGTTATCTGGGGACGCTCACTTTGTATTGTCGACTCATGAGCCGTTGAGTTCAGAGCAAAATCTGTATCGAATGTTCGTGATCAGCCGCGATTACCGCTTATTGATGAGCAAAGACCATCCGTTGGCTGACAAAGAAATAACGGTCGATGATTTGCTTAACAGTCACCTTGGTCAAATTTCACTGCAAGGAGACAAGAAGCTTTCTATTGAGAGTCGATTTAAAGATCTAGGCTTGATTGATAAGCAACGCCAACTCTCGATTCCTATCCAGTTGTCGAACTTTAATGTTGCGCCTGATATGGCGGAAGCGACCGACATCATCTTCCATTTACCGACGCCTTTTGCACTACAAGCCGCAAAGCAGAGAAACCTAATTTGCAAACGTGTTCCTAAGGCACTTCGTCACCCGTCTGAAGATGTTTATTTATATTGGCACAAACGTTTTCACAACGATCCAATGTGTCGCTGGGTAAGGGATCTTTTTAAAGAGGTTTACGCCTAGTGATTGGCTTTAATACTAGTAACTAGTAACTAGTTCTATTAAGGCTTTAAGCCCATCACCAATAGGTATGTTCAATGCAACCTTAATGATTGAAAAATATTGAATATATCTATTTTCTTTTATGTGTATATTGAATAGCGAGAATCAATTTTTGGAATGAAAATTTCGTTGATAAGAATGGTACTAGGTTGTTTAATGCAAACCATTATCATTACCAATCACATATAAGAATGAATATCATGTCTGAGAGATCTCTTTTGATTCGCAAACCCCTTTTGGTTCGTAATCCCCTTTCGATCGCAGTCGCTGTTATATGTACGTCACTTTCAGCTAACGTGTTAGCGCAAGAAGAAGCAAAACCGACAGATGAGCAAATGGTGGTTACGGCAACTCGTACTGAGATGGCACTGAAACAAGCACCAGCTTCAATGTCGGTTATCACCGCTCAAGATATCGAAGACAGCCCAGGTATTACCTTGGCGGACATCGTTGCTGAGTCAACGAGTGTTGAGTCTGACTTCGATAGCACACGTGCTGGTCGTCAAATGATCTCTATTCGTGGTATGGATTCTGATTACACGCTTATCATGGTCAATGGCCGTCGTTTAAGCTCTGCAAGCGCCATCATCCGCGGAAACGACTTCGACCTTTCTACCATTCCTGCTGATTCAATCGAACGTGTTGAAATCATCCGTGGCCCAATGTCGGCGCTTTACGGTTCGGATGGTATGGGTGGCACAATCAACATTATCACCAAGGCTCCAGAGAATGATTGGAGTTCAACGCTAAGCATGGACAATTCTTCACCGATGGATGGCAACGGCGGACAAGAGTACTCGGTTGGCCTAACCACTTCTGGTGCGCTGATTGAGGATGAGTTATTTGCCCGTGTGTCTGTTAACCAAACTAGCCGTAATGCGTGGCAGCCATATTCTGGTACACATAGCTCTGGCTACGACCGTTCAGATGTTACGGCTTTAGAAGAACGTGACACACTAAGCTTACTCGCAAGCCTGACTTGGAATGCGACAGACAATCAAACGATCGACTTTGATTTTGGTTACAGCGACGACGAGCGTGAATCAGCGGCAGAAAGCGCAAAATCGGTTATTGAGTCAGACACTCGCGTAGTTCGTCACAGCCAAGCGATTACGCACAGTGGTTTCTGGAGTTGGGGTGATACTCAAGTTCGCTATTCTCGCGAGAACGTGACCGATAACGATGCGGCCGATCTAGGCAACAATTTCAGCAGCGATATCGAAGAACTGACTCAAATTGTTGAAGCATCTGCGACCACTTACCTTGGTGACAGCCACACGCTTACGTTTGGTATGGATTACCAATTAAGTGAATTAACCAACAAAGAAAACTTATCAAGCGGAACATCTGAAGCGTATCAAGGCGCGTTGTTTGTTCAAGACCAATGGGTAATGACGGACAAACTAACTGCAACGATCGGTGGCCGTTTGGATAAACACGAACTGTACGGCGAAGAGTTCAGCCCTCGTGTGTATCTAGTTCATCAAACGACGAATGACCTCATCATTAAAGGTGGAGTGGGCAAGGCGTTCAAAGCACCAACATTGACTCAAAACCAATCTGACTACACAGTATCAAGCTGTAAGGGTGGATGTGCGCTGGTGGGTAATGAAGACCTAAACCCAGAAACCAGCCTCAACTACGAACTTGCGACTGTATACACACAACAGCGTTGGAATGTAGAAGCTGCGTTATTCCGCAACGAGATTAATGACCTTATCGAAAGAACAGAAGGTTACTGCCCACAAGGCGGTGATTGGAATGAAAGTGCTCTGCAATGTGAAAACCCTGACGGCACACCAACGGGTGATTTAGGCGCGAAGACGTACCAAAACGTTTCTGAAGCTATCATTCAAGGTGTTGAGTTAGGGGGGATGTACCAAATCTCTGACGAGTGGGCCGTTTCTGGTAACTACACTTACCTAGACACTGAAGACAAATCGACAGGTGAGCAACTTCTTGAGCGTTATAAGCATTCTGGCTTTGTTAAGCTTAACTGGAGCCCAACCTACGACTTAAGCACTTTTGTGAGTGCGCGTTACCGTGGCGAGCGTCAAATCGAAAGCGACCTTACTCAAGACGCTTACACGACGCTAAACATTGGCACGGTTTACAATGTTAACGATTCAGTACGTCTTCGTGCGGGTATCTCAAACCTAACGGACGAGTCAGTATCAGACGATCTAGAGTACATAGGTTATGTTGAAGAGCCACGTACTTACTACGTAGGTATGACGGCAGACTTCTAATTTAAAGTTCAGCAACCGATAGTTTAGTAACAGATAACTTGATACGAAAGAACCCACACTGGCTGACGCTCTATAAGGAGAACGGCGAGTGTGGGTTCTTTTTTGATCTCATTGTTTGGCTTAACTCGTTGTGTTTCTATTTGTTTAGATTTTCACACACGTAATCAGCGCGTTGCCTGAAACCTTATCCCAAGGTAAAAGCTTGTCGTAATCGTGTTCGAAGGTATGAACTTCAAAGTAGGGCTCTAATATTTCTATCAACGCTTTGAAGTTGAACGCTACCATTGGGTGCTCATCATTCCATACCTGAGTTTCACCAGCGGTCGTTTTTTCAATACTGAGTTTCAGTGCTTGTTTGTCACCTTCGCCTGAGTAGTACCAACCTGAACGGAAAGTAAAATCAATTTGCTCTTGGTTTGTGGTGTGTCGAACGAACAGATCGTTGCTGATCTTGTCTTTGTCTACTACGTTAAAGCAGAATACACCACCAGGTTTAAGTGCTCGATGAACACTCGCAAGGCACGCTTTTAAATTCTCAATGCCATCGTTGTAATGGATTGAGTATAAGAAACAAGTGATAAGATCCAGAGGCTCAGATACTTCAAAGTTGCTCATGTTCTGCACTGAAAATTTGGCTTCTGGGCAGCGAACTTGAGCGATGTCTAGCATTGGTTTGTTTAGGTCAAGACCACTACTTTGGTAGCCATAATCAATGAAATGACGAACGTGTGGGCCAGTGCCACAACCAAGGTCTAAGTGAGTTTTTCCATCATTTCCGAAAATTTGATGTAGCCTACGAACGCAGTTACTTTGCGCTTGATAGTCAATATCGACACACATTAAATCATAGTAACCAGATAGGTCGGTGTAGAGTGCGTTGGCGGACATAGTTGCCTACAGCATTTGCTGAAATAATTGGGGTTGCGCATAGTAAACTAGAACCTAAAAATAACAAGTAAATATTCGATAAAGTTATGCGTATTAACTCTTATTCTTGATGGCTAGCCAAGTGCTTCAAGACACACCACATCATCATTGACTGACATTTGGTTTTTACCGTTCGCTTTCGCGCGATAAAGGGCGTCATCGGTTACTCGGATCAGGGTGTCAATAGAATCAGATGAGTGACAAATACAATGGTTGGTAAGACCGATACTAACGCTTGATGTAAACTGACGACGATTATTCCCTAAGAAGAGATGTTGATTGAAACTCTTGCAGATCCTTTGGGCAATGATTTTTGTATGCTCAGATTTTGCTTTAGGAATAAACACAATAAACTCCTCGCCACCCCAACGAGCAACCACGCCGTTCAGTGTTTCCACATAAGCTTTGATGGTGCAAGCTAAGTATTTAATGACGGTGTCACCAACGGTGTGACCATAGGTATCGTTAATTAACTTAAAGTCATCGATATCAAACAACAGACAAGACATTTCTGTTTGCTGATTCACTGGTTTTTTCAACCAGTCATAAATAGCTCGTCGATTGAAGACGTCCGTTAAGTCATCATGCATTGCGCGATGCAATAGCTCTTTCTCTAACAATACTTTACCCGTGATATCTTCAAGGATGACTTGAATAGCTTTTTTGCCTTCCCAGTTAATGACGTTATCGTAAGCATTAAAGTACTTCTTAGTTCCATCGAAGCAGTGGTTGAGTATGACTGAGCTAAAACTTGGCGGATTACCTTCAGTAATACTCTTACAGCGCTTTATCGTACTTTCACGCTGCGATTCAGGAACTAGCGATAAGATGGAGTCCATGTCGAGTACTTGTTCGATGGATTCTGCGCCAGTAATTTCTACCCAAGCTTGATTCACCAGAAGTGGTTTGAAATCTTTATGGATGATGATTCCTTGTTTGGAGGTTCTCAATAACTCCAGATACATGCGATCATTTTCATGACGCTTTCGTTCGGCTTCTACGACGGGCGTAATGTCGATTATCGTGATTTGAAGAGCGGGCTTGTTATTCAACTCAATAATATGCGATAGACAGAATATTGAGATAACACGGCCGTTGGCAGGGATGTCTGTGTACAGCTTCCCTTTTTTTAGCTTTCCTTTGATCGCATCTAGGTAACGCTTTTTTGCCAGGTCTTGGTGGCTGTCAGGAACCAGTGCGTACACAAACTCGACATTACGCAGCAGTTCTTCTCGGTTTTGGTAACCGAAGATATGAGCTATCTGATTGTCGACATCGATTATTCGGTGATTTTGAAGTGTCATACGCCCTTGTGCAGAATCGAAATTCCGGCAAGGTATTGCGGTGGTTAAATCTAGTTGGATACTCATATCGACCTGACTGCTTATTTTTTCATTGAAAACAGGTGCTTCAAGCAAAAGCTAATGTCGTGCTAATGCTTGTCTTGTTGTCATGTATGTGTCAAAAAGGATGCACGAGAAATACAGCGACACTCCATTGTTACAGTATGTTATTCGCTAGGTCTTAGGATAGAGTAATTTTACGGTATCGAAAATTGATTAATAATTTATTAAGGAAAATGAATCAGTTATGGATATAAAAATTGACGACTTATCGGGCGGAGAAGTGATTGAGTTGCTCGAAGAGCATTTGGCGGATATGTATGCGACATCTCCACCAGATAGTGTTCACGCATTGGATATTAAGGACTTAAAGTCGCCAGAGATTACTTTTTTCAGTGCTTGGAAAGAGAACCAACTACTTGGCTGTGTTGCAATTAAAGAACTTGATACTCAACACGCCGAGCTTAAATCGATGCGTACTACACAATTCGCTCGTCAATCTGGGGTTGCGAGTAAGTTACTGCAGCACGTTTTGGATACGGCGGCAGCCCGTCAATACCAACAAATCAGCTTAGAGACAGGCTCAGAAGACTACTTTAAACCTGCTCGCAATTTATACGAGAAGTTCGGCTTTGATTACTGTGAACCTTTTGCTGATTATGAGTTAGACCCTTACAGCCAGTTTATGACTATTGAGTTACGCTAGCGCAAGCTAAAGTTAAACCTAGAGCTACAGTTAAACCTAGAGCTACAGTTAAATCTAGTGCTGAAGGTAAAAGCTAAAGCGAGATTCCCTATAACGCACGTACCTTGCTTTAGGGAATGACGGACACCCTTGTCGTTTGAATAATGATGCTAATGGGGAAGAAAAAGGTTGCCATGAGCAACCTTTTTTAGCTATCAATCAACGGCTAACGCTAAAAGCGTTATCGAGTTTCTAGCTCTGCGAAAATGGCTTCGGCATCGACAACGCTTCCTGAGATAGAAAGTGTGCTGAACGGAACCAAATCTTCAGGGGTAGAAGGCTTTTTAACAAGCAGCTCTGGGTAGATTTTTGCATCACCCATCAACATCGCTTTGAGCTCTTTGACTGACAAATCAGGGTAGCGAGACCAAACCAAAGCCGCGACACCGGAAACAACAGGTGCAGCCATGCTGGTGCCACTTTTCGAACCGTAACTATTACCTGGTGTGGTTGATAAAATGCGGTACCCTGGTGCGAACACATCAACCGTTTTCTGGCCGAAGTTACTGAAGCTCGCCACTAAGGTTTCGTCGGCGTATTTCGCTGATGCTCCCACATCTAACCATGTTGAAATAGGCTTTGAACGGTAGTGCTTAGCGTAGCGGTTTGGAAAGCTTGGTTTGATATCGTTGTCGTTTCGGCTATTTCCCGCTGAGTGAACGATAAGCACACCGTTACGAGCGGCATAGCGGAATGCGTGGTCGACAATGTATTTGCGTGGTGAGTAGCTTTTTCCGAAGCTCATGTTGATGATCTTCGCGCCATTATCGACGGCGTAACGCACCGCATTGGCAATATCTTTGTCTCGCTCATCGCCGTTTGGCACCATACGTAAAGCCATGATTTGAGCGTAATCTGCCACACCATCAATACCCACTGAATTGTTGCGTTCAGCAGCGATGATTCCAGCAACATGCGTACCATGTGACCCCACTGGGCCCTTAACATCGTTGTTACCGTAGCCTTTTTCCCAAGGGTTGGATATATCGTCTAAAACAATGTCGGCACGAGTATCGAAATCAAGATTAAGATGGAAATCTAAAGAGTCTTGATAACGGCTACGACGTGATTCTAAGTATTCGAACGAGTACCAGGAATCAAATACACTCAAAAGCCCTTCAGCTGCTGTAACAACGTTAGTATTCTCGCTATCTAATAGTGTTTTTAGACCGTTAATAGAAAAGTCTTTTTGATCGACGAATTGAAGAATCTCTTCTTTGTATTCATTCGCTTGTTCCGTTGCTGTCACAACACGATTAAGCGCATCTTGGTCATCTTTTAAAGACGACAAGTAATCAGCTTCAACAGTTTGATAATACTTTCGTTTCTTGCGCGGAATCCAATGTCCATTCTCTTTCAAGTCGAGGTATTTTTTGTATTCTCGGGTGACTTCTAACGTGTCGTGGTCAACGTTGATCCCAAGCGAGTTCCCAAGATAGTTCCAACCATGTACATCATCAATGTAACCATTGCCGTCATCGTCAATACCGTTGTCTGGGATTTCGTTTACGTTGGTCCAAAGTTTGTTCTTTAAGTCTTCATGTTCAATATCGACGCCCGAATCCAAAACAGCCACGATCACAGGCTGAGGCATAAGAGGGGGCATGAGGTAATCGTACACAACATTGGAACCTACACCTTGAAGTGTTGTGTAACTTGCCGATAAGTTGAACCAATCGCCTCGTTGTTCATCAACATTACTTAACATTCTCAGAGAGAAAAATGAAGGTTGAGGTGTTTTTCGTGAGTAATCTTCAACGATTGTGCCTTTAACGTCTTGGATGAAAGGCGAGTTAACAGGTTTCGGTTCAATACTGCTGTTGTCTATCGCTGACGCGGAAGCGCTGGCAGAAGCCAATATAGCTAAAACAAGAGTCGTTAATCTGTGTCCATGATTCATGCGTGTTGCATCCTTATTGTTATGCGACTAAATAGCTGTGGAACTAAATAGCTGTGCGACTAAAACTGACGTCTTCGTAAATTTTCGCGATAAAGTACGTAGCGAGTCAGTTATGTGAGAGGGAAGTACCCGCTCAAAAAGCCACCAAAAGGTAATATGCAATTAGATTTATCTCATTCATCTAGTCAATGAAATGGTAGTAAGATCTCACTGTAAACGAATTTTAAGGTTCAAAGTATGAGCCAAATTCTATTAATAAATTCAATATTTATAAAATACTAAAGATCATAAAAATCAATTGATTAGTTTGTTAATTGGCTACTGGGATGGGGGAGTCCTATATATAAAGCAAGGAGAACTGTGTGGCTATAACCGAGTGATTTACATGTTAACAAGACGAAAAGTTAGCTAACATTACGGACAACTTCTATTGTCACTACCTTTAAAGACCCAATTTATGTCGACTTACTTTGCTGGTTTCACTCTCGGGCTTTCGTTGATCCTCGCGATCGGCTCTCAAAATGCTTTTGTTCTTAAACAAGGCCTGAAGAATCAACATGTGTTTGCTATTTGTTTGGTCTGCGCTATTTCAGATGCACTTTTGATTAGCTTTGGTGTGACAGGCTTCGGCGCTATTGTGAAGCAGTTTCCACAAATAGAGCAATTTGCTCGTTACGGTGGGGCAGTATTTTTAGGCGTGTATGCGTTCTTGAGTTTCCGTTCGTCTTTCACCGAGACTCATGCGCTTGAGGCAGTTGGAGATACCAATGAATCACTAATAAAAGCGATGGCGATGTGTTTAGCGTTTACATGGCTGAACCCGCACGTTTATTTGGATACTGTAGTCTTGCTAGGGTCGATCTCTACGCAATATCAACCTAACCACATGCTATTTGGTGCGGGCGCGATCACCGGATCATTTGTGTTCTTTTTCTCTCTTGGCTATGGCGCTCGCTTTTTAGCTCCGCTGTTTAAGAATCCAAGAGCGTGGAAAGTGTTGGAGTTTGCGATTGGTATGATCATGGCGTCGATTGCGGTTTCTTTAGTTATTTAGCTTTTTAGTCATTTAACCATGTAGTCATTCAGCTATTTAGTTAGTGGGCTCTTGTTCTTAGATTATCGAGCTCTTGCGCGTCTAGTTCTGTGTATCGAACTGTTAGGTCGGCCTAGTTTACGGTCTTCTAACTTTTTTTAACTTTCTGTCTTCAAATACTTCGCCTTATAAGCTCCTGTCCCACATGAAATTTCAAGCTTATCTAACCTAATTGTTGCTCGTCTACTTCCGTTTTCTTGATTGTTACTTAACCAGAAACACCCCGAAAATTGACCATGGTGAGCGTAAAGTCTCACTTTTAAGACTGATCAAATATGGCTACAGGTTCGCTTGATAGCGCTAAAATGTTGTGCTAATTTCCCATTCGCTTTCTAAATGAACACTGTTTTATTATTCATGGAAAGCGTTGTTTTTCATTTTTTTAAACAGTAGTGCAACAGTTGGATTGGTGTCGGAATACATCCAAAGACAGTGACAGCACTATTGTAGGACAGACTAAAAAGGGTATTTACATGCTTAAATCAACATTTCTATTAGGCCTAGTTGGCTTGGTTTCACTTCCTACTTTTGCTGCTGGTATCGAAGGCGGTCCATACATTGGTGCTGGCCTTGGCGTCTACCAAGATTCAGACACTGACGGGGCTGGTAGTTTAGATGCTGAAAGCATGGGTTATAACCTTTACGGCGGTTACCAATTTAACCGTATTGTAGGCATCGAACTTGGTTACACGGATTACGCTGACTACGAAAAGTTTGGCACTAAAGTGTTGTCGCCGACCTCTTTTTCTGTTGCTGCAAACGTAGGTTACACATTTGATAACTCAATCCGACCTTTCGTGTTGGCTGGCCTGAGCTATGTTGACCTAAACGCTCATGGTTCGAGCTACATTGATGACGATTCTGGTGCTGGTTTTCACTTCGGTGTTGGTGTGGAATATACCCCGATTGAGAACCTGACATTACGCCTAATTTCACAGGCAGATGCCGTAAACATCGAATTCTTTAATAACAATGGCAATAGAATCGCGAGCAGAGATGTGGCGTTCAACAGCGTTACTTTAGGTGCTTCGTACAACTTCTAACGGCTTCACATTTTGGGTCATTGAAATAGCTCAAATTTTAGTCGTCAGTTGATTCAGTCATCAGATGATTTAATTATTAGTTAAGTGAATTTAATGAGTGACTAACTAATTTGTTTACAAAGTGACTCGTTAGTTTTTAGCTCACGTTATCAAGCGATAGCGTGGGCTTTTTTGTAGCTCAGTAGGTTCGTAAAGAAGGTATAATGTGTAGAATCCTATTTTTGACAGAACTGAGAATGCTAGATGTCTGAACCAATCCAACAACAAATTGGAAATATCGCACTAGTCGTCGAAAACTATGACGATGCAATCGAATTTTATACTAAGAAACTTCAGTTTACTTTGGTTGAAGACACGGATTTAGGTGGTGGTAAGCGTTGGGTTCAGGTGTCGCCACCCAACTCGAACGGCACTAACTTGTTATTAGCTCAAGCGAGCAATGAGGAACAGGAAAAAGCGATCGGCAACCAAACTGGCGGCCGTGTATTCTTGTTTTTGCAGACCAATGATTTTTGGCGTGATTATGAGTTAATGAAAGCGAAAGGTGTTGTGTTCAATGAAGAACCACGAGAAGAAGCGTACGGAACGGTCGTGGTTTTCCAAGATCTGTATGGTACTAAGTGGGACTTGCTACAGTTGAATCGTCCCAACCATTAAGTTCTAAGTTAACTAGATTTGCACATCAAAACCGTTCTAACTTTGAGCGGTTTTTTCATATGAAAAATACCGATTGATGGCACGTTGAACACAAAGCCTACAAAGCCCGAATTTAATTGTTTTTCACAAGCTTATAAAAGGGAAATAATGCGAACCCATTTGGTAGTTGATCGGTATTTTGGTAAATTAAAGCTATTACAGACTTCCAGTGAGCAACAATGAAGATTCTTCACACGTCCGATTGGCACCTTGGCCAAAACTTCTACAATAAAAGCCGCAAGAACGAACATGAACGGTTTTTACAATGGTTGCTAGAGCAAGTTACTGATCGCGATATCGACGCAATTATCGTGGCTGGTGACATCTTCGATACCAGCACACCGCCAAGTTATGCCCGTGAGATGTACAACAAGTTTGTTGTCGACTCGAATAAAATTGGTTGCCAGTTAGTGTTATTGGGCGGTAACCATGACTCTGTGTCGGTACTTAAAGAAACACAGCAATTGTTGAAGTATATGGGCGCGGACGTGATTCCAAATACCAATGAAGATCATGCGACTCAGGTTGTCGAGCTGAAAGGTAAGGGCGGCGAGGTTGAAGCGCTCGTCTGTGCGATCCCTTTCATCCGCCCTCGTGATGTTTTAACCAGCCAAGCAGGCGTGTCGGGTGTTGAGCGTCAGAAACAGTTGGGCGACGCGATTAAGCAGCATTATAAAGATGTCTACGATGCAGCAGTCGAAAAACGCGATACTTTTGCTAACCGCGATACAATGCCGATCATTGCGACAGGGCACTTAACCGCAATGGGTGTGAAGCAATCTGATTCGGTGCGTGATATCTACGTTGGTAATTTGGATGGTTTTGCTGCAGACGGTTTTCCAAATGCCGATTATATCGCGCTTGGCCATATTCACCGGCCTCAAGTGGTTGCTAAGCGTGAACACATTCGTTACTGCGGCTCGCCAATCCCGCTCAGTTTTGATGAATTGAAATCTCAAAAGCAAGTGTGTGTGGTTGAGTTTGTTGAAGGCGAACGCACCATTTCTCAATTGTCTGTCCCGACATTCCAACCGTTGGCCGAAGTCAAAGGTGATTTGAGCGAGATTGAATCTCAACTGAATCAATATATTGGTTTGGAAGAAGGTCAAAGCGTGTGGTTGTCGATTGAAGTTCAAGCACAAGACTATCTATCGGATTTGCAAGAACGCATGCGTGCCTTAACCGAAGGCTTAAACGTTGAAGTACTTCAGTTAAGAAGAGCAAGAGAGCGCCGAAACCAATCGTTAGAGCAAGAATCAGCAGAGACATTAGCGGAACTCACGCCAATGGATGTGTTTGAAAAACGTATCGCACTCGAGGAGTTTGAAAGCGATACAGAGAAAGCGCGCTTAGAAAGAATGACGGTGAAGTTCAAGCAAGTGATTGTGGAAGTATCTCACGGAACTGACGATTTAACCGGTACAGAAGAGTAATCAAGAATGAAAATCTTAAGCTTAGAATTTGAAAACTTAAACTCTTTGAAAGGTCGTTGGAAGCTCGATTTCACACAGTCACCTTTTGCCGAAAACGGCTTGTTTGCAATCACGGGCCCTACCGGGGCAGGTAAGACGACGATTCTTGATGCGATTTGTTTGGCACTGTTTCATCGTACACCACGATTAAGAAGCATCGCCAAAGGCACCAATGAGCTGATGACGCGCGGTACTGGCGAATGTTTTGCTGAGATTGAATTTGAAGTAAAAGGGAAAACTTACCGTTCAAACTTCCATCATAAAAGAGCTCGTGGTAAGCACGATGGCGCGCTGCAAACGCCAACTTGTGAGTTTGCAGATGCAGACAGCGATGCGGTTTTAGAAACGCAGCTGACTAAGAAAATTAAGATGGTTGAAACCGTAACGGGTTTGGACTTTTCTCGCTTCACTAAATCGATCATGCTTTCACAAGGTGAGTTTGCGGCGTTCCTAAATGCCAATGCAAATGACCGAGCAGAACTCCTTGAAGAGTTAACCGGCACAGAAGTCTACAGCCTGATTTCAGAGCGTATTTATGATCACTTCAAATCGAGCGAAGAGTCTCTTAATCACCTAAAAGCTAAGGCTGAAGGTGTTAGCTTGTTATCAGAAGAGCAGATTCAAGCGCTGACGACTGAGCGTGGGCAGTTAGAAGCCGATCAAACTGTCTTGGCTCAACAACTGGTTGAATGGAACGCGCATTTAAGCTGGTGGAGAGATGTCACCAAAGCCGACCTTGCTATCTCGAATGGCGAACAAGACTTACAACAGGCGCAAGATAACCTTTCTGAAAACCAACCCTCACTGGATCGCTTAGCTAAAAGCGAGCCTGCAGAAAAATTGCGCCCACTGTATAAAGATGTGCAACGCAGCGACCAAGACGTAACAGCGACTCAAGCTAACCTTGAAGGCAGCACGAAAAGATTAGCAGAGCGAGATGCAGAGAAATCAGCTGCGAGCGACAAGCTCAAAACGCAAAGCGCACTGGTTGAGCAAGTAAAACAAGAACAGCAAGATCAAGAAAAGATCATTGAGCAAGTTCGACCACTCGATAACCAAATCTCGGTACTCAAAGACAAACTGGCTGCGGCTGAGAAAAACACAAAAACACTAAACGAACAAGGTGTTGAACAGCGCCACAAACATTCCGTATTGAGTGAAGCTATTGCATCAGTGCAACAGAAAGAAAAGATCAGTGCTCAGTATTTGGAGGCTCATCAAGCTGACAAGCAACTCGAAAAATACCTAGGTCAATGGCAGGCTAAGGTTGACCAAGTTCGGACACTTGAAAACCAACACCGCGAATTACTCAGTGGTGTTCAACGCGCGAATAAAGCGTTAGACGCACAACAAACGTTAGTACGAACCTCTAATGAGTCGAAACTTGCCCAAGACAAAACATTAGCTGAGCTTGTTGTTGTCGAGAATCATGCCAAGCTTCAGTTGGAATCGTTGCAACAGCAAAGCAGTGAAGTGTTATTGAATGCGAACAAAGATCTGCTCGAGTATTGGAGCCGTCATACCAATACATTGGTTGATATTAATCGAGGCTATCTACAAGCTACTCAACGTATTGAAGTTAAAAATGCAGAGCTTGTTACCAAGGTTCAGCTGTCAGATACACTGACCAAAGAGCGTGAAGTGCTGGTTGAGCGTTACCAAAACAACAAAACATCACTCGAACGCTTAACTCGCTTAATTGATCAAGAAGGTGAGCTAGCAAAATATCGTGCTGCGCTGAAGCCGGGGATGGAGTGTCCGTTGTGTGGCTCAGCTAATCATGCAATTGAACAGTCACAAGATCTGACGGATTTGATTTCGCAAAAAGAACGTGAAGAACATGAGCTCGCGGTGATTCAAAAAGACGGTACAGAACATCGTCAGCAGTTGGATTCTCTTGCGCCAATCATCAACGGGCTTAAAGACGAGCTTCAACGTGCACAAGCTGACGTTGAACAAACCCAATCAAATTGGGTGAATACTCTAAGTAAACTTGAGCAAGCCCATGCGAACTTTATGTCTCAAGGCGGTTCGTTAAATATCACGTTACCGTTTATTGAGACTCTAGGTGATAGCCAAACGATCAGCCTGTTTGCTGAATCTTGTGAACAACAACTCAACGACGTCATTCGTCAGCTGCGTGTAATGGCTGAAGCGAGCAATGCGTATCTCGAAGCTGAAAAGCAACGTGCAACTGTAAGCATGATTGTCGATAAAGCATCGGCGAACTTGGAGCTAGCACAGCAACGACTCACGGATTTGACAACGCAATTCCAAGGCCTGAATGGGCAGGCTGAAAACTGCGCTCAATCCAAGTCAGAGCAATGGACGAAGCTCAAAGAGAGTATTGTTGAAACCTCGATTGAAGCGCCAGAACTAGAAAATATAGATGCTTGGTTTACTCAAAAACAGGAAGCCTCGAACCTTTGGCAAACCACCAAGCAACAACACGATGACTTTGAGAAACAGCTGATCACTAAGCTCGCTGAAATGAAATCGTCCGATGAAAAATTGGAATCGCTAACCAAAGATATTGCTAACTCAAACCAAGAGACCGAGGCGTTAACTAAAGAGCTAGTGACGATCACTGAATCAAGAAAGCAGTTGTTTGGTGATAACAATGTCCAGTCAGCGATTCAAGCGATGAAGCAAAATCTGAATGACGCTGTCACTAACCTTAACGCATCTCAAGTGGCGTTCAACCGTTGTGAACTCGATCATCGCTCTGAACAGACTAAGCACATCAGTTACACCGAAGAACTGATAGCTAAACAGCAAGCACAAATCGAAGTGAAGCAATTGTGGGAACAGGCATTAGCGTCGAGTCCTTTCGCAACTGATGCCGAGTTCGAGTCGTCATTGCTTGATGAAGCGCTTACCGTGCAGTTGCAAAGCTTGAAGAAGACACTTGAAGAAGCAAGCGTAAGCGCAAAGGCGAGATTGAACAGTGCTAAAGCGAATAGAGCTGAACTGCAAGCTCACGAGAAAGCCGAAACATGGAGCGCCTTACCGCAAAGTGAAGTAGAGCTAGCGACGGCTCAATGTCAAAATGAACAGCAACAACATGCTACTCAAATAGGTGCAATTTCTGCGAACCTAGAGACCGACCGTCAGAATCGCAGCAACCAACAAGACTTGTTCAAACAGATAGAAAAACAGCAATTGGAGTTTGATGACATCTCACGTTTGAACTCTTTGATTGGCTCAAGAAATGGCGATAAATTCCGTAAGTTCGCTCAGGGCTTAACACTTGAGAACTTGGTGTACTTAGCCAATAAACAGCTACAACGCCTGCACGGTCGTTATGAATTGAAACGTAAGGCTGATGACGGTTTAGAGCTGCAAGTGCTGGATACTTGGCAAGGCGATGTGATGCGAGATACCAAAACGCTCTCGGGTGGTGAAAGCTTCTTGGTGAGTTTGGCACTAGCATTAGCACTATCTGATCTTGTAAGCCACAAAACCAGTATTGATTCACTGTTCCTCGACGAAGGCTTCGGAACGCTGGATAGTGATACCTTGGATATTGCTTTGAACGCTTTAGATAACTTGAACGCTTCAGGCAAGATGATTGGTGTAATAAGCCACGTGGAAGCACTGAAAGAGCGCGTGCCTGTGCAACTTAAGGTGACTAAACACTCTGGCCTTGGCTTTAGTGAAATGGAAGCGCAATACAAGGTGGTTGTTTAGTTAGGCTATTGCTAAAAGTGTAAATACAGACATTTAGACAGATAAAGCAGTTCTCCGATTCAGCCTTTCTTCCTTTTCGAGGATGACGGAGTCGGGGGGCTGTTATCAATCACACAGCAGTCATTCCCTAGAGCGAGGTACGAGCTTAATAGGGAACCTCGAGTAAACATAGAAAGTGGAAGTGAACTCATCGAAAGGAAACGGCCTTGCACAAAAAATCGTATTTACCAACCAAGACATGTCCAATCTGCCAAAAACCATTCGCATGGCGCAAGAAGTGGGAGCGTTGTTGGGAACATGTCATTTACTGTTCAGAACGGTGTCGTCGTAACAAATCCTAATCAAACACAACCATTTCCAAGCTAAGCGGCCTGAATTTTTAAGCAAGCTAGATAAAGGTCAAATTTCCTCGACGCATAGCAATATCTACCCCCGTTTGTCTTCAAGACTACCTACGTTTGACCCGATTTACTTCCAAATAAGCCAACCCTACGTGTTAAGTGAAACTAACGCCAAATTGCCGTTTTAAGAGCCAATCAGTGTTGTTTTTCTACGTTTTGAGAACCAATTGATAATCACTTCTTCATTTATTGAGTTAATATTTCTATCTGTAAGATAACTGCTGTATAAAGGCGGCATGAAGATACCAAAAAGAATACAGCCTTTAGTTGACGATGGTTTAGTCGACGAGGTGACAAGCCAACTTATGAGTGGCAAAGAAGCGTCAGTGTACATAGTACGCTGCGGCGATACGATCCGTTGTGCCAAGGTTTATAAAGAAATAAGCCAACGTAGCTTCAAGAAAGCGACAGCATATCGAGAAGGGCGCAAAGTCCGTAATAGCCGCCGAGCTAGAGCCATGGAAAAGGGCTCAGGTTTCGGTCGTGAGCAACAAGAAAAAGTATGGCAAAATGCCGAAGTTGATGCCTTGTATAAACTCGCAGAGGCAGGCGTTCGTGTACCACAACCTTTTGGCTGTTTTGACGGCGTGCTTCTTATGGAGCTAGTCACTGATGATGACGGTTATGTCGCGCCAAGATTAAACGATGTCGTAATGCCTGCTGAACAAGCGATTGAAGATCACCAAGTGATGATGACCTATGTGGTCAAAATGCTGTGTGTTGGTTTGATTCATGGCGATTTGTCTGAGTTCAACGTGCTTGTGGATGAATATGGTCCAGTGATCATCGATTTACCGCAAGCGGTTGATGCATCTGCCAATAATAATGCAGAGTGGATGCTGACTCGTGACGTTAATAATATCCGTGATTACTACGCTCAGTTTGCACCAGAGTTATCAACGACAGAGTATGCTAAGGAAATATGGGCTCTGTACGAGAAGGGCGACCTTAAGCCAGATACTAAGCTAACCGGTGAGTTTACAGAAACCGACGAATTAGCGGATATCGAAGCCATCATGCAAGAGATAGATGCGGCAAGAGTTGAAGAACAACACCGTCGCGAACGTGTTAAAGAAGAAAAAGAAGGTGTCGACGACAGCAAGTTTAATTGGTCTGAGTCTTAGTAAAGACTAATTAAATCAAAGCTAAACCTAAGCTATGCCTTTTTTGATAAGACAACGTTACCTGTAACGAACTGCTTCTTCCAGACGACTAAACCCAATAGAGCCACAACTCTGTTGGGTTTTCTGTTTTTATACCAATCACAGTAAGTGATTTAACAAAGATAGCTTAGAAAAAGCTAGAGAATGAAGCTGTTTTTTTCGATAAGTAATGATTCTAGAATCAAAAATTCAAACGAGGTTATCGGATTTTTTAACAATCTATGGTCAGGAATTATTTACCACGATCGGTAGTACTTATCACCAAGTCAATTGCTCACCATCGTATGAGTAAAAGTTACCACTGTTTTCCGGTGCTGCACTGCTGATTATGTCGACCAGTTGGTGGGCGACGTAGCTCGATTCAAACAGTTTTCCTTCAGGCACATTCGTTTGAAATGGCTTTGACAACGCGGTATCGGTTGTACCTGGGTGCAGTGCTAACACGGTTCCTTTCTTGATAGTCCGTTGCCATTCAATCGACATGGTTTTTATAAACATGTTTAACGCGGCTTTTGATGACCTATAGCTGTACCAACCGCCTAATTTGTTGTCTGAAATACTGCCGACCTTAGCTGAGACGACCGCGAACTTTGGATTGTCACTGGATTTTAGAATAGGCGTGAAATGTTTAGCCAACAGTAAGCTTGGTAGCGTATTAACCGAGATGTTTTTCAGAAAAAATTCTGGGTCGATAGACGACAAGTTCTTTTCAGGCCCAAGATTTGGCGTGTGAAGCATTCCTACGCAGTTGATTAACCAATCAAGTTTATTGAACCTTGCGCTTAGTTGTGCAACTTCTGTTTCGTTGGTTGCATCGAGTTGATGCCAGTGAAGTCGGTTGTTTTCAAGAGTGGGGCATTGCGAGTGGTAAGTTGCATTAACCTGAACATCGAGAAAATCGAAATGAGACAGCTCAGACAATAGGTGTTGAACCACTGCGAAACCAATCCCGCCGCTGCCACCAATGACTAATATTTGTAATCTGAGTTGTTCCACCATTATAAGTTCTCCAAGTTAGTCAGTCGCTGTTCTGCAGTATCGAGAATTGCTTGTTGGTCTTGCTCATCCATGTTGTCCCAAGAGCGATATAACATGCCCATGCGCGGATTACGGTTTAACGCATCGCGATGTTGATTCATAAAGCGCCAATACAAGCTATTGAATGGGCAAGAAGATTCACCGCTGCGCTCTTTTATCTGATAGTGGCATCCTTTACAGTAATCACTCATACGGTTGATGTACGAACCGCTGGCAGAGTATGGTTTGGTTCCTACGATGCCGCCATCCGCAAACAGTGCCATACCTCGCGTATTTGGCATTTCGACCCATTCAATCGCATCTACGTAAATGCCAAGGTACCAACTGTCGACTTGGTCAGGTGCTATGCCAGTTATCAAGCAGAAGTTGCCAGTGATCATCAGCCTCTGAATGTGATGTGCATAAGCAAACTCAAGAGATTGACCAATCGCGTGCTTCATGCAATTCATCTTGGTTTGACCATCCCAAAAGTAATCAGGTAATTGTCGGTCGGCTGAATAATGGTTTTTATTGGCATAAGCGGGCATGTTGGCCCAATACACGCCTCGAATGTACTCACGCCAACCAAGTATTTGGCGCACGAAACCTTCGACCTGAGCGATATCGATGCTTGGTTTATCTTGAGCTTTTGACGCTTCAAAAGCCGAGAGTGCCGCATCAATGACTTCGCGAGGGCTAAGCAGCTTGCTGTTCAAAGAAAAAGAGAGGCGACAATGATACAAGCTCCACTTTGAATAGTGTTCTGTAGTCATTGCATCTTGAAATTGACCAAACAGTGGCAAGCAAACTTGGCAAAAATGAGCGAGTAGAGACAAGCTTTGAGCTCGGTTTACTGGCCATAAGAGTTGCTCACCAACTTCGCCAATGGTTTGTACGTGATGACGTTCGATGCGCTTCAAAATGTGCGAGATATCGTTAGCGAACATCAAAGGCTGCGGTAAGTTGGCGATGTCTTGCTTCTTAAGTTTTTTACGATTGTTGGCATCGTAGTTCCACTTACCACCAACCGGTTTTTCATCTTCCAATAGAATGTTGAAACGTTTTCTCATTCGACGATAAAAGTGTTCCATCATGATGTGTTTGTCTTTCGGAAACTGCGCTTCAATTTCCTCAAACGGAAATAAGAAATGCTCAGTATCGCAACATCCTTTGGTAGCATTAGTTAGCTTAAGTTTCGCCATTTGCTGAAGCAGACGATATTCATCCGGTCTTTGGTATTCAAATTTTTCGGCGTCGAACTCGTGTACATAGTTTTGAAGTAGGGCATCTAGGTTTTCGAATTGCGCCGTGTCATCCAATGTTAAATGCAGTACCTGATGACCTTGTTGAGTGAGTTCTTTGGCGAAGTAGGACATGGCAGAGAAAAATGCCGCGACTTTCTGAATGTGAGACGCGACATAATCTGTTTCTTGTTTGAGCTCAGCGATCAGATAAATCACACTGTCGTCGACTTGCTGAAACCAAGAGTGTTCAATGTTGAGTTGGTCACCCAAAATAAGGCGTACAGTTTTGAATTTCATAGCTTGTCCTGCTTAGAGGCGGAGATTGTATGCTGGTCCGTCTCTTTCCATTGATTAATAAAGGCGTGGTCTGGATCGTACATCTCTGTCTGCTTTGCTAAATCAAAGTGGCGTGATTTAGGCTGTGATTGGTTTTTACTTTGATCGCTGTGGACTGGTTGATTGAGGTCCCCAGCGATATACGCCCAATTACCCCAGTTCGATGCCACGTCATAATCGACTAGCTGGCTTTCGAAATAAGCGGCGCCGTTTCGCCAATCCACCCCTAATTCGTAGATCAAACAACTCGCTGTCAATTGTCGGCCACGGTTAGACATATATCCCGTTGCATTGAGTTGGCGCATGCAAGCATCGACAATCGGATAGCCCGTATTGCCGCATTTCCAATTAGCGAAGTTTTGTTGAGTCGTGTTGGTTGCCAGGCCCGAATCGATGTTTTGGTTGTCTGTGCCGTTTTGAAATAGGGATGGCCCTATAGATAAGCACTTCCAATAGAAATACTCACGCCACAGCAGTTCAAAAAAAATCCAATAAGTTGAGTCATTTGAACCATGTTTCGCTTCAAATTGAACAAGACTTCGGTAAATCGTTTTAGGTGAAACACAGCCGAGTGCTAACCATGGTGAGAACTTGGTTGAATTTTCTTTGCCATCGAACGCGTTTCGGGTCTGTTTATATTGATGAGCGTAGGAATGTGAAAAGTAGTCGTGTAAATGCGCTAGGCCTGCTTGTTCTCCGCCTTTGAAGTTATTGTTGTTTAAACTGCTTCCGTTTGTGTTGCTCACATTTAAGCTGCTCTCTTCGAGCTTTCGGTCAGTTTGTTGTATTGAGTGATACTGTGACAAAGCTTCGGGCGTTGGTGGTAGTTTGGTGATAATCGGGCTTTGCGTATCAATAGGTAAATGCTCGACCAGCTGTCTAAACTTCGTGAACGAACGGGGTAACTTAGATAACTCAAAGGGGAGCTGTTCCAGTTCAAACAAGGTCGAATGATGCTGCTGGTATACAATTAGATTTGGGAAGCTAACGTGTGTAGATTGCACAAGCTTACGTTCATCGAACCCACAATGATTACTCACAAACAAGTGTGTGACGTGCTGTGATTTGATGATCCCACTCAGTGTGACCTCTCTACTAATTTCCTCATCAGTTAATGCTGAAGATCGCAGAACAACCAGCTTGTGCCCTAGGTTAGCCAAGCGGCTTTCCAAATCAATAATAGACTGAGAAATGAATTTTGCTCGGTGGGCCCCATATTGATGCTCTTTCGCAAATTCTCTAGAGAATGCGGACAGATGCGGCTCAATCACAACGCATGTCAGTTGATTAACGAATTGTGACGCTTTATGAAGCAACGCGTTATCTTCGATTCTTAAATCGTTGGTGAAAAGATAGAGGCCAATCTTCTTCATTGCTTACGCTCTGTTTTGTTAATTATTAGACGCTTACGAGTTGATCAGGCGTTAAGATCACAAAAGAATGTTGAGCGTCAATGATAGTAGTGGGAGAGTGAAAGTGAGAACTAGAACGAGGTTAATGAGTACATAAGCGAAAGAGCGAATACGCCAATAATAAAATGAGCGTACAAGCCAACCAATGATACCGATAGAGGTTGGCAATGTGGGTTGTTATTAAGTTTCGACTAGCAGAATCTAATCCATTGGAACGATTAGAATATCGACTGGAGATGTATCTATGATCTGTTTTGAATGGGAAATGATCTTATGCCAAAAATCATGGTGGTGACCACATAACAATAGGTCTACGCTGTTTGCTTCAATGGTGTTTTTGAGCTTGTCATTCAAATCGCCAGTTCCCACGAAAATATGCTTGATTGGGTGTTTGGCGTAGGCCTCAAACTCTTTCAAATGCTTAATGGCATCTTCATTGATCGGTAGATCGCCTTCATTTCCCTGAATATCAACGAGTTCTGGATAAATCTCTCCATGTGTACCGTCGATATAAACAAACGAAATCCCAGCCTCTAGTTTGTCTGCAAAGAAGGTCGCTCGATCAATAAGAATCTTAGTGTCGTCAGACATTTCAACGGCGACCAGAATATGTCGGTATTCCATAATTAAAGCCTCTTGTTGTAAGTTATGTAACAAGCATAGTTTTTGTTGGCGCAAATGATATCGAAGATGTCGCATATTGCGCAAAAACGTCATTCAAAGATCTTCTAAGCGCTATCGTATTTATATCGCTTTGATTGATAAGAAATTTACAAAAGGTTGTTATAGTAACCTGAGGTCGATCTTTACTGCTTTGGCTATTAGATAAGCTCGACAGTCCGGCGCGCCATTAACAAAGAGGCATCAATGACAGCATTACTTACCATTCCCACTCGCACATTAGGCTTTGATTACGATATTGAGATCAGTGATTGGTCGCAAAAGCTCATCGGCTTTCATGTGTTTGAAGATGGTAGACGACCGCTTGATGGTGGCATTGGCTTAAGCTTAAATCTTGTCGAGCAGTTTGATGTTGATGGTCGCTGGTTAAACTCATTGCCGGCTCGTTATCGTGAGATCACAGACGACTTTCCAGAGTACCAATATCAAATGCTGTGGTTGGCTGCGAACACCTATGAGGCGGCACAATTGTTGGAGTTGCGCCCGGTCATCTTGGCGTTGATTTGTATGAAATACAGCGTCGATAACCAAAAAGCATTGGCGCTGAGTCGTTTAGGGCAAAAGAAGATCCTCGAAATGTTGGGCTTGGACAGCAGCAAGGCTACTCTCAAATTCATCGATAAGTTAGAGCTTAACTATGACGTGGGTGATGAGCTTGACCATATTGTGCGTATTCTTGAGCGGCTGCAAAGGCGTGTACTTAAGTTTAAGCATTATTCCAAAGTGGGTTACACCGCCTTAAGGTTGGATCAGGTTCATCCGTTTCTAACCGGTAGCCGATTGGGTATCGCCATGGTTAAAGAGGGAAGGCTCAATGCACCATCGAAAATGGCAATGTTCCAAGACGCGATATTGTTAGGGCAAGATTTAGAGATTGATGACCCATTGCGTTTTATCACCAGTCAGAGTTCATTCGCCATGTTTGAGCAGCTTCATGACCGTTGGACGGAGCAGCGTCAGTTACGCCGTTTAGAAGGGAACCGCCCCGTGGATAGGGACATACCTTATCCTGTTCCTTTGTTGGGTAATGATAATATTCACCCCCTCACTGATTATTACGATTTGGAACGCGAAGGCATTGAGCAGAAGCACTGTATTGGTGTGTATCACAACCGAATCATGAGCGATCGTTATGTGGTATTCCGCATGCTCAAACCTCAACGATTAACCATAGGTTTACGCCGTGTTCCGAGCAAAGCATTTCCGTTTGAAATCGACCAGATATGCGGGAAACGAAATGCACCACCATCCGAGCCTGCTCGCCAAGTCATTCATGACTGGTTAGAAGCCTGCAAGCTACAGTTGAATCAGAGATTAGAGTCCCTCTAATTAAAAACATACTTGCTCACGGAGAGAGTTAAATGCAAAGAGTGATATTCAGGCAATGCGACGAGCATTCATCTTACTGGGGATACCTCGAAAAACTATTCCAAAGTGAATGGTCGGATTTTAAATTTAACGTTTCTGTTTCTAGTAATACCGATTCTGAAATCGCTCAATTACCGCCGGTGATCGTGGTATTGAGAGACAATGTGGTGATAGGCGGTTTGGCTTATTCCCACTTTCAAGAGCCTCATCAAGTGAATGATGCGATTTGGATTAACGCTGTTTATGTCAATTCACTGTGGCGTGGTCAAGGCATTGCAAGCGAGTTGATCAATCGTGGTGTTAAGCAGGTGTCGGCTACGACTCAAAGTCACCTCTATGTGTATACCAACGTCAAGGCGCTTTACCAGGGGCTCGGGTGGTCTGTTGTCGATATCGAGTCAGAGCCAAACCATGAAGTGATGAGCATTGCACTGAGTTCTTGAGCTGATTAGCTTAGTTTATCTTATGAACTTATTAACTTATGGGTTTATAAGCTTATGGGAAGGTGAGCCTATAGAGCCTGACAAGTTAACAACGTAAGAAGCTAAAGGCCTGAGCTCTTAGCTCTACCATCCTCGTCATCATTAAATCATTCGAGGAAACAGTAACACGCTGTAAGATACACTTGGTGTGATTCCAAATATTGGTAGTCGCAACAGAGTGAATGCAGCCCCCCTTGCTTCAACGTCACCTCAGAACTCAATTCAAATTGCATTGATGCTTTGTCGATAGCGCAAAGCCTAACGGATTTGAAATCCAAAGTGGTTTCTGAAAAAACCATTAGCGCTTTGTAAATCGACTCTTTGGTCGAGAACAACAGCGCTATCGCGTCTTCCAGGCTCCAACCTTGTTTAAGTGCGACATCAACCTCTTCAGGTGTCGCGACAATACTGCCAATTTCTTCAGCGACAACACGCGAGATCTTAGGTTGGATGTCTATTCCAATATTCTCTTTATTGTTCTGTAAGCTTGTCTCTACGACAATCGCGAGCACTCCTTCAGCATGAGAAATCGATCCAATGGTTTCACTTGGCCAAGCCGGGCTTCGGTCAGGGTAACTCGTCAGTTGGTGATCTTCTTTATTTAAAGTCTTGAGCTTTACTGCCGCGAGATAACGCCCCGCAAAGTATTCAGCTTGTCTGGTTTTTACTGACCGACTGATTTTAATGGGCTGGTGGATGTTGGTGTGTTTGAACCAACTGGAATCAAAGGTTTTGTGATCGAATGATGTGATGTTGATATTAAACCGTACACCTAATGAGGGCAGGTGAGCTCTCAGTTCGTTGTCAAAAAATTGGGTGGGTTTCGACATAGGGATGAACATCTGACTCATAAAGCGATTAACCCATTTATAACAAAGTGAAAGTGGAATTGTGTCGTGTTGTTACCGAGCTTACTTCGCTAACCCTTTAAATTATAGGGAAAAAGCTCGTATGGCATATAGTTTAATCTAAATGAAAATCGTTTGCATTTGATTTTTTGCGAGTGTATAAAAGCGTGTCTGTTAATGATTTTATGAATATGTTCATATTTCATTAAATGTTTAGTGAATGATGTGTTTTAAGGTTGAAGGTATGCTCGAAGCAAAGGGACTCGGTTTTAGCGTAGGGGATAAGCAACTGCTTAAGGCGTTCAATGTGTCTTTTGAACAAGGAAAGATTTACGCTTTGGTTGGGCACAATGGTTCGGGGAAATCGACCTTATTGAAGTTGTTAGCCAAGCAACAAAGTGCAACATCAGGTGATATCTTTCTCAAAGATAAAATCATCACTAAATGGTCAGACAAAGACTTCGCTCAGCAGATTGCATATTTACCTCAACACTTGCCGGCAACCGACAGTTTGTCTGGTGAAGACTTAGTCAGTTTTGGTCGTTACCCTTGGCACGGATTGTTGGGTCGACTCTCAAGTAAAGACAAGCAATATGTTCAAGAGGCGATGCAGCTGACTGATACCACCAAATATTCAGACCGTTTGGTTGATACCTTGTCTGGCGGAGAACGTCAGAGAGTCTGGTTAGCGATGTTACTAGCACAGCGCACCAAATACCTTTTGCTCGATGAGCCTCTAGCAGCGCTCGATATCGGTCATCAGATTGAAATGCTAACGCTGATTAAACGACTGAGCGAAACGTTAGAGATTGGTGTGATCATCGTAATTCACGACATCAACATGGCAGCACGTTTCTGCGACCATATCATTGCCCTACATAGTGGGGAATTACTGATTGAAGGTGAGGTTGATGAGGTCTTTCAAGAGTCGGTACTGAGAGATATCTATGGGGTGCCGATGCACATTACTCAGCATTCAGCCGGTTACCCAGTTGCGATGCCTGGTGATTTGGAGCCAGCATGATGTCCAGCTACTCTCTTCCATTAAACGTACGTCACTTGCAGATCGTGCGTCCGATTATCTTTACTATCGTCATATTGGGCTTATTGGTTGCTTCTCCGCTATCTGTTGCTCAACAGGAAGCCCTAATTAAGCCAGTATCGTCAGTTAAATCTGTGTCATCAAATAAACCAGTATCATCCGTAAAACAAGGCTCGCTGGTAGAACAAGAGGCGCCAACAGTAAATGAGGGTGCTACACCTCGCTTAGTATCCATCGATTGGACGCATACGGAAACCCTATTGGCGCTGGGTGTTGTCCCTGTCGCAGTAGCGCAAATAGCCGATTACAATTCTTGGGTGAAGTCTCCTGAAATTCCCCCAACGGTCGCGGATGTCGGCTTACGAACGCAACCCAACCTTGAACGTATTCATGAGCTCAAACCCGACAAAATATTACTCTCTCCAATGTTTTCAACGCTGGAGACTCAACTTAGCAAAATTGCCCCTGTCACGACCATTGGTTTGTACCGAAGTGGTGATGTCGATTGGTCGGCATTAGAAACGGTTACTCGAAAGCTAGCAGAGGTCTCTGAAAAGCAACCTCAAGCTGAAGTTTTGATTGAGGAAGCGAATGCTGTAATGGATCGTTTAGGATCTCAATTGCCAAATGATGCGCCCGCGTTGTTGATGGTGCAATTTATGGATACAAACCACGTGCGTGTTTTTGGTGACAACAGCCTTTACAAAGCCTCGGTCAATAAGATTGGCCTTGAGTCAGCATGGAAAGGGAAAACCAATTCGTGGGGATACAGTTTAGTTGGCGTCGATCAGCTCATTGGTGTTAATGGGCAGATAGTGATTATTTCTCCAATGCCAGCAGGAACCGAAGAACACCTTAAAACGAATCAGTTTTGGCAATACATAGTGAAAGAGTCAGGCTATCCCGCACTCCAAGTTCCTGCTGTCTGGAGCTTTGGCGCGATTCCTTCAGCGACACGTTTTGCAAAGTTCATTGCTTCTGAGCTGAATGGAGGATCTACGTTATGAGAGTGCTAACGTTCGGTGTATTAGCTCTGTTATTGGTTTCAACGCTAACTTTGATAGGTCAGCATTTGGCTGTCTCCCAAGTTGGGCTCGGACACCTTGCTAGTCTTTGGATTGCTGATTTCACTTCTCCGGATTCGGTGAAATTGCATTTAGCGTGGTGGCCGAGATTATTCACCACATTACTCTCTGGTGCTGCATTGGCGATCGCAGGTGTCTTAATGCAACAAGTGTTAAGAAACCCATTGGCTTCACCTTCTACATTGGGTGTCGCGAGCGGTTCTAGCTTTGCGCTGATGCTAGCAACGCTTTACGCACCTTGGTTATTAGAGTGGTCATACTCTTTGGTGGCGTTAGTAGGTGGTGTTACTACGATTGGCTTGGTGTTTGTGCTGTCGTGGCGCAGAGCGCTGTCTCCAACTGTGGTGATTGTGTCCGGCTTGGTCGTGAATCTCTATTTCGGCGCTGTGAGTACTGTCTTGTTGATGATGAATCAAGACAAGTTGAATGGTTTGATGATTTGGGGCGCAGGCTCGCTTGTTCAAACTGGCTGGGAAGACGTCCAGTATCTTGCGCCACGTTTAGCTATCGCTACCTGTATTGCATTCTTGTTTGTAAAACCACTGAGCTTGCTTCAGCTATCAGAGCAGGGCGCAAAAAGCTTAGGGGTGTCGTTACCTAAGTTACGAGTGGTTTGTTTAGGGTTGGCAGTATTACTGACGGCTTGGGTCGTGAGTGCGGTTGGCGTGATTGGTTTTGTTGGCTTAGCCGCGCCAGCTTTGACGCGCTTGATGGGTGTTCATCGTTTAGTGCCGAAGTTATTGGTTTCTATGGTGTTAGGTGGTTTGTTACTGACCCTTACCGATCTGCTGATACAACAATTGCCGGGAATGATGTCGATGTTTGTGCCTACGGGTGCAGCAACCGCAGCTTTGGGTGCTCCGCTTCTTTTATGGCTATTGCCTAAGTTGTCGATGAAGAGCCAATCACAAACGCAAACTGTTTTAACGCGTCATAACGAAGTTGCATCACGCCTAAATAAACACTCTGTGACGCTCGCTAGTTTCTTTATTGTTTTGTCGCTCATCGTGTTCAGCTTGTTTTCGGTACAAACCGAAGGCTGGCGTTGGTTATTGCAAACCCAAGATTGGGCGTTGCTCGAATGGCGTTTACCTCGATTAACAGCGGCGGCATTGGCCGGTGGTATGTTAGCGGTAGCAGGAACTATTGTTCAAAGATTGAGTGGCAACCCGATGGCGAGCCCGGAAGTGATTGGTATCAGCTCGGGTACTGCATTAGGTTTGATCATCGCCATTTTTGCGGGTTTCGGAAGCAATGTGGTTGGGCTTTATACCGGCGGATTTATTGGTGCGGTCTGTACATTGGGTATCATTGTCGTTCTCAACCAAAAATCAGGCTTTCAACCTGAAAGAGTGTTGCTGACAGGCGTTGCGATAACGGCATTGATGAACGCGGTGCAAAGCTTTGTGTTGGCAGGCGGCGATCCAAGAAGTTATCAAGTTCTGGCTTGGTTGGCAGGCTCCACGTATTACGTTACCGAAGCAACGCTTGTTCCGTTATTTATATCTTCAGTTGTATTTATCTCACTGGGTTTTCTGTGTGCTCGTTGGTTAGATGTGTTACCGCTAGGGCAGGCGAGTGCGCAATCTCTTGGCTTAAATGTCTCTCGATCTCGAATTCTACTATTGGTGCTAGTGGCGTGTTTAACCGTTAGTGCGACGTTAGTGGTTGGTCCATTGAGCTTTATTGGATTGATGGCCCCCCATATGGCGAGGTTGTTTGGTTACAGTCGAGCGAAAGAGCATCTGATCTGTTCTTCGTTAATTGGTATGGCGCTGATGTTGTTCTCGGATTGGCTTGGTAGGCAGTGGCTCTATCCACAAGAGATTCCGGCAGGGCTGGTTGCTTCGATCATTGGCGGCATGTACCTGATGTGGGGTTTGAGAAGGCTTTAGACTATTAGCTTGTGATGACATCAGGTGACTGATAGCTAGCGAGTCTTGCGTTCTAGAGCTAAAGACAGAAACAAAAATAACAACGTGATTAAGTTTGGTTTAAACGAGGGTTACTTATCAATTAATTGATAATGATAATCACAATAATAATTAATTGAATGGTGTGTGAGATGGGACTGATCCTATTGTTGGCTGAGAAACAGAAAAAATCATTGTCTCTGGTCATCTTGTTGAGTATTGCGAGTGCGTTCCTGAGTGTGGGAGTGATTGCGTTTATTCAACATAAATTACTAGAAAGCAGTGGGTCGCTTTCCGATACGTTAATTCAGTTTACTTTGCTGCTGAGTGGGTTGTTGGTGACAGCCACCGTTGCTCAAGTCGCACTTCATAAATTGGGTCATAAGTTCGTTTACAACAAACGTTGTGAGTTGGTTTCTCAGCTGTTGAACACGGATATTGAGCAAGTGGAAAAAGTAGGGAGCGCAGGTGTGCTAGCTTCACTGAACACTGACATTCGCAACATCACCATCGCTTTCGTACATTTACCTGAATTGATTTACGGCTTGGTGCTCACGATTGTCGCTCTTGGTTATCTGGCTTTTCTATCGATGCCTTTGTTTGGTGTTAGCGTGCTGATGTTGTCGTTAACGGGTGTCATTGGCTACACGCTAGTGACGAAAATTACGACACACGTCAAACAGGTTCGAGAATACGATGACAAGTTATATCACGATTACCAGTCCTTGATTGATGGCCGCAAAGAGCTGTCGTTGAACCCATTCAGAGCCAAACGCTATTTCGACGAAACCTTCTCAGTGAATGCTGAAGGGTATCGAAACGAAGTGACACAAGCCGACATCTTAAATGGTTTTGCTGCCAACATGGCGAACACCGTGGTATTGGCGTTGATCGGTTTGAACTTTTACCTAGCGACTGGCTTAGGTTGGGCGACCTTAGAAGTCGCGTCTACATTCGCGTTGGTCGTGTTGTTTATGAGAACACCATTGATGTCTGCAGTAGGGTCTATCCCTACATTGATCACTGCCAACATTTCGATGAAGAAGTTGTCGTCGTTAGAGTTGAGTACCGATCGAAGCCTGAATCCGAAACCGGCAAAAACCAAAGTATTCAATTCACTAGAACTCGTGGGTGCTAGCTATCGTTATCGCTCAGATTCTGATGGCGATGCATTCGGCGTAGGTCCAATTAATTTCAAAATAGAACGCGGCGAACACATCTTCATTATTGGTGGCAATGGCAGTGGTAAATCGACCTTTGCTCGTTTGCTTACCGGGCTCTACCGACCGCATTCTGGCCAAGTTTATGTCGATGGTAATGAGGTGACTCGAGCGCATTGGCAAGATTATCGCCATCAATTCTCGGTTGTGTTCAGTGATTTTCATCTATTCCATCAAATTGTCGATGGCGAAGGTCAAGACATCGATAGCAAAGATATTGACGAATGGATGGTCCGTCTTGAAATGGCACACAAGGTTGACCACCAGCAAGGTAAGTTAAGTGACGTTCGCTACTCACAAGGTCAACGAAAGCGACTGGCACTGATGATGTCAGTACTCGAAAAGCGCGGTTGTATTCTGCTTGATGAATGGGCCGCTGATCAGGATCCACGTTTTAGAAAACTGTTTTACCGTCAGTTATTACCACTGCTTAAACAACGTGGCGTGACTGTCATCGCGATTACTCATGATGACGCTTATTTTGATGCCGCTGACCGTATTTTTAAAATGGACACCGGCAATCTTATTGAGTTGAGTAAAGGGAATTTGGCTCAAGCACACCAAGCACTAGAGAGTGTTGTGGCTTGAGTATTTAAGAGCCGAGTTAGGTTCAGCAAACACAATAAATAAAGTTAGTTGAGGAAAACATGAGTATTGATAACCCAAATACAGAATTCACCGTTGTTATTAACGCGCAGGAACAATACAGCATTTGGCCGACGTACCACTTAGTACCAAATGGTTGGACTGAAGTAGGCGTAAAGGGCAATAAAGAACACTGCCTTGAACATATCCGCGAAGTTTGGACCGATATGCGTCCGAAAAGTCTGCGTGACGCGATAGATGCTCTAGAAAACTAAACCCATTTAACCTTTAGTCAGTACCTGTACTTTTCGCCTGTAGCGGGCGAATTGTGGATTTCTGCAACCAAATTTCATGTTTAGGTAATAAAATGTCAGTGGATGATGAACAAATTTTGGACTCCGTAAGCCCTTGGAGCCCGCTCTCATACTCTCAACAACGCTTGTGGTTATTTCAGCAATTACAACCGATGAGCCTGGCCTATAACTTAGGCGGCTTACTTTGGTTTGAAGGTAAAGATATTACCGTTGAAAAGCTTCAACATTCATTAAATGAAATGGTGTCGGCATTTCCTTCGTTACGCAGTCAGTTTGCTGAAGTTGAGGGAAAAGCGGTTCAACGAGTGATGCCTTTTAGTCCTGTTGAATATGATTATATCGACATGCAAGGTGACTCGAATACCGTCGAGTTTATCAATCAAGATGCTCGCCAACGTTGGCAGCAGACTTTCAACTTGGTGGAAAGTAACCTAGCACGCTGTTGTATTTATCAAGTCACTGAGCACCGCTTTGCTGTGTTGCTTGCGACTCATCACATTGTCACTGATGCTTGGTCATTTCAAATCACCATTAAGATGCTGGTGAATTCTGTAGCAGGCAAAACTTACCAAATGAAAGTGGTTCAAAGTTACCTCGATTATGCGGCTGAGCAGGCCAGTGCAGAAAAGTCCGCTTTTTATGAGCAGCAAAAATCTTCATGGTTACAGAACCACTTTATCGGTGAAGAGTCGCTGTCGTTATCGAATCTTAATGATCAACCTCAGGATACCTATGGTGCGAGACATGAGCTTGTTCATTTATCGAACGATATCAACGACTCGATCAAGCAGTTAGGGAGTGAGCTAGGCGCGACCAAGTTTGAGGTTTTAGCGTCTGCAATGATGCTAACGCTACGCCAGTATTCTTCGAATGTTCATCCTTCTATTTGTGTACCTGCGCTAAACCGTAATGCTCAGAATCGCAGAACGGTTGGCTTTTATGTGAATAGCGCTGTGATGGGCTATCGCATTGACGCAGAAATGACGCTGTCTCAGTTAGTCAACAACACTCATGCTTCAATGAAAGCGTCGCTAGCCTACGAAAGCACACCACTAGAAGCATTAGCGGGTGATTTACCGCTACCTACAACCGCTTTAAATTTCAGAAATCACGGTGATAAATTATCGATTAACACAAACGGAGTGTCTGCAGAATTTGAAGAATTTCCAGTACTAGAAACACCGTTTGAATTGGTGTTGGATGTCATCAATAAAGGCGATGCTCCGCTGCGGTTTGTCTATGCGAAAGAAAAATTTACCCGACCGTTTATTACCAAATTTATTGAAAGCTTTAAGATTAATTTGGCGACCATTGTTCAATCGCCTAACGCTGCTGTTGCCTCAGTTAATGCTCTATCAAGTAAAGACATGAGATTGATTGATCAACATGGTTCAGGTGACTATTCATGGCAATACCGTCCATTCACTGACTTGGTGACTGAGCAAGCAGTTAAGTGCCCGAACAGCATCGCATTGAAACACCAAAATGAGTCAATGAGTTACTTAGAGCTGGAGACTCGTTCTAACCAATTAGCGCATTCTATTTTATCTCAAGGTACAGCGGCCAAATCACCAATCGGTGTGATGATGGAGCGCGGTGTAGATATGATTGTCTCTATGATCGCAGTTTTGAAAGCGGGTTCGCCGTTCTTACCATTAGACCCTGACTATCCAACGGAACGATTAAGCTTCATGTTGGAAGACAGCGGGGCAGAACTACTTCTCACTCACTCTAAATCGGATGATAGATACAGAGACGTCTTGATTGGGAGTGACGGTGTCACTCAATTCTGTGTTGAAAACGCAGAGCTTGCGAGCTTGCCTTCAGATAACTCTTTTAATCGCCCGTTGGCAGAAGAACTGGCCTATATCATCTATACCTCTGGTTCAACGGGAAAGCCAAAAGGCGTCACCATATCGAATGAAGGTTTGAGCATGCACGTTCAGACCATTGGCCAACGCTATGGCATGAGCGAACAAGACGTCGAATTACATTTCGCCTCCATCAGCTTTGATGGTGCCGTTGAACGTTGGACTGTGCCATTAGCGTTTGGCTCAAAGCTAGTGATACGCGATCAAGAATTATGGACAGCCGAGCAAACTTGTAACGTACTTCAACAAGAAGGTGTGACTATTGCTTGTTTCCCTCCAAGCTATGTTGGCCCGTTACTCGATTGGATTGAAGCGGCACGTCCATCACTTGCTCTGCGTTCGATCACTTTAGGCGGCGAAGCCTTCACGCGTGAAACATTCGATCGTATTCAAGATGTATTAGCGCCACCACGAATCATCAATGGCTATGGCCCAACTGAAACGGTGATCACGCCGATGGTTTGGGAAGCGTATGCCGACGATACAATGAACAGCGCGTATGCGCCGATTGGAACGGCAGTAGGTGATCGGAAGTTGTATGTGCTCGACTCTGAGTTAAGCCAAGTGCCGTTCGGTTGCAGTGGAGAACTGTATATTGGTTCAGAAGTGGGCTTAGCTGAAGGGTACTTGAAACAACCTAATTTAACCGCGGAACGCTTTTTACCCGATCCATTTTCAAATAACGGCGAGAGAATGTATCGAACGGGCGACCTGGTTCAGTGGCGTGATGATGGCGTCATGGAATATTTAGGTCGTGTTGACCAACAAGTGAAGATCCGTGGTTTCCGTGTTGAGCTCGGAGAGATTGAATCCCAACTTCAAGCACTCTCTGGTGCGGAGTTTTGTGCTGTTGTTGATCACGAATCGCCAACGGGTAAAAAGCTTGTAGGCTATGTTCAGCTAAGCAAAGTTCAACAAAGTAAAGCCCCGTCAAACACTTCCCAATTGCAAAGCGAGAATGACAACGAAGAAGCACAATGGCTTGAGCTGCTAGGCCAAACGTTGCCTGATTATATGGTACCTGCTTGTATTATTGTTCAAGACAAGCTGCCGCTGACTCCGGCTGGTAAGGTCGATAGAAAGGAGCTGTTTGCTCCTGATTGGACAGAGGTACGCAGTGATCAAGGTGCACTTGAGAACAACCGACAAGTAATGCTTGCTGAAATATGGTGTGAATTACTTAAAGTTAAGAGTGTTGGTGCGAACAGCCAGTTCTTCGCGTTAGGTGGAGACTCGATCATGGCACTCCAGTTGGTCGGAAAACTTCGCCAGTTGGGCTTCATGCTATCGCCTAAACAAGTCTTCGATTTTCCGAAGTTACGAGATATGGCAGGGAGTCTTGAAGAAGCCAAACTTGTTGTTGCAGAACAAGGTAAGCGACAAGGATCAGTGGCGCTGTTGCCGATTCAACAAA
This sequence comes from Vibrio sp. L3-7, assembly GCF_963898195.1. Lineage (NCBI taxonomy): Bacteria > Pseudomonadati > Pseudomonadota > Gammaproteobacteria > Vibrionales > Vibrionaceae > Vibrio > Vibrio sp. L3-7. The sequence continues at coordinate 171,649 of NZ_CAWQUW010000003.1, read as the reverse complement.
GGTACATCGAACATTTTGAGTTGAATCGCTGTAATCAATATATCCAGTTTAAATGGGACTATCCGGTTGATGTTGAACGATTAACTCGCGCCGTCCATCACCTGGTTGAACACCACGACGCGTTGAGATTACGCTTTTCTCACGCTGTTTCGTCTAGCTCTCCCATAGAAATAACTGCAAATTACCAAGACGATGTCGAGTTTGCGATTCACTCGTTTGATGGCGAGATAAACATAAACCAAGTTCAAACGAGCATAGACTTAATCAACGGTGTGATAGGTGCGGTTGGCATACGCAGTATGGACGCCTTAGATGAAGCGACCGAGCATAGTGAAGTGCTAATCGCTATTCATCACTTAGTGGTCGATGCGCTTTCATGGCCAGTTATTATCGAAGATCTCGTTAAACTATACGTTTCAGAGCCTACATCAGAGTTTTCATATGAGCCGAGAGAGGTTTCTGGTCCGCACCTACTTACGCAAAAGACGCATCATCAAGGAAATTGGGCAAATGCTTTAAATACACTGTCGATATCTGATGAACAACAAGCCTATTGGGTAGAACAAACCAAAGAACCACTTTATTCCACGTTACGTGGTAAACCTATTTCGACACAGTGGTATACGCCGCTATCAAAAATAGAAGCTCTGGTAAAAGCAGGCTTTGGCTTTGCACGTCTTACACAAGAACAAATCGTGTACTTAATCAGTGCCTTAACCGTAAGTACGTTAAACCAAGGTAAAGCGTTAACTATTCATCGTGAATCACATGGACGTTTTACTGAAGCTACTGGGCTTGATCTTAGTCGTACGGTTGGTTGGTACACCTCATTGTATCCGCAAGCCATTCCTGTTCTTGAGTCGTTGGAAGAGTGGGTTAAATCTTTAAAAGACAGCTTTGAAACTGATCACCTTGGTGGAGTGACGTTCCATGCTGGAGTAACACAAAGCCTATGGTCTCATGTTGGTGATATGGACGTGTTGTTCAACTATCTTGGCAATGCGGCTCAACAGATGAATGACGCAGTAGAGGTGACAAACACAGGTCTTTGGAGAGATGAGTCTAACACCGCAGATGCAGCCATTGTTATCAATGCATCTGTGGCTAAAGAAGTGTTATTGTGGGATATCGAATTAGACAGTGCGTGTTTCTCTGAATCTGAAGTTGAAGTGTTACACGCGGCATTAAGTGATAGCCTTGAGCAATTGCACGAGGTCTTCAATGATGCAGATCCAGTATTAACTCGCGCTGATGCTCCATTGATTGAGTTAAACCAAATACAGCTAAATGAATTGTGTAAGGGGGCTATTTCACCATTATCTCTACCTGTCACGATTCTGCCTCTGTCTACGCTGCAGCAAGGCCTGTATTTCCACGCGAAGCTCTCTGATAGTGACAGCACTTACGTCAATCAAATCACATTGCCTTTGAACAATGTCAATGTGCCAAGGATGGTTAACGCGTGGCAAGGTGTGATGCAAAGGCATCAAATGCTTCGCTCGACACTGTTTTCGTTCGATGGTAACGCATACCTTGCTGAGTGGGCTGAACTCAGTCTGGATTATCAGTTCTTGGATGTACGCCAACGTCGTCAGTTTGATCTTGAGGAATACAAACAACAAAGGGTCGAACGTGGCTTTCAATTAGAGCAAGTTGTTGAGCGTTCAAAGGTAGCACCTTTGTGGAGTGTTGATTTCATTCAAACTCACGACCATCAAGTTCAGTGTGTTTTCACGATTCACCATATATTAATGGACGGTTGGAGCACGGGTGTTTTACTCAGTGATTTATTTGCCTTGTATCATGGCCGTTCAATTGCGCCAGTAAAAGCGGAGTTCTCGGATTACCTGGCCTGGACGCAACGCCAAGACAAAAATCAGTCTAATGAATATTGGCAGCGTTACCTCCAAGACATGGAATCGCCAACAAGATTGGCAGAATCCTTTGGCAATTCTGACACCTCTGAATCGAATTTCCAGCGATACAATGACGACTTCTCACAAGAAACCATCAGTCAATGGCTACCTAAACTAAACCAAATTGGTGTGACGCTTAATACGTTAACGCAAGCGGCGTGGTTACTAACATTAAACCGATTTACAGGACAAGAAATACCTGTGTTTGGTAATACAGTAGCAGGACGCCCAACGGAGCTTGCCGATAGTGATTCTATGGTCGGTCTGTTTATTAATACGTTGCCGATCGCACACCACATAGATCTTTCCAAACCTGTTTCTGAATGGCTGCTTGAAATCCAAACCTCATCAAGTGAACAGCGTGAATTCAGTTATTCATCGCTGTCTGATATCCAAGCACAAACAGGATGGTCGGGCGAGAACCTGTTCGACACCTTAGTTGTATTCGAAAACTACCCGCTTGATGAAGCGCTACTGAACGACAAGAATAGCAACAGCAGTGCATTCAGTATTGGTGAGCCGGAAAGCTATGAATTTACTCACTACCCGTTAACCTTGGCAATCTTGCCGAGTGACTCACTTCGCATCGTGTTCGCCTACGATGAAAGTAAGTTTACAGCTCAACAAATCGAAGCACTTCGCGCGACCAATCGACATTATTTAAATCAGTTAGTCGATCACTTGACTGAAGATCTAGGCAACTTGTCTGCCTTAGCGGATGATCAGTTGAGTGAGCTTAACGCCTTTGAACGTCAACCAGAGCCTTGGACGTTCTCACCGTTCACTGATTTAGTCGCGCAACAGATGTTATTGCGTCCTGATAGTGAAGCATTGGTATCGAATGTCGAAGTGGAGGATGGTCAACATCGGGAATCATTAACGTACCGAGAGGTGGTTGAGCAAAGTGACGCGATCGCACACCGGTTGATTATGGAAGGCGTTCAACGAGACGATATTGTGGGTGTGTTGTTTGAGCGCGACTGCAATATGTTGGTTGCAATGATGGGCGTAATGAAAGCCGGCGCTGCATTTTTGCCTCTAGATCCTGCATATCCTCAAGAACGCTTAGACTTCATGGTTCAAGACAGTGGCGCGAGTGTATTGATTCATGATGCGTTGAGTGAGTCATTGGTGAATCAGATTGGGAACCAAGCGAAAACCATTAGCTACGCCGCGTTTGATCTAACTAAAAACCTTAATGACAAGCCCGTTATCTTGCCGGACCAACTGGCTTACATGATCTACACCTCAGGTTCGACAGGTAAGCCGAAAGGGGTTTGTGTTTCTCAGCTTGGTTTGAGCATGCATGTTCAAACCATAGGTCAACGCTATGGCATGACTTCTGACGATGTGGAACTGCATTTTGCATCGATCAGCTTTGATGGTGCGATTGAACGTTGGACTGTGCCATTGGCGTTCGGCTCACGTTTAGTGATTCGAGACCAATCGTTATGGAGTGCACAACAAACTTGTGACGTTTTGGCTCGTGAACAGGTAACGATTGCGTGTTTCCCACCAAGTTATGTTCTTCCTTTACTTGAATGGATAGAGGGCAGTACCCCAACTCTTTCCGTTCGTTCATGGACGCTAGGTGGCGAAGCCTTTACTCGTGATACTTACTTTAAACTGCAACAGGTCTTGAAACCTAAGCGAATCATTAATGGTTACGGGCCAACTGAAACCGTTGTCACACCAATGATTTGGGAGGCGTATTCTGATACTGAGCTAGAAAGTGCTTATGCACCTATCGGAAAGGCTGTCGGAAACCGAACCTTATATGTGTTGGATTCTGCACTTCACCGTGTGCCGGCAGGCGTTGCGGGTGAGCTGTATATCGGTGAGGAAGTTGGATTAGCGAGAGGTTACTTCGAACGACCAGATTTAACATCAGAACGCTTCATTCCAGATCCATTCTCAAATAACGGCGAACGAATGTACCGTACCGGAGACTTGGTTAAATGGCGTTTAGACGGCGTGATTGAGTATCTCGGTCGTAGCGACGAGCAAGTTAAGATTCGTGGGTTCAGGGTTGAGTTGGGCGAAATTGAATCTCGCCTGCAAAAGAGCGCTGGCTCAGAGCAATGTGCGGTAGTCGCATATGACAGCCCGACAGGCAAACAGCTTGTGGCTTATATTCAGAGCGATAATACGCTTTCTATCGAAGATATCTTACAAGATCTTAGTAAAGATCTTCCTGATTACATGGTGCCTAGCCAAGTTGTGCAAATGGACAAAATTCCATTAACGCCAGCCAGTAAAGTGGATAAGAAACGTTTACCAGTACCTAATTGGCAGGCTGTGGCTATTCAAGACTACATTCCACCGATTGGCGAAATGGAGCAAGTTTTAGCTCAACAGTGGCGAGTGCTATTTGACAAAGAACTTATAGGACGGGATGACGATTTCTTTGCTTTGGGTGGTCAGTCGTTATTGGCAACGCAGCTTGTCGGCAGGCTCAAACAACAAGACGACATCAGATTATCGTTACAAGCGGTGTTTGATACATCAGTGCTCAAAGAGCTTGCGACTCACTGTATAAAAGATGAAGCAGAGTTAGTGACGTTAGCTCAAACGCCGCGCCTACCATACATGCCAACTTCCGCTGTACAGAAGCGTTTATGGTTCGTACAACAACTGTTGCCGACCAGTGCTGCTTACCACATGCCTTTAGGGCTTAAGTTCACGGGCAATGTGAACGTTGCCGCCCTTGAGCGTGCAATCAATGTATTGGTTGAACGCCATGAGATCTTGAGAACTAACTTTAGTCAAGTTGAAGGCGAACTGATGCAGTCTATTCATGCTGATCGTGAAATCTGCCTTGGGATGCACGAAAGCTTAGCGTCCGATGAACAAAGACTCTTAGCATATAAAGAACTGATCGCTAAACCGTTTGATTTCTCTGAAGGTCCGTTGATTCGCTTTGATTGGATAGTAGGAACCACCGAGCGGCCCGCTGGTGTTAAACAGGCTGACCTATTGATCGTAGCGCACCATATTGTCTCTGATGGGATATCGATGCAGTTGCTGCTGAAAGAGTTAGCTCACTGTTATCAATCGATGATTTCTGAATATGCGGAAAATGGAAGAGTCTCAGCTTCTGAGCCTGCTGCTATTCATGACCTTCAATATGTAGATTATGCGAACTGGCAGAAGCATTGGCTTGAGTCCAAGGAAGCGAGTGATCAAAAAGCATGGTGGTTGGACGCGTTGAAATACGACATCGACCCACTGGTATTGCACAGTGATACGCCAAGAGAACAGACCAAAACACAAGGTAACCGGCTGCACTTTGAACTTTCGACCGAACAGATATCGAGTATCACTAAGTTGGCGACATCGCACAAGACAACGCCGTTTAATGTGATGCTGACATTGTGGCATTTGTTGATGCACAAATACTCCGGTCAAGAACAAGTGCGAGTTGGTGTTCCAGTAGCAGGGCGAACGCAGCCAGAAACACAGTCGATGCAAGGGTGCTTCATCAATAGCTTGGTGATTCCGGCTCATTTTAACGGCGAGCAATCATTCTCAGATTTATTGCATCAGGTGAAGTCTTTCACTGAGCAGGCTCTGGGTCGACAAGATTTCCCATTTGAAATGTTGGTTGAATCACTCGGGATTACCGGGAATTTACAATATCATCCCGTTTTCCAAACCAGTTTTAACTTCCAGCGCTTTGACGAGGCAGAGCTCTTTGATTGGCAAGGGCTGGGTGTCGAGCCATTTGATCCGGGCGTTGTGAATGCTCAGCTCGAAATCGGTATGGACATCCAACAGATGTCTGAGAGTAAGTGGCTTGGTTTCGTAAGCTATGTGTCACCGATTTTCACACAAGATTTCGCACAAGCGTTACTTGGTCATTGGTTATTACTTTTAGATAGGGTAGCTACAAATAGTGATGGGTTAGTTAGCCAGCTTCATTTGATAGACGAGACTGCAGAGCAACAAAACCGAGCATTCAATGACACGTCCCTTGATTGGGGTGGTTTCGTGACGCCGTCACAAGCGATTCAGCAGCAAGCGAAGGAAACGCCGGACGCGATAGCGCTATCGATGCAAGGTCAAACTCTCACGTATAAAGAGTTTGATAAGCGCGTTAATCAACTAGCAAACTGGCTACGAGATAAAGGCGTGAATTCTGAAACTCGTGTTGGTTTAGGGCTTGAGCGTTCGTTTGACTTAGTGATTGGCTTACATGCTATCGCTCGTGCTGGTGGTGCCTATGTGCCATTGGATCCTGGTTATCCTACAGATAGACTTCAGTACATTTTGGAGTCGGCGAATATTGCTTGTTTGCTGACGGACTCAAATTCAATGCATTTATGGCCTGAGAGTAACGGTTGTGAATATGTCGATTTAAACAAGTTAGATGTCTCTAAACAATCCTCGCAGCCACCTAAAGTGAACTGGCAACCAGAGCAGGCTCTGTATGTGATCTTTACTTCTGGTTCTACTGGTTTACCGAAAGGTGTGGTGAATACTCAAGCCGCATTGCAGAATCGCTTGAATTGGATGCAACAAGAATACGTGCTTAATCAGTCCGATTGTGTGTTACAGAAAACACCTTTCAGCTTTGATGTCTCGGTGTGGGAGTTCTTCTGGCCATTGATGGCAGGGGCGCGTCTAGCGATTGCCCCGCCAGAGACTCATCGCCAACCAAATGTGCTATCGGAAGTCATACAACAAGAACAAGTGACGACGATTCACTTTGTTCCTTCGATGTTGAATGCTTTCTCAATCGAAACCAATATCTCTGACTGTACGTCGCTTAAGCGCATTATCTGTAGTGGAGAAGCACTTCCCGCCGACCTTGTTGAGCAAGTACTTAGTCATACGCCTGTCGAACTGCATAACCTTTATGGACCCACGGAAGCGGCGATTGATGTCACGTATTGGCCTTGTGAGTTGCCAGTTTCTAAACGTATCCCAATAGGTTATGCGATCTGCAACACGCAACTTTATGTCCTTGATGACAACTGGAACCCGGTACCCATTGGTGTGCCCGGTGAGCTGTATTTAACGGGCATTGGATTAGCGCGTGAATATTTAGCTCGACCGGATTTAACGGCTGATCGATTTATACCGAATCCATTTGGAGAAGCGGGAAGTCGAATGTATCGCACTGGTGATCAAGTAGTGCAACTGGCCGATGGTCGATTGGAGTATTTAGGTCGTTTGGATAACCAAGTGAAAATTCGTGGTTTAAGAATCGAGTTAGAAGAAATTGAGAATGTAATGAATCAACTCGAATGGGTTGAAGAATCCGCGGTTATCGCGTTTAAGCATCAAACTGGCGAACAATTGGTTGGTTATGTTGTGGATTCCAATTGGAGCGAAGATAAACAAGCTCTGGTTAAACAGCATTTATCGGAACATTTACCCGATTACATGGTGCCTCCGATATTGATTGGGCTTGATGAAATGCCGCTTTCTCCCAATGGCAAACGCGATAGGAAAGCGCTACCAGCACCTGAATGGCAGTCAATAGAGTACCGCGCGCCAGAGACGGAATTAGAAATTTGGTTCGCTACTCACTGGGCCGAGGTTTTAGCTATTCCCCAAGTTGGTTTAGACGACAATTTCTTTGCACTTGGTGGTCATTCGCTGCTAGCGACTCGCGTTGTAGCAAAGGCCCATCAAGAGCTTGGCTTGGACGTCGCACTTAAAGACTTTTTCGAAGCCAAAAGCCTACAAGCACTCACTGATAGCTTGCAATCACACTATCAAACACAAAACCAACATGAACAAGACGAATTCGATGCCATGGCAGCATTGATGGACGAACTGGAGCTGCTATGAACCATCTAAAGACTACGTTTGACTCAAAAACTGTGAATCAAGCAAACGATAAGAACCAACCAAAAACGGCTTCTGATTCAAAAGCGAAAATAGACAAACAAGCTTTGGCAAAACGCTTTTTACAGCTGGGCAAACCGGAACAAATTAAATTTATTGAGTTGTTGAGTAGTAAAGGTTTAGATTTTGAAAAACTGCCAATTGTTTCGGTAGGTCGCGAACAGCAGGTTGGCTTATCCCCGGCGCAGCAACGTTTGTGGGACATCTATTGCTTAGACAAAGGGAACAGTGCTTACCATATGTCTGGCACGTTCTATGTCAAAGGCCATTTGGATATTGAACGGCTCAGCCGCATCGTAAACCAAGTATTGCAGCGTCATGATGTGTTGAGAACCCGCTTTATTACCAATGCTAATGAATCGGTTGTGCAGTTTGTCGATACAGCGGCGGTTATGTGTCCGCTGACGGTAGATGCTCAAAGTTGGAGCCAAGATCAAATCCAAGAATCCCAACGAGAGTTCATAGCCAAAGCGTTTGAACTTGAAATCGACCTGCCGATTCGAATGCAATGTCTCCAACTCAGTGAAAGTTCATGGAAATTGCAACTGGTCATGCATCATATTGTTTCTGATGGTTGGTCAATTGGCGTGTTCTTGAATGAACTTATTACGTTATATCAGCAAGGACATCTTCCAGAGTTACCGATTCAATATCGTGATTATTCTCATTGGCAAAGTGCGTTGCTAGAGGCAGGGAAAGGACAGCAACATATTGATTTTTGGAAGAATGAACTCGGAGAGGCTGACTCACACCAGTTATTCCCGTGGTACAGCGAGATAGCACCAAATCAAAGACGTATTGCTGAGTCAATAAGTTATGAATTGAGTGAGCCGCAGTCTCACAAGCTAAAGCAGATTGCCCGTCAATTGTCGGTGACCACTTCAAGCTTATGGTTAGGGGTATGGCAGGCTGCATTAGCGAAAGTAACGCATCGCACTGACATTTCAGTTGGTGTACCAATGGCGAATCGAACTCGTCACGAAGTTTCTAATCTGATTGGTTTCTTTGTCAACACCATGGTGATTCAGCAGTCGATTTCGCCAAGCTGTTCGTTGTCTCAGGCCATAGAAGGTGCTCATAACAAAGTTCTAGAAGCACAAGAGCATCAATTGTTGCCGTTTGATCAGTTGGTTCAGACTCTGGCCAATGAGCAAAGGAACATTCAACAAAAGAGCGTAGAACCAACGAATAGCGAGCCAAAGGGTTTTGATCGAAAAGCAGGGCAAACGCCGTTGTTTCAAGTGCTATTCAATCATCAACATGCCCCCGCTGACGATATTCAATTAGACAATCAACTGACCCTATCGGCAGAGCAACAAAATGGTGAATTTGCGTTATTCGATATTGCGTTAGACGTGCGTGAAAGTGAGCGAAAAACCCGTGTCGTGTTGACGTATTCTAAGGATCGTATCGATCAAGATAATATGGTCGAGTTGAACGCTGTACTAGAGCAATTGGTTAGCGAATTGGAAAGCAACATCGACCGAAGCCTTGCTCAAATCAGTCATCTTACAACCCATGATGCTTCTGTGTTGGAGAGGTTATCGCAACCTGAAGGTGATTGGACGTTCCATTCTATCATTGAGTTAATAGCTAAACAGGTCAAAGAACAGCCGGATGCCATCGCCTTAAAGCATCAAGATATTGAGTTGAGCTTCAAACAACTGGATTTGGCGTCATCTCTGTTAGCTTCCAAGCTTATTGCCTCTAATCTGGTCGATTCAAATAACGAAGATGAAGGCGTGTATCGTGATCAGGTTATCGGGGTCCTCTTTGAAAGAGGCGTTGAAATGATTGTGGCTATGGTTGCGGTGATGAAAGCGGGTGGGGCATTTCTGCCACTGGATCCTGATTACCCAACTGAACGTTTGACGTACATGATTCAGGATTCAAAAGCTAAGTTCGTGATTACTCAGCAAGGCTTAGAATCGCGTTGGCAAAACATTCAATCTGAGTTTGATGTTTCATCGTCTCAAGCAAGTTCTTTCGTTTTTGGTTCGCAGGACTTAAAGCATTCACTAAACGACTTAGATGAAAAAGCCGCCCGAGATCAAGAAGATAAACAAGTACAGCTTGAGACAACGATACTCCCTGAACAACTGGCCTACATCATTTATACATCAGGCTCTACCGGTAAGCCAAAAGGTGTGGCGATAAACCACGTTGGCTTGTCGATGCATGTTCAAACTATTGGTAAGCAATATGGTATGACGCCAGAAGACGTAGAGCTTCACTTTGCTTCGATTAGCTTTGATGGTGCTGTAGAGCGTTGGACAGTGCCGTTAGCGTTTGGTAGCAAGCTCGTCATCCGAGATCAAGAATTGTGGAGTGCAGAGAAAACCTGCGAAGTGCTGTGCGATGACAAGATCACCATTGCCTGCTTCCCGCCTAGTTACGTTGGCCCGTTACTTGATTGGATTGAATATCAAAAGCCACTTCTCAATGTTCGTTCTTGGACATTAGGTGGCGAAGCCTTTACCGCAGAAACCTATCAACGTTTGCAAAAGGTCGTGAACCCTCCGCGTATCATTAATGGTTACGGTCCAACAGAAACCGTCGTTACTCCCATGATTTGGCGCGCGTATCCGAAAGATAACCTAAACAGTGCTTATGCGCCGATCGGCCAACCTGTTGGTGAGCGTCGTTTGTATGTACTGGATGCGCAATTAAATAAAGTGGCGTTTGGTCATGTCGGGGAATTGTACATTGGCGGAGAGGTTGGCCTTGCTCGTGGTTATTTAGAGCAGCCAGATTTAACCTCTGAGCGCTTCATACCTGATCCGTTTATCATTCATAGCCATGATAATAGCCAACGAATAGGCGAACGAATGTATCGCACTGGAGATTTGGTTCGGTGGAATCATGATGGTGTGATGGAATACATAGGGCGGGTGGATCAGCAGGTTAAGATTAGAGGGTTTCGCGTTGAGTTGGGCGAAATCGAAAGTCGTTTACAAGCTATCTCTAAGGTTGAACATTGTGTTGTCGCGGTAAAAGAAGTCGGCCAACAGAAGCAATTGTTTGGTTACCTGCAGAGCGGCGATCCCGAACGTTTCCATCTTGATGACATCATCAAAGCGCTGTCTCAACAGTTACCCGATTACATGGTGCCTAACCAGTTGATGGTGATGGACAGATTGCCATTAACACCGGCGGGAAAGATCGACAGAACGTCACTACCTGATATCAATATGGAAACTCAGTTAGTTGTGGCGCTTGTGCCACCGAAAACTGAACAAGAGGTGTTACTAGTAAAACTATGGCAACAACTTTTAGGTATCGAGGACGTGAGTTGTACCGATAACTTCTTTGCACTGGGTGGCGATTCAATCCTTTGTTTGCAGATGGTGAGCAAAGTTCGCGTTGCAGGCTACAACTTAACGCCACAGCAAGTGTTTGATGCGAAGTCCCTAAGTGATTTGGCAGGCGTACTTGAGATCCATAAGGCGAAAAAAGAACGTGATCTAACTACCGAATCATTTGGTTTGATGCCAATACAAGCACACTTTTTAGCTCAACAGTTTCCCCAACCAGACCATTGGAACCAACACATTTGTGTCGAACTCAAGCAAGACATGAATACAAGCTACTTAGAGTCGGCTATTCAAGCGTTAGTAAAACAACACCCAAGCTTAAGATTGGCGTTTAATCAGCATCAGGGACGTTGGAATCAGCAGTTCCAAGATTTCCAAGTGCGCGATTACTTATGGGTAAGCAAGGTTGATTCAGAACCGGCATTTTCTGCATTTGCTCAAGAGATTCATCAAAGTATGGATATTGGAATGGGTAGGTTGATCCAAGCTGGATACGCTGAATTTGAAAATGCCCCCAATCGATTGATGATCGCGATACACCATTTGGCGGTGGACGGAGTTTCTTGGCGAATCTTGTTGGATGACTTATGGAAAGCATATCAACAGCAAGTCGCAGGTCAAACCATTGAGCTAATGCCAAATTCAAGCGCAATGGATGAAGCGGTTCATAGTTTAGAGGAGTGGTCGTCAACCGAACAAGGGAAGTTGATGCAAGAGGCTTGGCATGAATTGAACGTGACATCGAACGATTCAGCTCAAGATAAGCCACCAGCGTTGCATCAAGATAAGCAAGTCTTCAAGGCTGAGTTATCGAATGAATTAACCCAAACATTACTGCGGATCTCAACATCTGCTTTGGCCGTTGATATTCAAAGTGTGCTAATTACGGCGTTAGTTTCAACATTGGCTAATAAAGATCAACCTGATGTTCACATTTATCTAGAAGGACATGGCCGAGAATCATCGGTGTTCTCGAATATCGATCTCTCTCGCATGGTCGGTTGGACAACGAGCTTGTATCCGATGGTAGGGCGCTTTCAGACAGATATTCTTAGCGTACTTAGCAGCACCAGTGAGTACCTAGAGAGTGTAAAAAAAGACGGTGGGATAGGTTATGGATTGAGATACCTGAGCCAAGATTGTATCGAACAATCTAAAGCGAGCGTAACGTTTAACTATTTAGGCCAGTATTCCAGTGACGACTTTGCACATTGGTGTTCGCCTATCGAAGAGGGGAGCCTGCCTCAGTCTGGATTAAACTCAATGCTGACCCCTTTGGTTGTGAATTCTCAAGTGGTAGCGGGGAAGTTGAGTTTGTCTTGGGAATTCGCGACAACGCATTATTCATTGGCTGAGATCGAACAGTTCACTTCTCGCTTCATTGATAGTTTGACTGCATTAGTGGCCGCCTCTCAAGTCAATGATAAGAGTGCAACGGGTCAGCTTGGTAGAAACCGAATGACTACACGATTACCAGATCAATGCATATCTGATACGCGATTAGTCGAGAAGCTAAATACGACCTCCGACGAGCATGAACCACTATTCTGCATTCACCCTGTGACAGGTCGTGTTACGGGGTATCAACGACTCGCTCAAGCTCTCGAAGGCGACCGCAGCGTATTCGGAATTAAGTCAAAGAGCTTTGTTTCAGATAATATTTTTGATTCATCTTTTGCTGACATGGCAGACGCTTATTATCAAACGATCAAGCAAATACAACCTTGTGGTCCGTACCGATTAGTCGGGTGGTCGTTAGGTGGAGCATTAGCACAAGAAATTGCGAGTCGTTTAGAGGCAAACGGAGACGAGATCGCGTTTATTGGTTTGCTTGATTGTTATGTACCAGGCACTGAAATTACTGAAGATCAGTGGGATTCGCCGACGTCAAAATCCAAACTCTTAGAGCATCTTTCTTTGTTGTTAGGACCAATTAGTGAACAGCAAGGCCAGCGTTGCTTACGGCTTTTAGACTCAGTCCCTCCACCAATGTGGCCTGAAGCGTTTAATACATGGCTAGCGGAAAATCAGTTCGATAGGTACATGGCAGATAACGCCAAACAAATGCTCTATAGCTGGTCTGTGGAACAACATATGCGTGCTTTATGTCATGAATACCAATTACCAAGCATAAAAACCCAGTTGCATTGTTGGTGGGCAGGGCTGCCAAGTGGGCGCTCAGAGCTGTTATCAAAAGGGTTGAATAAGCATAACAAGCTCCAATATTCCGTTGTTGTAGACACGGATCATTTAGGGGTAGTGCAGAACAATAAAGTAATCAAGGGCTTATACAGGCATTTGTATTGTGAATAATTTTATAAATATCTATTACTGAGATGTTTTATTTTGAAAATTACGTGGTACACTTCGTTAAATCATTAATCGCAATGATAACTATTATCGTTATTGTTTGTGCTTTTATTACAATTGGTTCATAGCCGTATTGAAGGAGAAATATATGAATCGGCACTTTATGCGCACCCCAACAGCACTTGCGGTCGCTTTAGTTATATCGTCAGGAATAGCTCACGCTAACGAAGATGAAACCGTTGTTGTTATTGGGCAGCAACTCGAAGATAGCTCAGTAGGTCCAGATTTTAGTTACGTAGGGTTAAGCAGCCGAACAGCAACAAAAACAGACGTTGCGATAGGTGACACGCCACGTGCAATCTCTATTGTTACTCGTGAACAGATGGACGACCGAGCGTCGATCAGTATTGCTGATGCATTACAATATACGCCTAGTATCCAAGCGAATTATTTTGGTGAAGACAACAAGCAAGATTGGTTTGTTATCCGTGGTTTTAAGCAGGCGAACAGCGGTTTGTATCAAGATGGTACACGTCTGTATTCATCAGGTTTCTACAGTTGGCAAATCGACCCGTTTGGTTTGGAACGTGTAGAAATCTTACGTGGTCCAGGCTCTGCGCTATACGGTCAATCTCCTCCAGGTGGCGTCATAAACGTTGTGAGCAAGCGTCCGCAGTTTGATGGTGGCTCGGGTCAATTTGCTATTGAATACGGTACTGATGATCGCAAGCAAATTAGCTTAGATGTTAACTCTGAAGTTAACGATAAAATGGCGTTTCGCCTGCAGGCACTTGGGCGTAAAAATGGCAGCCGTGTCGATGGTGTAGAAGCCGAACGCATTTTTATCGCTCCTTCTTTGGCTTATAAATTCACAGACGACACAAAAATCACACTGCTAACTAGCTACCAGAAAGATGATTCCGACCCGTACCTTCAGTTCCTACCAATGGAAGGAACGTTAACGTCAAACCCCAATGGTACTATCAGTGACAGTACAGCTTTAGGTAATACGGATTGGGAAACGTTCGAACGAGAGCAAATATCAGTGGGTTATGAGTTTGAACATCATTTTAATGATCGTACTTATTTCATGCAAAACGCACGCTACAGCCAAATGGACATCAACCTGCGTCAAATGTATTACTCGCAATATGTTGGCGATACGGCTTTAGCGCCTTACGACCCAACGCGTTCTTCTATCATCCGTCAAGCATCTACGGAAGAAGGAACATCGGACGCGTTCAACATCGATAACCGTTTGATTCACAGTTTTACGACGGGCTCAATTGAGCATACATTGTTGACTGGTATTGATTATCAGAGCATCGATATTGATAGTAAAGATTACGCTGCAGATCCAATCATTGGTGATGGAAATAGTCTTTTACCTGTGCCAGGTGTGGGAAATATTCCAAACCCAATCTTTAACGTGTTTGATCCGTCATACAGCACAAATGTGGCTTTGTTGAATCCAGCAACGTTTGCACCACTTGATGAATCAGACCGTCAAACCACTAAAACAAAAAACAATCAGCTAGGTCTGTATTTACAAGATCAAATGATGATTGCGGACAAGTGGGCAGTGCAAATTGGAGTTCGTTACGACGATTCCCAAAACAAGACACACAACACGACTACTGGCGCAAAAACTAAGGTCGACAACGAAGAGTGGACAACCAACTTCGGTGTGGCTTATTTGATGGATAATGGCTTTACACCTTACGCGAGCTACGCTCAGTCGTTTAATCCAATTATTCAACTTGACGCCAATGGCGACCCGGCGAAACCAGAACGTGGCGAACAATACGAACTGGGCTTGAAATACCAACCGCGTAGCTTTGACGGTTACTTCAACATTGCTGCGTTTGAAGTATCGAAAGAAAACTTAGCGCGTCAGGTTGCTGGTCAACTAACGCAAATTGGTGAGGTTCGTAACCGTGGTCTTGAGTTAGAAGCTGTCGCAAACGTGACTGAAGCATTAACCTTGATTGGTAACGTGTCATTCATCGATTCTGAAATAACAGAAGATTCGACAAGCAGTAATGTAGGTAACACGCCATCACAAATTGCTGACCAACTCGCTTCAGCTTGGGCAAATTACCGCTTCTTAAATGGCCCTTTAGATGGTCTAACAATTGGTGCGGGTGCTCGTTACGTTGGTGATTCATACGCCGATAATACAGAGACAAACAAAGTGTCTTCTTACACATTGTTTGACGCAACATTGAGTTATCGTATTGAAGACTACAAGTTCCAAGTTGCAGCGAAGAACTTGGCAGACAAAGAGTACGTTGCGACGTGTGATTACTACTGCTTCTATGGTGATCGCCGTAACGTGATTGCGAGCGTAACTTATGACTGGTAACCACCAGCCTTTGAACACTCTGCCCGATGGGCAGAGTGGTTCTTTAAATGAAAGCCAAGACAGTTACTGCATTGAAGTGAGTTCGGGTGTGGTTGAGGTTGTGCGTGAAACAAATCAGTTTTGGCGTTTAACTCAAATGACAGCGTTAAACGCGGAGCAACTTACTGCTTTTGCCCTCCTGTTCTCAGCTAACCCGGAGATTCGAACGATTGAACTAGGACAGTTTAAAAGTGAAGTGTTGGATTCTTTGTGCTTTGAAACTGCTGAAGGCTTAAAGGTGTTATGGCGTGAAGCCGTAATGCAAATTCCCGAGCTTTGGCTCAAAAATAGAAATCGCAGCCTTTACCTGCACAAGCAAGTCCTAGACGCTGCAGGGTATCACCCAGCTAGACCAAAGCCCTTATTGGGTGAGTTGTATCGTCGTTATATTCCTGGTCTTAACGCCGTTCTCACTCTAGAAGGCTTAGATGTCGACAAACACTTAACCTTCTTTAATAAGTGGCAAAACAGCCAACGTGTAGCGAATTTCTGGGAGCAAACTGGCTCACTGGAAGAACACAGAAAGTACTTAGAAGAGTCAGTTAAAAACAATAAGAATCAGCTCCTTATTGTGTGTTTAGACAATCAGCCTTTCGCCTACATCGAAGTGTACTGGACGAAAGAAGACCGAATCGCACCTTATTACGCAGCAGGGGATTATGACAGAGGCATACACATGCTTGTCGGCGAAGAGTCACATCGTGGTGCTCACAAAGTTGCGGCTTGGTTGCCTTCTGTTTGTCACTTCATCTATCTATCGGATCCCCGCACAGAGAAGATTGTCAGCGAGCCAAGAGCCGATAATGACAAGATGATTGGGTATCTACAAAAGTACGGCTTTGCCAAGGTTAAAGAATTTGAATTTCCGCATAAGCGTGCGGCTTTAATGTGTCAGTTGAAAGACGGCTTTTTCAGTAGCGAGTTCTAATGCTTAAATTTTAAGTGCTGGGAAAGGGAGTCGGAATAGGGTGCTTTGTACCCAAAGAAATTATTATGAGGTTATACATGACGAAACAAATTAAGGAATATGATGTTCTCGGAGTGGGCTTTGGTCCTGCTAATTTATCGATAGCCATTGCTTTGGAAGAGCAGGCTAAAGATAAAGGCTTAAGTTATTGCTTCTTGGAGCAAAAGTCTCATTTTGAATGGCACGGCGGCATGTTGCTTGATGGAACTAGAATGCAAATCTCTTGTTTGAAAGATCTAGTGACGTTACGAAATCCAACCAGTCCATATTCATTCGTAAACTATTTGCACACCAAAGACAGGCTAAACGCTTTCATCAACCTAGGTAGCATGAACCCTTCTCGTGTTGAGTTTAACGACTACCTGACTTGGGTTGCTAATCAGTTTTCAGAACGCGTAAATTACGGCCAGCGAGTCATTGATATCGAAGCCATTGATGACAATGGTCATAGCTCCAAAGTAAAAGTTACCTCTACCGATATACATGGTAATCAGACGGTTCGAATCGCTAAGAACCTTATTGTTGGTATGGGAGGGATGCCGAAGCTTCCAAAACTGTTTGAAGGCCATGATAACGAACAAATCATCCACTCCTCGAAGTACAAAGCGTGGCGTGAAACCTTTAAGCCAAACTCAGAGCCAAAAATCGCGATCGTGGGTGCTGGGCAGAGTGCCGCTGAAATATTCGTTGACCTCACAAACCGTTATGCGGATGGTGAAGTTCACATGGTTAACCGCCGGTTTGCATTGCACCCAGCTGATGACAGCCCGTTTGTAAACGAGGTGTTTGACCCTGAGTTTACCGACCATATGTACGAAAGCACACAAGAGCAACGTGATCACATTCTTTCTCGCTTTAGCGCGACCAACTATTCAGTTGTGGATACAGAGGAGCTCAACGCGATTTATGAGCTGCTTTACTTGCAGAAAGTAACGGGTGAAGGTAACCATCAACATCTACGTTGTCATGACATCCAAGAAGTGGCAATGAAAGACGATAAAGTAGCGTTGCGACTGAATGACACAATCAACAAGACGCAAGCATGGAATGAATACGATGCGATCATTCTTGCTACCGGTTATCGATACGATGAGTTTAATCAGATGCTTAGTTCCATCGAGCCGTTGATTGATAGCAAGTCGGTAGGGCGTTCATATCAGTTAGACATGAAGTCAAACTGCGAGGTTAAGATTTTCCTACAGGGTTGCTGTGAATCTTCACATGGTCTCAGTGATACTCTGCTTTCGGTGCTAGCGGTGCGCTCACAAGAGATAGTAGAAGCATTGCTTGAAAGCTCTGAACAAACCTTAGAAAAAGCGTAGCTTTTATTAAACTACAACCAAACTTCGTTAATGGTTAATGGTTAATGGTTAATGGTTAATGGCCAGCGAATAGTCCAATCTACGAAACGCCAATCTGATATTGGCGTTTTTTTATTCGGCTTCCTTTAGATTTAAATCTGTTTTTGTAGAGAGGCTTTTTCTATGGTATCTGTCTTTTGTCTCTCTGATGAAGGTTGTTTATTATCGTATAGATTTATTGAAGCGACTGTTTGCTAAAAAAAAGACGTATACCCACCCCCTGTTAAACCTTCTGTTCAACAGTGTTAGATTTTAGTTCTAATTGATGTTTATATCGCTGCCAAATCAAACAACTAGATGCTGATTAAAACGATCAATACGATTTATTGCAGCAGTTGTTGAGCACAAAGCCTATATTGACTAGAATGACGCACTTTTTCTATTTATGTACATACAGGTAATGAACATGAGCGATACTAATTCAAAACCAGCTTTACCAGATCATCTTGCAGGCAACCCACGCAGCCCACACCACGTGGCTGAGTGTTTCGAATACCCAATCGGCATTCGTCTAAATGGTAAAGAGCGTACTGATGTTGAAGAATACTGCATCAGCGAAGGTTGGGTTAAGATCCCTTCACCTAAAGCGCTAGATCGTCGTGGTCAGCCAATGCTTATTACTCTAAAAGGCTCTGTAGAAGCTTTTTACATCGAAGAATAATTACTTTGTGTGACTAACTGCTATTTCGGGTAATTAGCTAATGTTGTGTTTAATTAGCCAACATAAAGTCACCAAACGTTATTACTTTAAAGGGTCTAGAGAAATCTAGGTCCTTTTTGTTTTCCTATGTTTGTCACTACACCAACACCATCGTTTACCACGCGATACCCGCACCAATTGAAAACTCTAGGTCTTCGCCTTCAGCTTTATCGAAACCTGCTGTCACAACAAAACCACTGTCCATAATGTAGGTTGCATCTATGCCACCGACTTGCTTGGTTGAGCTATCAGAGAACTCTCGGCTATCTAAAGTTACGTCTGTATGTGTTCGCTTAATCCCGTAACCGGGGGTGATGTACAAGTTCTCGGTGATTCCAATAGGAGCGTGAAACTGATATTCGTTGTCACGTTGTTTGTATTCATAAGACGAGGTGTCCTCGTTGTAAGCAGAGCGTGTAAATTCAAAGCCATACCCCAGAGAACCAACACCACGGTATTTGATGTAAGAAGCTGACCAATCGCGCCAACCTCGTTCAGCCGATAGCCCAAACGTAATCGCTGTTTCATCTTGGTTTTGCTCGTAAGCGTGAGCACTAGTAAAAGATAACAACAAGATAGCGGCTAGAGTCAGTAGAGGAAGGCTTTTGATGGTCATTTGATCACTCGCTTATGTTTACAGAATATTGGCGATCTCGGTGTAAACCTAGACAACCATTAAATTGGTCACGTAATTCGAATCATCCTTGAGAAATTGAAGCATTTTACCGAAAGAGTTGTGTTAGATAGTGGTAGGTAAAGAAGAGCATCCAAACATACTGTTTGAATGCCTGCCAGTTCTGTTTTTTGAATGGCTACTTCAATGCGCGAAGCTTATTCGCTTGTATTTTTGTACGTAGTTTTACAATCTCAGCTTTAGACGGCATGTTGTCTTTGATTTTGTTTTTCACATCCGACATCGGGATGAAATGCCATTGCCCATCGTGATATTTAACAACGAATGTCTCGCGGTTAATTTCCTCGCGGAATACCCAAACACCATCGTCTAGGCGCTTAAAGTCGCCAACTACATTTCCGCTTGTACCTCGTACAGTCCAAAAAGTCTGATTGGTATCTTTATAGGTTTCTCTTTCTCCGGAGATTTCCTTGTCGCCAGCAGTGATAATGACATGGCTATCACGGATTATTATTTCACCAACACGCTTGTCATCCACATAGATGCTGTAAAGCGTTTCTTCTTCACTAGAGCGTTCTTTTACTGCTCCGATGTGCGCTTCATCAGTATCTTTATTAAAAAATGGAATATCACCCAATTCTGGGATATGGACGAAACCTAAATCTGCTTGTGCAATTTTGTCTTTTAGACTTGGTGCATCAACACCATATTCAGGGTCTGTATTCTCATAACCGCCATCGTTATCGGTATCATCTTGTCCAAAACCGGGATCGATATTTTCAAAACCATAGTCGCCGTCAAATTGAGGTTGTGCTGGTTCAGATGTCCCACCTGATGAACAGCCAGCTAAAACAGCAGTAAGCACAAGAGCGATAAGTGATTTGTTCATGATATTTCCTATCGTTTATTTAATTCATAAGAAGCTGATGACTGCACACCATTCCAAGATAAGTGGGCGAACAAACAAAATTGTCCTAAGCGTTGCTGCATCGCTTGAGGTTGTACGATACGCAAGCAGCAACGTTCAATAAATAAACGGAAGTATAGGTTTAACATCACGTCTGGCTATGTATTTTAACTTCGAAAGAAAGCCATAGAATATAAATGCCTCGTTGGTTGGTAGGAAATGAAGTTTTGATAGCCTTCTTGCTACAAAATATTTTGTTCGATATTTACTCATTCGAACGAAATGTACGCATTTTAAGTTTGCTGTAAATCAGAAACACGCAAACGAAAATATGAAGCGCAGTCTAATTAAATGAAACTAAAATGCTGTATTTAAAGTTATTTATTGTTAATGGATATCTCTATCACAGAAATTAATCCTGAAGCACATACAATGCCCGTGATTTCGAATGAGCGTTTTATTTTTTTCGTTCGAGCATTTTAAAATTTCTATCGCCCAATAATTATGAGGTTCCTATGTTTGGAATATTCAAACCCATGGCGCATATCGATCGCTTATCATCAGATAAGATTGATAGCACCTACACACGTTTACGATGGCAGCTTTTTCTCGGCATCTTTGTTGGTTATGCGGGTTACTACCTAGTCCGAAAAAACTTCAGTTTGGCGATGCCATACCTGATTGAACAAGGGTACAGCCGAGGAGAGCTAGGGGTTGCTTTGGCCGCTGTATCAATCGCTTACGGTTTATCTAAGTTTCTGATGGGAAGCGTTTCTGATCGATCTAATCCTCGTTACTTCCTCAGTGGCGGCTTGTTAATGTCGGCATTGGTTATGTTCTGCTTTGGTTTTATGCCATGGGCAACAGGCAGCATTACTGCAATGTTTATCCTTCTGTTCTTGAATGGTTGGTTCCAAGGTATGGGGTGGCCGGCTTGTGGGCGAACCATGGTGCACTGGTGGTCACGGAAAGAACGTGGCGAGATAGTGTCGGTATGGAACGTGGCGCACAATGTTGGCGGCGGATTGATTGGTCCAATGTTCTTATTAGGTCTTTGGGCTTTTAACGACGACTGGCGAACCGCTTTTTATGTTCCTGCATTTTTTGCCACTCTCGTTGCTGTCTTTGTTTGGTTCACAGTAAGAGACACACCTCAGTCTTGTGGCTTACCTCCAATTGAAGAACACAAAAACGATTACCCAGATGACTATGATAAGTCTCATGAGACAGAGATGACGGCTAAAGAAATCTTCTTTAAGTATATATTCTCTAATAAGTTGTTGTGGTCAATTGCTATCGCGAATGCGTTTGTTTACCTGATTCGTTACGGCGTACTCGATTGGGCTCCGGTTTACTTAAATGAAGCGAAAGATTTCTCAGTAGATAAATCGTCTTGGGCTTATTTCTTGTACGAGTGGGCAGGTATCCCTGGCACTTTATTGTGTGGTTGGATTTCAGATAAGTTGTTTAAGGGCCGACGCGCACCTGCAGGGATCCTGTTCATGGTTCTCGTGACTGTCGCTGTGTTGGTGTACTGGCTAAACCCAGCAGGCAACCCAACGGTTGATATGCTGGCACTGATTGCGATTGGTTTCCTTATCTATGGCCCAGTAATGCTAATCGGCTTGTATGCGCTTGAGCTTGCACCTAAAAAAGCGGCAGGTACAGCGGCTGGCTTAACTGGTTTGTTTGGCTACCTAGGCGGTGCGGTTGCTGCCAACGCAGTACTTGGCTTTATGGTTGACCATTACGGTTGGGATGGTGGTTTCATTATCTTGGTCGGTGCTTGTGTTGCTTCAATAATTTGTCTGATTTACGCGTTCTTAGGTGAGCGTGCGCACCATAAACAAAAAGAACTAGTGCAACAAAAAGAACCGTTAACTCAGTAGTTTACTAATTAGACAACGTCATACTAATAGACAGCAGAGGCAGGGATATCCTGCCTCTGTGCTATCAAAGGAATAGAAATAATGAAAACAACGTCAATGTGCCTAACTCTTTTAGCACTTAGCTTATCAACCAATGCGTTCGCCGACCCTTTAGTGATTGCTCACCGTGGTGCATCAGGGTATTTACCGGAACACACATTACCGGCTAAAGCACTCGCGTACGCAATGAAACCCGATTACATTGAACAAGATGTCGTGATGACCAAAGACGATCAATTGGTGGTATTGCATGACCACTATTTGGATCGCGTCACCGATGTTGCTGACCGCTTTCCAGATCGCGCACGAGCAGATGGCCGCTATTACGCGATTGACTTTACGCTTGCCGAAATTAAATCATTAAAAGTAACTGAGGGTTTTAACCTCGATGAACAAGGCAACAGAGTGGCAGGGTACCCAACACGTTTCCCTATGTGGCAGTCTGATTTCCGGGTCGCTACTTTTGCAGAAGAAATCGAATTGATCCAAGGCTTAAACAAGACGCTCGGTTATGACGTAGGCATTTATCCTGAAATCAAAGCACCTTGGTTCCACCGTCATGAAGGGAAAGATATCTCTAAAGCCGTGCTTGCTACGTTGAATCAATATGGTTATTTATCGCAAGACGACAAGGTCTATTTGCAGTGTTTTGACGCCAACGAATTGCAACGCATTAATGATGAGTTAATGCCAGCCATGGAAATGGATCTCAAACTTGTTCAGTTGATGGCTTACACCGATTGGAACGAAACCATGACTTACAAGGGCGACAAAGCCACACCATACAGTTACGACTGGATGTTTGAGAAAGGCGGCATGGAAAAGGTCGCTACCTACGCTGACGGCATTGGCCCTTGGAAACCTATGTTGGTAGACGATGCATCGACCAAAGGAAACATCATTATCAAGCCGTTAATGAAATCAGCCAAAGACGCTGGTCTAGACGTGCACCCTTATACGTTCCGTGCTGATCCAGGAAGAATTCCAGCTTACGCTGACAACTTTGATGGCATGTTGGACGTTTTCTACAATCAAGTAAAAGTCGATGGTTTGTTTACCGACTTCCCAGACAAAGCGGTTGATTTCCTTAACCGTTAAGCTATTCAACAATCATAAATAACGAGATACAAAGAGCTAAAAGCAAAGCTTAAAGGTGCTTTTAGTTCTTTCTCTCTAACACCGTTCTCACTCAAACCCCATTTTTAGGTTCTCTAGGTTTACACCGTTCTCACGCCTTGATAGCTTACCGAACACTGCAGTCTGTTGCTTCCTCATTGAGGTGCTCGCTGACTGAACCTTATATTCAAATTGGAAAGATCATGGAAGAAAGAAGCCAGGCTTATCTAGATAACTATCTAAACTCATTGCCAACGGAACTTGCCAAACAATACACCTCATTCAGTGCTGACTATTACTGCGCCGACGAATACAACGCCAACTTGTGTGCACAGCTGATACTGAACGGCGAAAAGCGAGCGTCCTGCGGCCTTGAATATTGGTACACCCATGAAGGTGAGACTAGGCCGATTATAGGCCACCTACAAGTCGTCACTGATTGGAATGGCAAGCCTATCTGCATCGTTGAAATCACCTCAGTTTCATCGTGTCCATATAATGAAGTCACGGCTGAATTTGCTGCCGCTGAGGGCGAGGGTGACAAATCCTTAGAATGGTGGAAGAAAGCGCACTGGAACTTCTTCTCTCGTGAGTGTGAAGAACTCAAGATCACTCCATCTGAAGACATGATGTTGATGCTTGAACACTTCAAAGTGGTGTATAAGTAAAGAGAGTTTGATTGAATCACTATACGTGGCATTTTATGTTTAAGGTTAGTGCTCAACAAACAGTAACAAGGTAGATAACAATGAGCTTAACCGTTAGAGAAGTTACAATAGATGATGCACAAGGCATTATTGATGTGTTGAACCCAATCATAATCGAAGCACGTTATACCATCTTGGATCAGACCTTTTCTGTTGATGAAGAGAAGGCGTTTATCGAGTCATTCCCTGAGCGCGGCGTGTTTAGTGTCGCGGTAAACGAGCAAAATACACAAATACATGGCTTTCAAAACGTAGAGCCGTTTGCCTCTTACACGAAAGCCTTTGACCACGTAGGTATTATTGGGACTTATGTTGACGCAAACAGCCGTGGGCAAGGCGTCGCAAAGCAGTTATTTGAACATACATTCCAAGTAGCAAAAGCCAAAGGCTACGAAAAACTATTTGCTTATGTGCGAGCAGACAACGAACGTGCATTAGCGGTTTACTTAAAGCAAGGCTTTGAAACTGTTGGGACAGCTAAGAAACATGGCAAGATTGGAGACCAGTACTTTGATGAGATTCTAATCGAGAAGTTCTTTTAAGTACGACTAAAAGTTCGTAACATCATCGATGTAGGAGACATGATGACCAACGCTACAAAAGTAACAGCTCCAACCAAGCTGACCAAAACCGTCCTATTCGATTGGGGCAATACGCTGATGATCGACTTTCCAGACGCACCAGGGAAAATGTGTGACTGGGAAACAGTAGAAGAAGTGAGTGGAGCACAAGCCTTACTCTCTGAATTGTCGAAACATCACAACATCTACATCGCGACCAATGCGGCCGATTCCAGTAAGGATGACATCATCCGTGCGTTTGAACGTGTCGGTTTGTCTCAATATATTAATGGTTATTTCTGTAAGGCGAGTATTGGGTTATCTAAATACGATTCGGGTTTCTATCCCGCTATCATTGCTAAGCTCGGTGTTAAACCACAAGACGTCACTATGGTGGGAGATACCCTCGCAAAAGACATCTACCCAGCGTTAGAAGCAGGCTTACAAGCCATTTGGTTAAACTCCAGTGGCAAGAAGCTGAGCGAATCAGATCTTGCAAATGTCGTGCAGATTCAATATTTGAGTGAGCTGTTGGAGATGTCGTTATAACTAAGTTTAATTGCGGCTATGGCTTAGCTTTTCTAAGCTGAAAACCCACTTTAAAGCTTGATGATTTTGACGCAGGCATCTCATTTATTCGCTCCTTGATCCTCTAAGCTAACTCTAGTTTCCATTAAGAGGACTAAGTTATGAGTATCGAACGTCATGGAATATCGGTTGGGATTGAACGTGTTAGCGGTGAAACAATCATTGTGTTTAAAGCGAAAGGAAAGCTCACGCACGACGATTATCAAGCAATGATGCCAATCCTAAACACAGCGATAGAAGAGATCGATTCTTCGGCACTGAAGATGTTGGTCGACATATCAACGTTAACGGGTTGGGAACTGCGCGCTGCGTGGGACGATTTCAAACTTGGGCTAGAGCTTAATTCTAAGATCGACAAGATAGCGATTTATGGCGACAAAAATTGGCAGGAACTCGCTTCAAAAGTAGGAAGCTGGTTTGTGTCTGGCGAGATAAAATCGTTCGAAGAACACGACTCCGCTATTGAATGGCTCATTGATTAATTCAACCACAGTTCAGTTCTTATGACAGCCGGTGAGTATTCTATTGAAGGCTGTGGTTTATCGACGCCAAAATCAATTTCCTAAGCAATTCAATAGAATATGTTCACTGCTGCATGTAACATGCGCCTGCCGCGATGCGATCGTACTAACCAGAATAATAAACACAATAACAAGGTCTAAGAACATGAATAAGGTAATTGATAAGCTCGCTTGGATATTCATTAAAGACGGTAAGCTTTTGATGGTGAGATCAAAAGGCAAGGAACTGTTCTACCTTCCGGGCGGAAAGCGCGAAGCGGGGGAAAGTGATGAGCAAGCGCTAGTACGCGAAATCAAAGAAGAAATTTCGGTCGACTTGGTGCCTAACTCCATCAAATACGTAGAGACATTTACTGGCCAAGCCGATGGCAAAGCAGAAGGTGTTTCCGTTCAGCTTACTTGTTACCTTGCTGAATACGCGGGTGAATTATCACCAGACGCTGAAATTGAAGAGCTAAAATTTGTCGATGGTAATGACAGGGCGGTATGTTCGCTGGCTGCTTTGGTTGCTGTTGACTGGTTAGAGGCGAACCAGTTTCTTCCGCTAGTTAATAGTTAATAGTTAATAGTTAATAGTTAATAGTTAATAGTTAATTCGAAGGTTGATCCTTAAAGATCAACCTTTATGAAAAGCTTGAAGGGCGGCTATCTTTCATTAAAAAGTCGAGTCTCCTTTGAGCTTTTTTCGTATCTTGTAAATCCACCACCTCAATCATCTCGCATTCATCTATTACCATCTCATTGATTAAGCTTGGATAATGACGACAGTCTTCTGGGCGGTCTAAATAGATACTGCATGTATATTTAGCTTGAACATTCTTATCTTTGGTAGGAACAACTTCTAGGAAAGGGCAACGACTTAAGCGTTCGCCAGATTTAGGATCAAACCAGATCTCACTACCTCGAACATATTCAAAAATGTCTGGATTGAACAGTTCCCACAAATCGATTTCTTCTTGAGTTGCGGCAAGGTCACCATCTCCATATTTGATACAGCATTTTCCGCATTGATTACAATTTTTCATTAATGACTTCATTGGTTGGTGAGCTTTTTTCATTTTACCACTGATAGGCGTGGCACGTTGATTTTGTTGTTCATCACTTCGAAACTCAAAGGAACCACCTCATCTGATACTCATTTATCTAAGTCACAACACTGCAAACAAGGCTGTAAACAGTGATACAATTTACGCCTAGCAAGTTATTAAACAAAGGTATAAAAATGAGAACCGTATACACCACCGAAGGCGACATTAACGCAAAGAAACAAAAAGACGCTTACCCAAAGCTAGCGCTATGTGATAACTGCGTTCGAGACTATGTGGTGATTGCTCAAGGTGAACGTACCTACAAGCCTTGTGCGAAATGTGGTGCAGACGATTAATGCGCCTTGATAAATACCTTTGTAAAAGCACGGAACTGACCAAGCTAGAAGCGATTGAACGAATCCAGAATGGCGCGGTGATTGTAAACAGTGAAACTGTGACAGATGAATCGACTCAGGTTCATGAAAGCAACGACATTCAGCTGAACGGAACAGCGCTTGAACTGCGTGAGTTCCAATATATCTTGATGCACAAACCTGCGGGCACCATCTGTTCAAATATCGACGAAGTGTACCCATCGCTTTTCAATTACTTAGACTTAGATAAAGCATCTGAATTGCACATCGCAGGGCGGTTAGACGCCGACACTACCGGTTTAGTGTTGATCACCGATGATGGCCGTTGGTCTTTCAATATCACATTGCCGACTAAGTCGTGTAAAAAGGTCTATCGCGTGACATTGTCACGCGATATCAAAGACGATGTCGCAGATAAGTTCAAAGCGGGGGTTCAGCTGCAAGGTGAGAAATCACCAACGCGCCCCGCAGAACTAGAAGTGATTAGCCCGAAAGAAGTATTACTAACCATTACAGAAGGTAAGTTTCACCAGGTTAAACGAATGTTTGCTGCAGTAGGTAACCGCGTTGTCGGGCTTCACCGAGAGCAAATAGGCGAAGTAAGCTTGGATGTCGAAGAAGGCCAGTGGCGATACCTCACTAACGATGAAGTTGCGTCTTTTTCCAGTCACTGAAAACCAATTAAAGAATAAGCCTAGCTAGATAATTAGGCTTCAAAGCCATAAGAAAACCAGAAGGAAAGGTGTGTCATGGAAAACCTGAAAGTCGCAGAAATAAAGTCGTTTGTCCCCGCGAAAGATTTCGATTTGTCTAAGCGTTTCTATCAAACTTTAGGCTTTGAAATCATGTCTGAATTCCATGATATCGTCTATTTTCGTCACGGCGATTATGCATTCCTTTTACAAGATTTTTACGAACCTGCGCACTGTCACAATTACATGATGCACTTGCTGGTGGAAGACGTAAAAAGTTGGTATCAACACGTCCAAAACTCTAATCTAGTGGCGGAATTTGAAGTTACCGTTACCGAGGTTGTAGAACAGCCTTGGGGAATGCTTGAGTTTTGTATCACTGACCCAAGTGGCGTGCTATGGCGTGTTGCCGAGAACATAAGGCCACGTTAATTCATCCAACTTGCATTGAGGCCAGTGAAACTTCAAATTATCCATATGTCGTTTTATTTTTATACCGAGAGTCGGTAATGATCAAATGGGTTCAAACATGGATATAAAGGCTAAAATGCACAACCAAGACATTTATTACTGTGACGATGTTGATTTGGTTGCTGAGCAAACACAATGCTTAGAAGTGCTTTATGACTTCAACCACACTCGCCCGAGTGAAGGTGAAAAACGCCAACAGATCATGAAGCAGCTATTTGCTGAAGTGGGTGAAGGTTGCTACATCGAGCCACCGTTACATGCCAATTGGGGGCGACATACGCACCTAGGCAATAACGTATATGTGAACTTTAACCTAACTCTGGTCGACGATACTGACGTATTCATTGGTGATAACGTGATGATTGCGCCTAACGTAACTATCGCGACAGGCACACATCCCATTAGCCCTGAACTTAGGCTCAAAGCCGCGCAGTTCAATGTTCCCGTTCGCATCTGTAAGAACGTATGGCTTGGCGCGCACACAGTAGTGCTTCCAGGAGTCACCATTGGTGAAAATTCAGTAATAGGTGCGGGCAGCATAGTCACTAAAGACATCCCAGCCAATGTGGTCGCAGTTGGCAATCCGTGTCGTGTGGTACGTGAAATCAGCGAAAACGATCGAGAGTTTTACCATAAAGACCGCCGCATTCCTGATGAACTAAAGTAAGCGCTTTTTCACTTAGCTGAAATTAGCTGTGACATAAGCCATTGTTATGCAATGGCTTGGTTGTATATTGATTGCATATCTTAGAAACTAGACAGAATTATTCAGGATTTAAGTGCAAAATTTTTCGGTCTGATAGCTGTTGTGCGAATGGAGATAACAATGTCTTCTATATCAAAAAATAAAGACGATTTAGAGCTGGCGATAAACTCAATTTTCCCCAAGCTAATGTCGGATTATCGTCAAATACCTGAAGACCGGTCTCGTCAAATCGGTGTTGAAGGGAATGTTAAGGGTACGCTAATCAGTGTCTGTGACACGGCAGCTTACTTGATTGGTTGGGGTCAACTTGTGCTCAAGTGGTATGCCCTGAAGTCACAAGGTAAACACGTAGACTTTCCCGAAACTAACTACAAATGGAACGAGTTAGGTTTGTTGGCTGAAAGCTTTCATCGCAAGTATCAAGATTGGGTCTACGAAGACTTGCTTATTGAGCTGGAATCCACGACAGACAAAGTTCTCTTGTTAATTTCAACCTTGAGTGATGGTGAGTTGTATGGTGTCGAATGGTATGAGCAGTGGACACTCGGTAGGATGATTCAATTTAACACATCTTCACCAATGAAAAACATGCGAACAAAGGTTCGGCGTTTCAGCCGAGAATGCACAAAACAAATTGTTCAAGCTGACAGTTGACAATCGTCATTTTTGGTTTGGGTCGGCTTAAGTGTTTACGGTGTAATAGTCTAGTCTAGTCTAGGTGTTGCTCAAGACTTGGCGCAGCGTTAGGCTTTTTTCAAACATGGAGTGAAAATATGGAGTCAGATTTTTCAACACTTGCGACAACCGATTACGGAAACATATTAAGTAACGACCATTTTATCAACTTTAGCATTCGTCCTCTTTGGCAGGGTATGCCGCGAATTGTTGGAGAAGCTTTTACTGTTCAGTTAACTTCTGGTGATAATTTAATGCTTCATTCTGCAATATACGAAGCACCAGAAGGTTCTATCATTGTTGTGGATGGAGTTGATAGCGAATACGCAGTAGCCGGCGGGAATGTATGTGCAGTCGCTAAGAGTCGAGGTATCAAAGGCTTTATTATTGATGGTGTTATTCGAGATTTGAGTGAAATTTCAGATATGAAGTTTCCAGTTTTTGCGAAAGGTGTTCATCCAGTGCCGGGAAATAAGGGGGTCTATTCTGAATTGGGTGCTCCAATCACTTGCGGGGGAGCAAAGGTCTCTACGGGAGATATCATTGTTGCTGATGTTGAGGGTATTGTCGTTATTCCTAAATCAAGAAAAGATGAAGTGTTTTTAATGGCTTCAAAGAAAGCAAGTAAAGAAGCGTCATTAACGCTCGCTGAGTGGGAAACGAGTCATAGGGCTAAAATAGCCCAAGCAATAACTTCTGCGAAACAAAAAACTTAAGTAGTGCTGCAAGTTGACTTGTAACGCGTGGTATTTTTCATCGATTAACAAGCATTAGACGACAACGAATAAATTCATCGATCCATGGAGAAGACAGTAATCGTAAGGACTGCGACGAAGTATGAAAATAACGACGCTGGTTGATAATATTCGACTGGATAATCGGAAAGACTTAACCGTTGAGCGCGGGCTGTCACTGCATATTGAAACCGAGACACTAAAGATCTTGTTCGATATGGGAAGTGGCGATACGTTTTGTCAAAATCCACCATTGCTGGGTGTTGATAGGTCGCGATGAATAAACAAAAACTAAAGAACCTCATTCAACAAGTTCCAGAGTTAATCGAAACAGCCAAAACATGTCGTGAAGTGGGCTTGCCAAACTTCTATATTGCAGGCGGTGCTATCACTCAAATCATCTGGAATGATATCGAAAACAAACCACTTCTAGACCAAGTTAAAGACTTCGATGTTGTCTATTTCAATAATGCTTCAATCATCACTGAGGATGAGTTCAAAAACCGCATTCGTTCGCGGTTAAGTCATTGTGTCGACGTGGACGTAAAGAACCAAGCGACGATTCATGATCGTTATGCTAAGAAGTTTGGTTGCTTCATTCAGCCATACGTACGTGTTGAGCAAGGTATCGAGTCTTGGCTCTCTGCATTTGCTATCGCGTTTACTTTGGATGATTCAGGCGACATCAAGTTGTTTACCCCATACGGTGTAGACGACGCATTTGATATGCTGATTAAACCGAATAAGCGAGCAATGACAGAAGCAAATTACAACAAAATGACCACTGGCTATAAGGCTCGATGGCAGCAAGTGAAAGTGCTCCCTTGGGGTTGATTGATAGAATATTAAGGAGTTTTAGGTGAGTCAGGAAGTAATAGTAGGTGTAGCTGCGGTTATTCTACGTGAAGGACGAGTGTTACTTGGAGATCGAATTGGTTCCTATGGGGCTCATACGTGGGCAACGCCGGGCGGACACCTTGAATGGGGTGAAAGCATTGAAGAGTGTGCTAAACGTGAAACACTCGAAGAGACTGGCTTGGTCGTTAGTGCATTTGAGAAGCTCACTTTTACCAATGATATTTTTGAGAAAGAGAACAAGCACTATATAACGCTGTTTGTTGTTGCTTCTGATGCTAGCGGCGAACCAGAGGTAACAGAACCTGATAAATGTAAGCAATGGAAATGGTTTAAGCTAGATGAGTTACCTAAGCCATTGTTTCTTCCTCTGACGAATTTGCTTAACGATCCGGTCATTCTTGGGAAGTTAGCGCAGTAAAACAAATTGTTAGGCCGTTGCTATGTGAATACAGGAAACAATCAAATGGAATTAAAGTGTCACTGCGGAAATGTGCGTTTAGATCTGAGCTCGCTTCCAGACGAAGTCGGGGAGTGTAATTGTTCTATCTGTCGTCGTTATGCTGCCGTTTGGGCGTATTTTTCTCCGGAGCAAGTTCAAATCAACTTGAGCGAGAAAACTGAGTTTTATTGTTGGGGCGATAAAGAAGTCGAATTTCATCGCTGCAAGTTATGTGGATGTTTAACGCATTACGTAACGACAGAGAAATGCTCCGCAGATATCTTGGCTGTGAACATGAGAATGGCCGAAAATGAAGTGCTTGCAAGCATCCCAGTTCGTAAGATCAACGGCGCAGCGTACTAAGTCAACTAACAAGGTACTTTCACCGTGTCTTGCTTTATTGAAACGGTAGATTTAGTCGTATTAAGGAGAAGTTCGATGTTCAAGTGTCCAAATTGTGGGGCGTCGGTTTCTATTAAAGAGAAATCGAAGCTACATCCTTCCAAGCACATGCCATGTAAACAATGCGCTCAAGTATTTAAGCCTTTTACTATTTATTACTATTCACTCTTTTTTATTGCCCCTTTTACGGTTTCGATTTCAATGAATTATGCAGGGTTTAGCACTTTAGGTGCCATGGTGCTTAGTTTTACATTGTTTTACGTGCTGTTAGTGTGTCAGCCAATAAAGAAAGTAACGCAATAGCCCTCTAGCATTAAAAGAAGATGACTAATCAGCAATAAAATAATGAGACAGGTAAATCATGACATCACGAGTAGTTCCAGAGCTTTATTGTTTCGATATTAATGTGAGCAAATCTTTCTTTGTCGATGTGTTGGGATTGCGGGCAAAAGTCGAAAATGGCTATCGGGTGATCTGGAGTTACCTTTAGGGCGTGGCGTTAACTTTCAATGGGATGTTATCGATATCGAACCTCTATATCAGAGAGTTAACGAAAGCGCCGCTGATTCTATTTACTTAACGTTAGAGTCAAAGTCTTATCAATGTGGGGATTCGATCGCGACTCAGAAGCAGTTCATAGTCTAAACCCCAGACGGTTATCTCTTTAGGTTTTGCCAAGATATTCTTTAACACATAAATCTTATTGGCTACTCATTTATTGCGAGAAACACGGCTAACTAAACAACCTCATAAACAGAGAGAGTAAAGTGGTAAACATTCGGGAAATGGTAATTTCAGACTATGATGCGGTAATCGCATTGTGGTGTCAGACAGAAGGCATGAGCATCAGGGACGCGGATTCGAAAGAGAGTATTTCACGTTATCTAGAACGTAATCCCGGTTTAAGTTTTGTCGTGGAAAATGAAAACGAAATTGTTGGTGCCGTATTAGTAGGTACTGACGGACGCCGGGGTTACTTACAACATTTGGCTGTTTCCCCTAAGTTTCGAGGGCAAAGGCTAGGGTGTGAATTAGTTGCAAAAGCAGTCGACTCACTTTCTAAACTAGGCATCCCTAAGACGCACTTATTTGTATACAACGACAATGTGAACGCACAACAGTTTTATGAAAAGTTAGGCTGGTTTCCACGAGACGAAGTTCGAATGTATTCGTTTAATAGTTCGAGCAATGGCAACGTCTAGCGTTTGATATTACCCCTTCGACAGCGCATTTCATTCCCGTACTGGCTAACTCTTATATGTAGCTAGGTCTCATTGTTTAGCGACATGCTGATGATAGTGTTGTTTCATATCTGAATTTTATATAATATAAATTTACTTTATTTATCAATGCCATAAAATTCACTTTCGAATCACGCTATTGGATTGGTACTCGGTTTTATGTTTGTGATGCCATTAGCTTAGGTCCTTTGTTACATAAACTAGGTCATGTTTTTCCTCAATTACTTTTTTGGTCAGCAAGTTTAGTCTTGCGCTTACCCCAATGTCGATCTTACGTGAGTTTAAAGGACACAAGTATGAAGACGTTTTTAGCGATACTTTTCGCCATGTTTTGTTTGGTCTCAATTCATACGCAAGCGAATGATCGCCAACTAAAACAAGCTTATGAAAATCACCAAAGTGACGTTCAAGTTCATGGTTCAGGTACGGTTTATAGAATTCTGCCTGATGATAACAAAGGCTCTCGGCACCAAAAGTTCATTCTACGTCTCGACAGTAAGCAAACCTTGTTGGTAGCTCATAATATCGATTTGGCACCACGTATACCGAATCTAAAACGTGGGGACAGAGTCGAGTTTTACGGTGAGTATGAATGGAACGATAAAGGTGGAGTGATGCATTGGACTCACCGAGACCCACGTAACAATCATGCTCATGGTTGGTTAAAACACCAAGGCAAAGTGTACGACTAAGGTGTACCTCACTAATGATGGTAAATGATTCGTTATGCGCGACATTTATATCAATCTGATGTGGTGTTTTAAAAATCATTGCTGAGTCGCTGATTACTATTTTAGTGTAATGAGGCGCCGTTACTTATTGGTTTTTTAAGGTAGGGATTATTTGTGCAGAAAATGGAGTTTGTTCGAATCTTATTGATAGAAAACGGTGTGAAACCTCAATTAACGAATCCATACTTTTACTTGTGGTGGAAGTTACTTCGTATTGAAGCGAAGCCTCGGATATTTGAAAGCCCGTTTAAGTTGTTTTTTCTTCAAGCTATATTTGGCTCTGTTTTTTGGGGTGGGTTTATGTGGTTGGTATTTTGGCAATTTGAAGGTTTCACAATATTTCAAGTGTATTGCTCTTTGTTCTTTGGTGTATCTACCGGGCTATGTTCTGCTCTTGAGGTGGCTAGAACACGTCGGAAGTATGGATTCAGCACGCTAGAACAGTGGCTTGAAGATAATGACCTTGCAGAGAGCTAACGACACATGAGGTATAAAATTTGAAGAAGTTAATGTCGTTTATTGTTTTATCCAATCTTGTCACATTTGGAACTGTTTATGCGCTTGAGTGGCAATTTGGTTATCTTTCTATTCACTTTTTAAGTGACTATGCATTTTATACTATGCTGGTACTCCTTGGATTAGGAACGCTGTTTTCGTTTACTGGACATACCGTTGGATATAGTGATCCAAGTAATGTGGCTGGAGTGACTGCGAGTAGTCTGATCGATAATGATTCAGCAAAAACGACGGTAGTGAATAAGCTGGAAAGCACGAACTTAGGAAGCCGTTTCTTGATCGCCAGCTTAATACCTTTGGTTTTTTGTGTGTTTGCATAACTTTATTGTTCCACGACCTATTAACGGGGTGTTTCGCTAATAATGTCGCTAGGCTCATTCTATATTTTTTTAAATGAATCCAATTGACATCTTACTTTCAATATATGAGAGTGGTTGTATGAAAACTAATCTAAAGCACGTTAATCACCGAATTATCATCATTCCATAGGAATGGTGGGATTTGATGCGCTCTAGATTAATCAACCCACCCGTAAAGGTGGGTTTTTTGTATCTATCTTTCGGGGGACGAGACTCTTGGAGAAGTTTACATGAAAAAAGTAGCCGTTTTTGGTAAGCCAGGCAGTGGAAAATCGACAGTAAGTAAAGCACTCGCTTCTGCCACCAATTTGCCACTTCATCAATTAGACTCCTTGGTATACAAACCAAGTGGTGAATTAGTCGATAAAGAAGTATTCAAAGACGTTCATGATAAAATAGTGAGTTCAGAAACGTGGATCATAGATGGGCTAGGGCCTATCAGTTTGTTCTATAACCGTTTAGATGAAGCCGACACGCTCGTTTATATCGACCTGCCTTATTCAGTCAGTTATTGGTTTGTCACAAAGCGTTTGCTTAAAGGGTTATTCGTAAAACCAGAAGGCTGGCCTGAAGGAAGTTCGGTTTTTAAAGGCACATTACAAAGCTATAAAATACTAAAACTGTGCCCAAAGTTTTGGAACGATGAATTCATGATTAAGCTACTTGAAAAATATCCAATGAAAGAGGTCCATGTAATCAAAACCGTTGCGGAGTTAAATGATTTTGTATCGAAAAGCGTTATGAAGGAACAGCGATGATTCAAAGTATCTATGATGGAATGTGGGAAAGGTTCAAAGTAGCTTCTGAAAAGAACGAACACGAGCTTGATCTAAACCTGTTAGACCAAATGAATGATACGCGAAGAGGTGTGACCGCTTTGGCCTATCTGAATCAAGGATCTCAAGCCGTTCTGGACGAAATTCTGAGTTTCCAAAGAACAGTCCAACAAATAGAACCTGATCAATATTATCATCCACTCGATGAACTGCATCTTACCGTCTTATCTGTTATCTCTTGTGTTCCCGAATTCGAACTGAATCAAATCAACGTCAAGGCCTATGTCGAAATATTCTCAAAAGTTCTGCGCGATGCTGATCCAGTAGAGATCAATTATCGCGGTATTACGGCATCACCTAATTGCATTGTAATTCAAGGGTTTCCGGTTGCTGATACTCTGGAGAAAATCCGAGATGATCTTCGAGAACAACTTAGTCGTGCCGGTTTGAGAGTGAGTTTCGATAGTCGTTATAAACAGGTCACGGCGCATAGTTCGTTAATTCGTTTTCGAGTCCCGATTAGTGATGGACCGCAACTTCTCGCATTGTGTCAGCCATATCGTGACCACGAATTTGGTAGCATTGTCCTTACAGATTTCGAGTTGGTATTTAATAACTGGTATCAAAACCTAGCGGTAACAACGTTATTGGCTCGTTGTTCGTTGGAATCTGAAGTTCAAATACAATCAATGTCTTATTTTTAAGTACTAGGGATTATGACAAAAATATACTTTGTATGTGGCTTTATTGGTTCAGGCAAAACTACGTATTCCAAGAAACTTGCCGAAGAACACGGCGCTTTTCGCTTTTCCATTGACGAGTGGATGATTCCTCTTTACGGAGAGCACATGGACCGTGAAGTGTTCGACAGTCGTTTGGCTACGCTGCAACAGTTATTCAAAGACTCTGCATCACAACTGTTCTCACTCGGTGTCTCAGTGATCTTCGACTTTGGGTTTTGGACTAAAGCAGACAGAGAAGCTTTTGCCGATTGGGCATTAAGTATCGGTGTCGATAGTGAAGTTCATTATTTGGATGTACCGTTTGATACTTGCAAGCAAAGGGCATTTTCTCGTAATTCAGAACTCAATGGTAAGTCCTATGAAATGACACCAGAAATGATGGTGTTATTTTGGTCTTGGTTTGAAGTCCCAACGTCGAGTGAAAGCGTGGTTTGGGTTCAGTAAGCAAACTCACCAACAATCTAACGTTTTTGAGGGAATATGAAGATTAAACAAATTTCAGGTATGGAAGTCATTCCAGTTAGACATCAGGTCTTATGGCCAGACAAGCCAGCATCGTTTTGTATCGTAGAAGGTGACGAACAAGCAACGCATTACGGCGCGTTTATTGGTGAGCAGTTGGTCTGTGTCGCGTCTATCTATATTCAAGGCAATGAAGCGAGGCTGAGAAAGTTTGCCACGCTGCCTGATTTCCAAGGGCAGGGAATCGGTTCAAACGTGATTGATCATGCAATCTCTAACCTCAAAGATTTAAACATCCAATATTTTTGGTGCGATGCGCGTACAACGGCTTTAGGTTTTTATCAAAAGTTTGGGATGGCTGTAGAAGGCTCTGAATTTGAAAAGTCGGGTGTTGCGTATTACAAAATGTCGGTTCATTGGGAGTAACGGTTCTCTGTAGCTCTGTTAACCCTCCGTATCGCTAAATCATCAACTTAAGTTAAGGAAGCTCATCGTGGAAGAAATAAAAGGCATTCTCCAATTCATGGTCGAAATTGAAAAATTAAAGGATGTTCATCGACAAACAAAGCCAGTTGGATTGGCTCGATATGAAAACTCCGCTGAGCACAGTTGGCACGTCTGTTTGAGCGCGCTCATGTTGAAAGACTATGCCAATGAAGAAATCGATATTACGCGAGTGATGAAGATGTTGCTGATTCATGACCTTGGGGAAATCGATGCCGGAGATACCATCATTTATGCCAGTGAAACCGAAGAAAACAAGCTCAAAGAGAGAAACTGTGTTGAGCGCTTGCTGAAATCATTGCCGAGACATTTAAGAGCCGAGTACTTGGATCTATGGCTTGAGTTCGAAGCGGGTGAGTCACCGGAAGCCAGATTTGGTAAGGCGATCGATAGAGTGCCACCTTTGCTTCATAACATCCATGGAGGCGGTCACAGCTGGAAGAAGCACAACATATCCAAAGACAAAGTACTGAGCTTTAATGGCGAGCGTATTTCTAAAGGCAGTCGTGCTCTATGGAAAGAGCTAGAAGTGCAACTTGAAGCGGCTGCGGACAAAGGGCTATTAAAGTAATAAATTAACTATCTGCCAAGGAATGACAAAGAAGTTTCAACCTAACAACGTTTAAATTAAACTCGGGAATTCATAGTGTTACTTCAGCGTAGCAAGCCCATTGTTAAAGGAATAAGAACCACATGAAAACCACTGCTTTAGCTTTATTGTTACTTAGTGTTTCTGGTAGTGCATTTGCAACCAATAACAATATTGAAGCGATCGATTACCAAGTGTCGGTCACTGTCGAGGATTCCGAATCAAAACGAAGCTTCCCACCTTTCAAGTTTTACTCTTTCGATCAGGAAGTCTCATCTCAAACTGAAAAGTGCATTTATTCGGGTGTTCTTTCTAAGCATGAAGCTAACGCTATTCTACTGGAAGCCAAAATGTCATGCGATTATGAAGATGGTGAGTCTAGCGGAGATATGCCGGTTTTTATTCTTAATAAAGAGGGTGGAGAAGCCAGTATTGAGATTGGAGAAGATGAAGCAAACCTGTGGAAATACACGGTTCTAATTAAAGCGCTTAACTAAATTTCAAGCGATACACGGTTACTCTTTTTGTTCTGCTATCGAACAACGCAATGCCAATTAAAGTAGATGCATGACACATGGTATTATCTTGTGTCTCATTTCTTTCTAATAAAACTCTAATGGACAACAATAAGTTCGAGAACCGAGTGATAAGTTGTTAGTATGCATCAACTTTATAAATGTTGGTTGGCTTATATAAATGCTTGATAATAAGTATATTAAACACCCTTATCACTGTGAACAGTGCAACGCACTTACCCCGCACCTCGCTGTTAACGCTTCCGATGCTCAATCTAAAGCGGACGCTGAATCTGAAAAGAAACAATGGAAACTAGGCGTGTTGATGGAGTACCTGATGACGTTATTGTTTAAAGGTGACCATAATGTTCCCGGTTTTTATGTCGACAGTGATTACGAATACCAGTGTGAAAAGTGTGGGACTAAGTCGTGGCACTGATCGTGTGTTTAACTTTATATTGAACTCTAACCGGTCCAAGTGTTGAATTTGGCTAGCATCAAGAAGAAGCATTTCGATCTTGTTTTGGAGGACAAACGAGTGATATACCCAAAAGCTTTAAATATCGGTGACAAAATCGGATTTTTCTCACCGTCATCGCCTGCAACTGTCTTTGCTCCTAATCGGTTTGCTCGTGCTAAACGCTATTTGGAAGAGCAGGGCTTCATTCTGGTTGAAGGTTCGTTAACTGGAGAGTCAGAAGGTTACCGTTCTGGTTCCATTCAAGCGCGAGCCGAAGAACTCAATCAGCTCATTCGAGACCCTGACGTGCGCTGTATTATGTCGACCATTGGCGGTAACAACAGCAACTCACTCTTGCCATACATCGATTACGACGCCCTTAGAAACGACCCGAAGATCATTATCGGCTATTCAGATGTCACCGCATTATTACTCGGCATTTACGCTAAAACTGGATTGGTGACTTTCTATGGCCCTGCACTCGTTGCATCATTTGGTGAATTCCCACCATTGGTCGACCAAACCTTCCAATCGTTTACCGATATTTTATGTTCGGACTCGAGCCGACATCAGTACACGATGCCTGAGAGTTGGACGGACATTAAACACGATTGGGAAACTCAAGACTCTGCAAAGCCAGTTTACGATAATGAATGGCACTTCATGGGAAGTGGCCAAGTAAGCGGCCGCGTGATTGGCGGGAATTTGAGTACGATGGCGGGGATTTGGGGCAGCGAATACATGCCAGAAATTCAGTCTGGCGATATCCTACTTATCGAAGATTCATTAAAAGGCATTGAAGCTGTCGAGCGTTCATTCGCGCACCTATTGGCTTGCGGAGTATTCGATAGAGTAGGCGCTATTGTGCTTGGCAAACATGAACTGTTTGATGACAAAGGGACAGGGCTAACACCACTCGATGTACTTCTTGAAGTGCTGAATGGTAAAAATGTCCCGATCCTTTATGGCTTCGACAGTTGCCATACCCATCCTATGCTAGTCACGCCCTTAGGTGTGCAAGGTACTATTGATTTTGATGACAAGACATTCAAGCTTCAAAGCCAATGGTTAGCGTCGAATTAGCCTAAACTGATGATAAT
Organism: Vibrio sp. L3-7; assembly: GCF_963898195.1. Classification (NCBI taxonomy): domain Bacteria; kingdom Pseudomonadati; phylum Pseudomonadota; class Gammaproteobacteria; order Vibrionales; family Vibrionaceae; genus Vibrio; species Vibrio sp. L3-7. Next base: position 131,485 of record NZ_CAWQUW010000003.1, on the reverse strand, counting down.
AAGACGCATTAGAAAAGTGATCCTCTCTGCAAACTGAGAATGGAAACGTGTCTATACTGGTATTGGTTGTGCTGCTTACCTTAAAGTGGCGGTAGAAATGTTGTGTTTAACTAGGCTAACTCTCAGAGGTAACAATGAAAAAATTACTATCACTAGGCGCCGTTTTAATTGCGGCATCATTTTCAGTCGCCGCTTCTGACGGTTTGATTAAGTACCAAAGTAACTACTCGGTAAAAGAAACCGCTGACCGCTTTGAAAATATCGCGAAGAGTAAAGGCTTAACGTTATTTGCAAGAATCGACCACCAGAAAAATGCGAGTGGTATCGATCTTGAATTACGACCAACTGAAGTGATCATTTTTGGGAACCCTAAGGTTGGCACACCATTGATGCAGTGTGAGCAAGATGTGGCAATTGATTTACCACAGAAAGTGCTTGTCACCGAAGATTCGAATAAGAAAGTCTGGTTGTCTTACAACGATCCTAATTACTTGATGGAACGTCATGCAATCAATGGCTGTGATGAAGTGGTTAAGAAGATATCTGGTGTGCTGAGTAAGCTATCGGAAGCGACAATAGCTAAGTAATTACGGTGTCGGATCTGAAACTTCGTTCAACACGATTCTGTTTAATACAATGTTGTACCAAGTCATTTGGCTGAACCGTACAGACAATGCATGAACGATGAAGCCCACCCAATATGGTGGGTTTCTTATAGAGTAGACTGGGTAAATCATCAAGAATTAAGGACATCATGACGTTACGAGTAGTACCTGAACTTTATTGTTTAGACATAGAAGTGAGTAAGTCATTCTTCGTTGAAATCTTGGGGTTTTCGGTTAAATACGAGCGCCCAGAAGAAGCATTTGCTTATCTGACAATGGATGGCGTCGATGTCATGTTAGAAGGGCTTAGTGGAGATAGCCGCAAGTGGGTTACTGGTAAGCTAGAAGCACCATTTAGGCGAGGCGTAAATTTTCAATGGGATGTATCGAACATCGATGCGTTGTATCAACGAGTTTGTATTCAATCTAAAGATTCTATTTACCTAACGCTAGAGTCTAAATCCTACCCATGCGGTGAACGTATTGCGACTCAAAAACAATTCATTGTCCAAACGCCGGATGGCTATCTATTCCGTTTCTGCCAGGATGTTGAATAGTAGACATTGAATGAGTAGACGTTCAAGGCTTGGTATTTTGTAATGTGTTCATTTAAAAAAAATAATGGCCTATTTGAACTAAAGTCTTTGAAATCGAGCGTCGACAAAATATACAACCACCAGCTATAAAAACGTAGCAACATGATTAAAGGAATACTCCAATATGTACGGGAGTGAGAAGACGAGAGCATTCTGCTGTAACTGTAAGGAACTTACACTGCATAGGTACACGATGTTCAGTAGCCAAGTGCAAAAGGCACCACAAGCTGAAGATAAAGAACCGGGCTTACTCCAACGAATTTTATCGGAGCTTCTATCTTTTGGTGTAACAGGCTCGGGCGCGACAGGTGATTACAAATGTACCCAATGTGGAACATATCTGAATACACCAGACAACCTAGACTGAGTTTGTGAGTTTGGCGTAGACAAATAAAAACGGGAAGACCGCAATGATCTTCCCGTTAGGTATTACTTAACTCATCGTGCTATTGGCAGTTTGAGTGAGAAGCCTTATGCACAACACTTCTTGTATTTCTTACCGCTGCCACAAGAGCATGGGTCGTTACGATTTGGCGTTTTTTCAAACGTCATCGTTTTTGGCTTGTTTAGAAGCGTATCAAATTCCAGCGTGTTTTCTTCTTTGTCTGCATCAACCGTGATGCTTACAAAGATAGCGTTGTCTGCTGCTAGAGCCTCAACTTCTGTTTTGCGAGCTTCAGTTTGAACCATTACCGCAACTGGTGACTCTTCAGTACCCACTTTAACATCGCGGTTTACATTGTAGCCTGCAAGAACGTGATTCTGTCTTGTTTCGATACGGCCTTTGAAAAATAGTTTCGACATTGGGTACTCATTAAAATTTGGGATGACGCTATTCCAATGCTGGGTAGCGTTATAGAGCGGGGGATTATACGCATATATTCCAATTGATAAAGCAATGATGTGAGCAAAGAAGGTTTAGTCATTGTGACCTAACGATTGGATGCTTGGTAACTTCTCAATTTTTTGCTTGGTTTGGAATAAACTTGAAATTAGAGACAATAGGATTTCCCTCAATAGGGTTTAGAGTGCTAAATTAAAATCGTCAATTTAAACAAAGAGATAGCGTATGAAGTTAGATGCCATCCTGTGGGATTACGATGGAACCTTGGTCAATTCAGTTCCGAAAAATATCGCAATCACCAAAGACATTATCTCTGTGGTCGCGCCACATTTGTCCGGTGATAATTTACCAAAATATTTGTTGAGCGAGGCGCTTTATCACGAAGCCAACCACGGCGCAAAAAACTGGCAAGCCTTGTATGTCGACTACTACGGCCTATCGCATGATGAAATGTTGATCGCTGGTGGAATGTGGGCGGAGCATCAAGATAAAAACCAAACACCAGTCTCGTTGTTTGATGGTTTGGAAACAGTGGTTAATCGGTTCGCTCATCTTCCTCATGGTATTTGTTCTCAAAACTCTCAATTGAATATTCGTGGTGTACTCGACAGTTATGGCATTGGTGATTTGTTTAAATCGGTTGTCGGTTATGACGATGTATCGAATGGAAACCAAAAGCCACATCCATTTGGTGGCATGAAGTGTGTTGAAAGTATCTTTGGGCAAGCTCAAACCGATGAACTTTGTTTGATGTATATCGGTGACCACGAAGCGGATACGCAGTTTGCTCGCAATATCGAAGCCGCACTTGGCGACAAAGCAAAAGTGATTGCAGTTGCCGCAGGTTATAGTCGTTCTGAACCAGAAAACTGGCAAACTAAGCCCGATTATATTGCTAACAGTGTCGATGATCTTTTAATGATCATTGGCAAATACGCTTAATCAGTATCGTTTGATTAAATCTAGTTAATTTAAGGAAGAGTAATGACATCAAAAGACGTGGTATTAGGTTTTTGGGACGCAATGAGAACCAATGACTTTGCAAAGGCGAGTGAATGGTTAGCAGAAGATTTTGAAGGCTATTGGCCTCAGTCGTCTGAATTGACGGTTGGGCGAGACAACTTTATAGCAATCAACTCTGAATACCCGGCCAACGGTGTTTGGGAATTCACGCTCAATTCAATTGTCTGTGAGGGTGATACCGTAGTAACAGACGTTTCAGTTACTGACAGTGTATTGAAAGATCGAGTGATTACCTTTCACACGGTCGTTGATGGTTTAATCCAAAAGCAAACTGAGTTTTGGCCAGACCCATTCGAAGCGCCGGCGTGGCGATCGCAGTGGATTCAGGTTGTATCGAGCAATTAGTTTTTATCGACACAATAAGGTTGTATCGAATAATCAGCTTATATCGAACAATCAGGTGCATCAAAAAATCAGGTTATAACAAACAAGTGGCATTAGGAGATTTCATTGAACAAGGTAGTGATTGTAACAGGTGGAAGCCGAGGCATTGGCGCAGCGACGTCTAAATTGTTGGCTAGTAAAGGCTATGCGGTATGCGTTAACTTCATACACAACGAATCGAGAGCTGAAGAGTTGGTTAATGAGATTCGCGAGCAGGGCGGAACCGCGATAAGCGTGCGAGCGGATGTGTCTGTAGAATCGGATGTGAAATCCTTGTTCGAGATTGCTCGTAACAAGCTAGGACCAGTGACTCACTTAGTCAATAATGCGGGGATCCTGTTTAACCAATCGGCATTGGTAGATATCGAGTTAGATCGCTTTGAAAAGGTGATGAAATCCAACGTATCAAGCTGCTTTCTGTGCAGTAAAGCCTTTATCAAACAAGCTGACGGTGCGGGCTCTATCGTGAATGTCTCGTCTGCTGCTTCTCGCACTGGCGCGCCGTTTGAATATGTCGATTATGCCGCATCGAAAGGCGCGATGGACTCACTGACTAAAGGCTTATCGCTTGAATTGGCTGCGCGTAATATCCGAGTCAATGGCGTCAGACCGGGTTGTATCTACACCGAAATGCACGCTGACGGCGGAGAACCAGGGCGAGTAGATAGACTCGCCTCACAACTGCCACTGCAACGAGGCGGCACACCAGAGGAAGTGGCTAACTCTATCGCATGGTTATTGTCAGACGAGGCTTCGTATGTCACTGGATCATTTATCGACATTGCGGGTGGTTGTTAGGGCTGGGGTCTCTCAAATTAAGAGAAACTAAGCACTAAAAAAGCTTATTAAAGAAACACGCAACAAAAGTACTTAACTAAAAGAACGAAACTAAGAGTACAAATATGAAAAACTATTTTGAAAGTCCGTTTGTTGGAAAGTCACTCAAAGAACAAGTGACCAACCCAAACATTATTGTGGGCGAGCACAGTTATTACTCGGGTTACTACCATAACCACAGTTTTGATGACTGCGCACGTTACCTATTAGCGGATAGAACCGACATCGATAAGCTGATCATCGGCAGCTATTGCTCAATTGGTTCTGGCGCGGTGTTTATGATGGCGGGTAACCAAGGCCACCAAAATCAGTGGGTGAGTACCTTCCCGTTCTTTTACCAAGAAGACGAGAAGTTTGAAGATGCGATAGACGGCTTTGAACGCTCTGGTGATACCGTGATTGGTAATGATGTTTGGATTGGCACCGAAGCCATGATAATGAGCGGTGTTAAGGTCGGTGACGGGGCAATCATCGCGAGCCGCGCTGTGGTCACTAAAGACGTTGCACCATACTCGATTGTTGGTTCAAACCCAGCGCGTCACATCCGTTATCGTTTCAATGAAACTGAAATTGCTCAGTTGTTAGAAATGAAATGGTGGGAGTGGAACGAAGAACAAATCAAAGGCGCGATGCCATTGATGTGTTCTTCAGATATCGACGGCTTGTACCAATATTGGAAAGCGTTCGCGCAATCTTAAATTCAGGCTCGCTGAAATTACAAGTGCGCCTAAATAAACGCACGTGAGCTAGATACCTGCGCCAACTTGAAAATAGAGCGCGGTATCTTCTTCACTGAACGCGAGGTCAATCCCCGAAATTAGACCATAGCGTCTTGCGATAAGGTAACGGAAACCAACGCCGTAAGCCGCGTGAGAGCTTTGATCAAACATATCTTTATCGCTGTCACCTGCATAACCAATTCCCGTAAACACAGCGGTTGACCAGCGTGGTGTCCATTGTTTGCTTACTTGAACTTCTGCCGCGACCGTGTGCTCACCTTGATAACGATTACGGGCGATGCCTCTCAGTTCAATGTCTGGGTAATATTGAGGAGAAAGCACTCGTTCATTGGTCGACAATGATTTGTACTGTCCTCGCAATGCTAAGTTCCACTCCTTGTTTAACTCCCAATAATTCAGTCCTTCCAAATTAAACGTTTGATAGGTGTAATCACTGCCAATCGCATCACCAAACCAAAGGTATTCCGCGACATAGTTGTAGCCTTGCGTGGGATTGAGAAAGCTGTTCTTGCTGTCGTATTCAGCGATTAGACCCAAACCGGAAGAGGTCGGTGACGTGTTGCCAATGTTGTTTAAGATTTCTTGCGCTTTAGGATGATTATTAAGTGAGAGTGTTGGTGCGAAGAACTGTTGAGAAAACCCCAGCAACCATTGCGAGTCGGGCACTCTAAATTGGAGTTTCTGTATCCCACCCATGCCTTTTAGCCCTAGCTCAACACCTTCGTTTGGATCGAGTGGAGACAAGGCGTTTGGAGAGCTTTGTCGATAAAAGGTCATGTTGATATCGCCATAACCTAATCCACCAAGGTAGCGTATAGAGTCCTCATTCCAGCTGCGCTTGTGACCAACAAATGCCATCCACGTTCCATTCTCTGTTGCAAAGCCGCCAACCGCAGTGATTGCAGGGGTGAGAAGCTGCGCGCCACCATCGATGATTTTTCAGCGAGCTCTTTACGCGTGTTTTTTTGCTCTTCAGATTCGTGCATGAAGATACCGGTGAAGCCGCCACCGTATCCTACCGCAGGCTCTGTAATTAGAATTGGCACAGGAAGAAAACCGTAGGCATTTTCCGCGAGGTATTCTCCCATATCGAGTTGGCCATCAATTTCATCGATAAAACTGACGGCGTGTGTTGTCGTAGAAAATAGCATCAAAGAACTGATGGCTAAGGGTTTGAGAGTCATAACATTCCATATTATTCACTATCCATTAAATTGAGTGTAATTAATCAAATAGATAGCGCAATAGAACGAGGAGTATTAACCGATATATCGGTTCAAAAGGCGAATGGAACAGCGTTTACTATTGGATAGCTTCTACGTACGTCAGAATATCCAGAGCATCTTGCTTGGTAATTGTACCTTTCCACGCTGGCATACCTTGTTCTACGTTACCCTCTAAAATGTCATCCGCCACAGAACTTGGACTGGTAAAAAAGCCGCCTAGTTTATTAGCGATATTAGCGGGCTTGTGTGGCAATGAAGCGGCAGTGGGGCCATCACCGTGACCCTTGTCACCATGACACACCTGACAAAGCTGTCGGTATTTGGTTTTACCATTGGCGAAGTGGCTCGCATCGATTTCTGAGGCGGCACTCGCATTAAACGTCATCATTGAAGCGACTAAACCTAAGAAAGCTAACACGTGTAAATGGTTCATGGTTTTCATTGTTTTGTTCTCGATTATTATTTAACAACGAAAGAATAAGCAGTCGCGAGTAGAAGAAACGTGAATAGGTAAAGCGGGATTAAGCTAAGTTTAGAAGTAGCTTTAGACGTAAATTTAGAAACAAGTTTAGTTGCGGACAAACATCAATGTGATTTGGGTAAATGATTGATTATATGCATATTGCATAGTATGGCGTGTCGCATTAGCGTGGTGGATGAATTGGAGGGGTATTATGATTAGTTGCAACGATTACGATTATATTGAGATTGTGTGTATGCACCGATACCCAATCAAATTAACGCTGAAGTCTGGCGAGCAGATTGAATGTGTCGGATTAGATACTCAACGCAATGACAGCCGTGAAGAGTGCATTAAGGTCAGTATTCAAGGTGCAGAACAGCTTGTCGTACTCACTGATCTTTCCACACTAGAAGTCTGTGTCGACAATCCTCATTTTCAGCAGATTTCATTCAAAACGTCATAGGCTTTCAAATGAATAACACCATAGAGCAATGCTATTGCACCACGTGCCGAGAAGACACACAACACGTTGTTGTGTTGGTCAGAAAGACGAGTGCGTTTGCAGACAAACCTAATCAAAAGAGACACGAGTTTTGGGCGGGAGTGATTAAAGGCTGGTTCCTTGGCCCGTTTATCGCGTCCATGGATGAATTTTCTCGTCATCTTGTGTGTGAGAAGTGCGGCCATAAAGAGATTGAAGACTAAGTATTGATTTAATATGCTGAAACTAACGTTGGCTAGGAATAAAACAGATGAAAGTTGAAACGATTGAAGCCGTGAAGGCATACGGGTTCGCAGTGAGAACGACCAATACTAATGAAATGGATCCAGCTAAAGCGAAAATAGGTCAACTGTGGCAAGGGTTTTTCGACCAAGCTTTTCCTAAACTGACACCAGATTCAAAGGTGTATGGTGTCTACACCAATTACGAATCGGATTTTACTGGTGAGTTTGATGTTATCGCGTGTACCAATGCACTAACGGATAACAATTTAGATGACCTAGTTGAAACTGAAATTGAAGCAGGTAAGTACCTAACGTTCTCTGCTGACGGTGAATTGCCGCAAGCGGTTATCGATTTATGGGGCGAAGTATGGGCGTATTTCAATGCGCAGGATTGCCCACATACTCGAACCTACACGACGGATTTTGAATTCTACAAAGGCGAAACCGAAGTCGAGATCTCGATAGCGATTAAATAAGGCTTTTGCTTGTCGCTTGTTGATCATAAAAGCTACTGGTAACAGATAAATAATGAATAAAAAAAGAGCCGCTCTATATGAGTGGCTCTTTTTGTTGGGCTATCTTGTCCAGAAAAAGGCTAACTACATCATTCTCATGAAGTAAGGAATAATAAGGGCGTTCGCTAAATCAATGAAGAACGCACATACCAACGGCACGATGATGAAGGCTTGTGCAGAGTGTCCATACTTTTGACTTACTGCCGACATGTTTGCCATCGCGGTTGGTGTTGAACCTAAAGATATCCCGCCAAAGCCTGCACACACTACGGCGGCATCATACGTTTTCCCCATGGATGGGAATACAATGAAGATATTGATGATTACCGCTAATAAAAGCTGCATTGCCAGTATTGCGAATATTGGGCCTGCTAAATCAATGAGTGTCCAAAGTTGCATGCTCATTAACGACATTGCCAAAAACGTACCTAGAGAGATTTCAGCAATCAAGTCTATAGCAGGAGAGCGCGTAGGCCATTTCGTCCCAGATATTCTTGGGTATGAATCTGGCATCAAGTTGGTGATCACGATACCCGCAAACAAACACGATACGAACAATGGAAGCTGTAATCCTGTTTGGCTGATCAATTCATTCAGCAAAGCACCGACAATGACACAAATATGGATAGCTAAGACAGCATCTAGAAATTGAAATGACGTCAATTCTTGCTTTTGCTTACTCTCATTTGAATTCACTGAAATGTCTTGGCCTTCAGCAGGTTTAAGGTTGTGGCGATTAATAAGAAACTTAGCAATCGGACCACCCATTAAACTGGCTAAGATAAGTCCAAACGTGGCGCTGGCGATACCAATCTCCATTGCGCTTTCCAACCCAAACTCTTCTGCGACCTTTGGTGCCCAGGCGATAGCCGTTCCGTGACCGCCAATAAGTGAAATACTGCCGCTTAACAAACCAAAGACAGGCTCTAAACCAAACATAGAGGCGACGGAGATACCGACGATGTTTTGCATGATCATAAAAAAGATGGTGATCGCGAGTAGAATCACTAACGGTTTACCGCCTTTAAACAGGTCTTTCAAACTTGAGTTGATACCGATGGTGGTAAAGAAGTAGACCAATAATACATCGCGAGCAAACAGATCAAATTGGACTTCAATTGAAGTGGTCGCGTAAAGGCCAGCAAACAACAAAGACGCTAAAATTCCGCCTGAAACGGGTTCAGGAATGCTGAATTCTTTCAAAAATCCGATGACTTGATTAAGCCTTCGTCCGATAAATAGCACCACGATACCCATGGTCACTGCGAAGAATGACCCAAGGTGTAAGACGTTGTTTTCAAATTCCATAATAAGCCTTGTATAAATAAAATGCTGACTGCCGATTTGCTAATTTATAAGCAACTAGATTAGCATTATTTGTTATTGCCAAAAGATAAGAAGGTTTGAAATTCGGCATCGGAGAGGAGCTGTTTATTACCTTCTTCAATCAATAGGTCTACGTTTTCTTTGTCTATCATAAAATCTGTTGGGATTTGATTAAGTAAATATCGCTTGGCGCTGTTGTCTGTCTTGTTCAAACTGACTTCAATAAAGTAAGGGACAACCTTACGGTCTTGGTAAGAAGCTAATTCGGACCAAGACTCTAACTCGTCGACGATCAGATCTTTGGTCGTATCGTTGTAGCGGTGCAACTGGATATCGGTGATCACGTCTACCGTTTGTTTCATTGTTGGCATTTCAATCGTGTTTCCGATGCCGGACTCTGGCATTGTAGCGGCATCAACAGAAATGATGACGATAGGGCGTACCTGTTGATTTTTATGTAAGTTCTTCAGTTTTTCTTTGTCGTTATAGCGTAAATATTCAGACATCTCATAAACCGACAGCAAGCCTAGGTTGTCAGTAATTCCACCATCAACGAGATGAAGATAATTAATGTCGTCTTTATGGCTGTATGACTCTAACGATTTGATCAGATTTCGGTTGCGATAGCTGGTCGCTTCAAAAGAGGGCTGTAAGTGTTCTGTTTTGTCACAGTCGTTTTTGTTCTCAAGTACGACGGGTGTGAATACAAAAGGAACGGCAGAAGAAGCCGTCACTGAACTTGAAACTGAATAACTGTTTAAGTCAGAGCAAATTAGGTCAAAATATTCTTGCGTGAACGAAAAGCGAGATCCGGTAGAAATGTCAGTAGCGTTAATCACAATGTATGGAGAACCATCTCGTCGAATGTCAGCAAACGTACTATCACCAAAAATGTTGGCTTCATAATAATCGGTCGCTTTATCTGTTCTTGTGGCGTAAGAGAACCAATAAGTCGGAGATAGGAGAATAGAAAGTAGATCTTTAGATACTTCGTGATAGAGAAAGGTTTCTTCGTAGTCTTCGAATATCTTATCGCCATATAAGCCGTAATAAGCTGCGGTAAAACTGCCGCCCGATACCGAGCTAATAATGTCGACTTCATCCAATAGGTTGATGGTTTCGCCGTCAATGTCGATATTGGTGTCGCGTAACGCTTGTAACACTCCGTAAGAAAGCGCAGCTGCACGCGTTCCGCCCCCTGAAAAAGAGAGGATCAAGGTAACTTTGTTGTCTTGTTTATAGAAGTTTTTAGCGGTGTAAGGCTGAGCCAGCTGTTCACTTGACTGACTCGTGTTCGTCGCTTTGTTCTTGGCGCTACAGGCAGAGAGGTTGATTGAGAACGCCACTAATAGTGATATTTTCGCGCATTCTGTAAGCCAATGATTTCGTATATGGCAATGATTTGGTTTATCGGATTGATTTACTTTCGTTTTCGGCATAGCCCATTTCAAACTAACGTTGTGGTTAAGTGAAAGGCTATTTTCGTTGATATTTAGACTGCCATCAATGGTGTCACCGGGAACACAGTGTCACGATATTCAGTACAATCTAAGCGTATTGGTGCCGATTTTGAGTTATTTAGTGTTATCCAAAAAGACAATCTTGTTTAGTTTCATTCCATAAAGGGTATTGCTTCATCACTTGCCCATACAGTTTACTTTCAAGGTGTGCTCTTAACCAACGGCCTACATTTTGATAATCAGATTGCACAAACCACTTCTTTTCAACGCGCACAAATTGGCTAACAAATGGCATCACGGCAAAGTCGGCCAGACTCGGTGTATTTCCGAACAAGTAATCGTGATTGGCGAGCTTGTTTTCAAGTACGGATATGAAGCCCTCGCAAAGAAGTCTACGTTGCTCAACATCGTCATTTCGGTAACGCACGGAAGCACGGTATTTTTCTAAATAACCGATGAATTCTTCATCGTTCATTTTAATAAGCTGGTGGACTGATTCGTTTAAGGCTGAATTGCTCGAACGCAAAAGATCTTGAGGATCATTCTGTTGAAGTGCCCAATTCATGACATCTAGGCTCTGCTCGACGATTTGTCCATCTGGCAATATTAATACTGGAACTGTGCCTTTTGGCGAACTGGCTAATAATTCGCTAGGCTTGTCTTTAGTGACAATTTCTCTAAGTAAAACTTGTTGTTGTGACAGGGCGATGCCCATTCGGCCGCGCATCGCATAAGGGCAACGACGTAAAGAATAAAGGATTGGTAGGTCGGATTCATTCGGCATAATTGAGATCATTTAGTTTGAAAAGTGTTGTTAGGTGGTAAAGAGATCGTGATGTAGGTAGAATACGCGGCTTAAAAATTATAAGTAAGTGAGCGACTTCAAAAATGAGCAGAAAGATTGAGTTATTAGCCCCAGGTGGCGATGTAGAGGCGATTAAAGCAGCCATCGTAGCAGGAGCTAATGCGGTTTATTGTGGTTTGGACACCTTCAACGCTCGTAACAGAGCCTCTAACCTGTCGTTAGATGAATTGAATGGTGTAATTCGCCTTGCTCATGAATATGGCTGTGAAGTGTTCCTGACTCTTAACGTTGTGCTACTGGAGCATGAGATTAAGAGCATAACCAAATTACTGAACCAACTGGTGAACACAAAACTAGACGGCATCATCGTTCAAGACCTTGGTTTGTTCGATTTGGTTAAAAAGCATTTTCCATCGCTTGATGTTCACGCATCGACTCAATTAACCACGCACAATGAAGGCCAGATTAAGTTCTTGTCTAAAATTGGCGCAACGCGCGTTAACTTGTCTCGTGAATTGAATCTGCCAGAAATCAAGATGCTAACGGAAGTTGCACATGACCACGACGTATTGACCGAAGTGTTCGTACACGGTGCTCTGTGTATCGCATTCTCAGGCCAGTGTTATTCAAGTTCAGTAAGTGTTGGTAATTCAGGCAACCGTGGCCGTTGTAGCCAAGCGTGTCGTGACGAATACGAAATCACCGACGCAGGTAACAAGTTCCCACTTAACTTAAAAGATAACTCAGCGTACTACGACCTACCTGAATTAGTTGACGCGAAAGTCGACTCATTGAAAGTTGAAGGCCGCATCAAAGGCGCACACTACGTATACACAGTAGTTGATACGTGGCGCAAACAAATTGATAGCTTTGTAGAAAGTGGTTTGTTGATCGAAGACGACTCGAACCTGCACAAAGTATTCAACCGCGATTTCACCAACTCTTTCCTTAAAGGCAACTTAACGAAAGACATGTTCATCGATAACCCGCGTGACAACAGCATGAATTATGCCGTTGATAAAGCGACGAAAGAGAACAATGAAATCTCGGTTGTGCAAATTCAAGAAGTGACCAGCGATCTTTATGAATCTAAGAATGCGCTTGGTAGTGAAATGCGTGACAAGATTGAGTTTCTTGATATCCGTAAAACTGGGGTATCACTGTCGTTCAATGCAAAATTAGGCCAAGCCTTTACTGTGACGGTAACAACAGATAAAGAGAACTTTACGGTTCAATCTCAATCGTTATTAGCAACCGCTAAAGAGACTGCAATTACTCAATCGTTACTTGAGAAGCGTTTCAAATCAGTGAAGAGCGCTGTTCATACGCTTGAAAACTGCAACTACGACAACCTAGATGAAGGTCTGATTCTTCCTTTGAAAGAAGTGTCGGTCTTAAAAGACGAAATCGATTTCATCTTAAACGGTTCTGTGAAAGTGATTAAACACGTTGAAGTGCCAGCACTGCCTCAGCAACCAAAGGTTAACGAGAAGCCAACCATGTCGATGCTTATCGCTGATGTGGAAGACTTGCACCTGTGTGACGTAACTGACGCGGATGTTTATTTCAAATTGCCTGAAAGCTTCAAGAAGCGTTGTAACAAGTACATCGACATCTTGGCAGCAAACCCACGTTTGATTCCTTGGTTCCCAGCAGTATTAATCGGCAAAGATTACGACGAAGCGGTTCGTATTCTTGAAGAGATCAAGCCAACTCGCATCGTAACCAACAACACGGGTATTGCTTACAAAGCTTACGAAATGGGTATCGAGTGGGTTGCAGGCCCGTTCATGAACACCACAAACTCTCACGCACTGGTTACGTTGAAAGAAGAGCTTAACTGTGCAGGCGCATTCATTTCGAACGAGATCAACAAAGGTCAGATTCGTCATATTCGCCGTCCAGAGAACTTCAAACTGTTCTACAGCATCTACCACCCAATCTTGATGATGACCAGCCGCCAGTGTTTCTTCCAAAGAACGGTTGGTTGTAACAAGCCAAGCATTGAAGCGGGTTGTATGTTGAAGTGTGAGAAAGCGACCACGATTACTAACGTGAAAGGCATCTCTTTTGCGGTAGATAAACAAAAGGGTGGCTACCCAAGCATTTACAACCACGAGCAGTTCTTAAACCATGACGCTGTAACGGATTTCTCTGGTCTGTTCGACGAATTCTTCATCGACCTAACTAACATCGGTGCTGGTTCGAAAGAAGTACAAGACAAGGCTGAGCTAATCAAGCATTTCCAAGGTTTGATTAACGGTGTTGATGGTTCACAACAGAACCTAGAGCAAATGGTTGAAGTTCGTACTAACGCTCAATACGTGCAAGGTCTGTAGGGTTCAAGGTCTATAAGGTTCAAGATTTGCAGTCTGCAAAGTCTGCAAGCTTCTAGGTTTATAGACCTCAAGGTTTAAAGTAATACGAACCAATAAATAGAAAAAAGAGGCCACTCAATTGAGTGGCCTCTTTATGTTTAGGTCTCTTAAGAAGCATAAACGAGATCGGAATGTAGTTGGCGTGTAACGTTTATTCCGTCACGGCTTCTTGTTTGAAGCATGGGCTTTTCAACGTATTCATCTTTTCAATCTCACTCGTTAAGCGTAGCGAGAGCAGCGCTTTTTGATTCGAAGCAAAATCAAACATCACAATGGTCGCAGTACCAATGGTCGTCAGTTTTTTCTGGGCTTTGCTGACAATCGCGTATTCCATTGTGAATCGATCGTCTTGAATGTCTGTGACTCGAGAGCCAATCATCAGCGTATCTGGATACGTGACTGGGCGGAAATACTTACAGTAAGTGTCACCAAGTACAGGGCCGACTTTGGTGATAGCCATTTCTTCCATTAACTCGACGTGTTTAAAGAAATCTAAGCGAGCGGTCTCAAAATAACGAAAATAGACGGCGTTGTTTACGTGATTAAGCGCGTCCATTTCTCCCCAAGCGACAGGGATTTCTGTTACTACAGGGTAGTCAGATAATAGTGCTTCCATGCGAACTCTCTTATTGTTATCTGTGTAGTTAATGTTATCTGGGTAATTAATGTTATCGGCTTATCCTTCATCGGGATAAGTTGTTATTGGAATAAAAACCCTACCGCTAAATTAACAAAACTGCAACACGTGTGATTTAAGTTTTTGAAGCTTGAAACCACACAATGTCAGAGACTTAACTTTCCGTTACTTATTGACTAGCGTCTCACTAAACAAACGACTTACGCACATCCACTCAATGATTACGCATTAAGGTGTTTGAATTGCAGCTCAACTAAGCGTTGGTACAATTCGCAGCTATTGATGAGAGACTGGTGGTCGCCGATGTCTACTAGCTGTCCTTTATCGAGCACCGCAATCTGGTCGGCGTGTTTAATTGTTGATAAACGATGGGCGATAATGATCGTCGTTCTGCCACGCATTAACTCTTCTAACGCTTGTTGTACGTGATGCTCACTTTCGCTGTCTAGTGCGCTGGTTGCTTCATCCAACAATAGAATATTTGGATCTTTCAAGATGGCACGTGCAATCGCAATACGTTGTCTCTGCCCGCCGGAAAGCCTTACACCACGCTCACCAAGAAAGCTGTGATAGCCTTCAGGTAGGTTTTGGATGAACTCATGTGCGTGCGCTTTTTTAGCTGCCTCAATAACTTGTTCATCAGTAGCATCGGGATTTCCGTATCGAATGTTATGGAACACATCGTTACTAAACAGAGCGGGTTGTTGCGGCACCAATGCCATCTGCTTTCTTAACTCGTTCGGGTCAAACTGGTTCAGTTCAACACCGCCTAACGTCACTTTTCCCACTTGCGGGTCGTAGAAACGTTGCAACAGTTCGAATAGGGTGGTTTTACCTGCGCCAGACGGGCCAACTAATGCCAACACTTTGCCTTCTTTCGCGGTCAGTGTGAGATTCTTTGTCGCTGGTTGATCGGGTCTTGATGGGTAACAGAAGGTCACATCGTTGAAAGCGACTTCTGGCGTTAGCTTATCAAGCGATGTTGGATCCGCTACTGGCGCAACAATATGGCTTTCGACTTGCAGTATCTCGATTAATCGCTCGGTTGCACCTGCCGCGCGTTGCAGTTCGCCCATCACTTCAGAAATAGTGCCTAAAGATGAAGCAACCATAATCGCGTAAAATACAAAAGCGGCGAGATCACCGGCAGACATTGTGCCGTTAATCACATCACTGCCGCCAACCCAAAGCATGCCTGCAATCGCACTGAACACAATAACAATTACACCAGAGATAAGAATCGCACGTTGTTTTACGCGCTGGCGACCAATCTCATAAGCCTTTTCCACTTCAACAGCGAATGACGCTTTCTCTTGCGCTTCTCGGCTGTAACTTTGCACTGTCTTGATGTGCTCAATCGCTTCGCCCGCATAAGAACCAACATCAGACATCGAGTCTTGGCTTTGTCGAGAGAGGGCTCTAACTCGTCGGCCATAAAACAAAATAGGCACTAAGATGAACGGCACTGAGGCTAATACAATAAGCGTTAGCTTAATATTGGTCGCAAACAGCATGATGATCGCGCCAATACACATTAATGCGCTGCGCATTGCCATTGAGAACGACGAACCAATGATGCTTTGAAGCAATGTCGTGTCGGTAGTGATACGCGACATGATATCGCCACTGCCATTGGTTTCGAAGTAGCTCGGGTGCAGTGTTACAACGTGGTTGAAAACCGATAGGCGAATATCCGCACTCACACGCTCCCCAACAGAAGAGACCAAATAGAAGCGGAAGAAGGTACCAATTGATATCAACACTACAACGACCATGATGAATTGAATCGCATTGCCTAAATCTTCTAATGAACGTTGACTAAAACCCTGATCAATAAGCAGACGAATCCCGTGGCCAACTGAAAGCGTTAAGCTTGCCGTAAAGATCAAGGCGAGTAGTGCGACGAGCACTCGACCTTTATAAGGCTGAATGAATTTGCTTAGCTCAAATAAAATGCTGAGGCTTTTTTTCTCTGGCGCTTGTTGAGTCGCTCGCTGAGTCTGTCGCTGGTTCGAGTCGAGCGTAGAAGAGACATCGTTTTGCATATGACTGCCTTAATGTGTTGTCGCTTTAAAAATAGATGGCTTGTTACTTATTACTTATTACTTCTTGCTTATGGTTTATGGCTTTTTGCCTGTACGGCGCGTTGTTCGCTGGGAAGTAATTGTTGTTGAGAATAGAACCCATTAAAGCATTTATTACCACTTCATGCTCCCTAGGAAACTCAATTTCCAATATTTCATCATCACTAAGTGCATAGTTCGAAACGACCTTAAAGGAAAATTAAGCATTCCGATCTAGTCAGTTCGATAGAAAAATGGGTATTTAACCCTGATTTTTATGCAATTAAATTGGCGTTAATAGGAGAGCGCACTCATAAGAAGGCAACCGATAGATGATTTATAATTGACAGTAAAACGTTTGCTTTTTATCTCGATGCTAGTTTTATCAATGACTTGTGATTTAAAGATGTAAGACCAGTCATAGCGACTGTTTTTTGTGCAATATCTGTTACATAAATTCAACAAAATAGTTTTTTATACATTTATCTTGCATAAAACGTCAATTTGAATAGAATAACCAACAAATGACAATTAATGCAGTATTGTGGCATGAGTATTCAAGTAAAGAGCATCAACAAATCATACGGTGATACCCAAGTTCTTCACGACATCAGTTTTAACTGTGAGAGTGGCGAAACCTTGGTATTGCTTGGCCCAAGCGGCGCAGGCAAGAGTTCACTACTGCGTGTTTTGAACCTATTGGAAATCGCGGACAACGGCGAATTGGACATTGCGAACGAGCAATTCGATTTTGCAGGTCAGATCCAAGAAAAACAGGGTCTGAAACTACGTCGTAAAGTCGGCATGGTGTTCCAGCAATACAATTTATGGCCACACATGACAGTAATGGAGAACTTAATTGAAGCTCCTACCAAGGTTGCAGGCTTAGACAAGCAAGAAGCCATTGCACAAGCGAAAACGGTATTGACCACTTTACAACTTGCAGACAAAGCTGATGCTTGGCCACTTCAACTCTCTGGCGGCCAACAACAGCGTGTCGCGATTGCGCGTGCATTGATGATGAAGCCAGATGTACTGCTATTTGATGAACCAACCGCAGCACTCGACCCTGAGATCACCAACCAAGTCGTTAGCATTATTAAAGAGCTAAGTGGCACGGGGATTACTCAAGTTGTTGTGACACACGAAGTGGAGTTCGCCAAGAAGATTGCAAGCCACGTTCTTTACCTCGAAAAAGGTTACATCGTTGAACACGGCACCAGCGATTCATTCGTTAATCCGCAGACGCCAGAGTTTGCCGAGTATCTTACTCATTAAGTAAGTCACGTATTAAAAGAAAGTTGACTCACTAGATTTAGCTAAACACAACATCGATCAAAACAATCAAATTATAAGAATGGCCACAGGCCGCTATCAAACAGTATTCGGAGTAACAAAATGAAAAAGATTCTACTAGCTTCACTTATCGGCCTTGCTTCTTTCAACGCAGCGGCACAAGAAGAAATCAAATTCGCAATGGAAGCAACTTACGCACCATTCGAATACATGGACGAGAACAATCAAATCCAAGGTTTTGACGTAGACCTAGCAAACGCACTTTGTGAAGAATTGAAAGCAACGTGTACTTTCCACAACCAAGCATTCGATAGCTTAATTCCTGCTCTTAAATTCAAACGTTACGATGCGGCTATCTCGGCAATGGACATCACTGAAGCGCGTCTTCAACAAGTGAACTTCTCTGATGCTTATTACGATAACTCAGCAGCATTCATCTCTTTCGAAGGTAAAGTAGCAGGCCAAGCAGCACTTGAAGGTAAGCGTGTTGGTGTTCAAAACGGTTCTACTCACCAGAGCTTCCTACTGGAGCAAATGACGGGCGTAACAGCGGTACCTTACTCAAGCTACCAAGATGCATTCATCGACATGAAAAACGGTCGTATCGATTCTGTATTCGGTGACACAGCCGTTGTAGCGGAATGGTTCAAGAAAGAAGACAACCTAACGTACGTTGGCGACCAAGTAACGAACCAAGAATACTTCGGTAACGGCTTTGGTATTGCAGTAAACAAGAGCAACCCAGAGCTAGTTGCACAGCTGAACACAGCACTTGCAGCAGTGAAAGCGAACGGCGAATACGACAAGATCTTCAACAAGTACTTCGGTAAATAATATGCAGTTAACGGGTTACTCTTTAGGGCTCGTCGAAGCAAGCTGGATGACAGTTCAGCTTGCGTTCGTAAGTCTATTGGTTGGATTAGTTTTAGCGGTACTGTTTGCTGGCGGTGAAATGTCTCGCCGTATTGCAATCAAATGGCCGACAACCGCGTTCGTGACTATCGTACGTGGCCTACCAGAAATCTTGGTGGTTTTGTTTATCTACTTTGGTTCAACACAAGTGCTCTTCATGATCACTGGTGACTTTATTGAAGTTAGCCCGTTCTTATCTGGTGTTGTTGCGTTGTCACTTATCTTCGCTTCTTACGCTTCACAAACCATTCGTGGTGCATTGAAAGCAGTAAGTAAAGGGCAGAGAGAAGCGGCGAGTGCATTGGGTATTCCTCAATCTCGCGCATTCTTTGGAATTGTATTACCACAAGCAGTAAGGCACGCATTACCAGGTTTAACCAACCAATGGTTAGTCTTATTGAAAGACACCGCGTTAGTATCCTTGATCGGCGTGACCGATCTATTGAAACAAGCACAATTAACATCAGCAGCTACGCACGAAGCATTCACTTGGTACGCGACAGCAGCAGCTATCTACTTAATCATCACTTTAATTACGCAAAGATTGGTGAAAGTGATTGATGGCAAGTTCTCTATTCAAGGTTTGGGTAACAAAGGGGCAATGGCATGAATCAACAATACCTCTCTCAAATGCTTGAAGGCTTAGCGACCAGCCTTCAACTGACAGGCGCTTCTTTGCTTGTAGGTTGTATCTTGTCACTACTGATGACAGTAACACTGATCCTAAGATTACCAGTAATACATTGGTTCACTCGTGGCCTTATTACGCTGTTCACCGGCACACCATTATTGGTGCAAATCTTCTTGGTGTATTACGGCCCGGGTCAGTTCGATTGGATTCGTGAAAGCTTCCTATGGACATGGTTAAGTCAACCTTGGTTCTGTGCGATGTTGGCATTAGCTTTGAACACCGCAGCGTACAGTACGTTACTGTTCAGAGGTGCATTCAACGCCATTCCAGCAGGGCAGTGGGAAGCATGTCGCGCACTAGGCATGGACAAAATCGCAACGCTTAAAGTGTTGCTGCCATACGCACTACGCCGCGCCGTTCCAGCTTACTCAAATGAAGTAATTCTAGTCTTCAAAGGCACGTCACTGGCAAGCACCATCACCATCATGGATTTGATGGGCTACGCTCAGCGTATCAACGGCCAAACCTACGACACACTCACCGTGTTCGGTATTGCTGGTGCATTTTACTTAGCAGTAAACGGCGTACTAACGCTGATCTTCCGCCAAGTAGAGAAGAAAGCCCTAGCATTCGAAGCCGCGTAAGCTAGCTACTCACAACCTTAACTAACGTTAAAAGCCTGCCATTTATGTTCGCATAGATGGCAGGCTTTTTTGTGTTTGGGGTACGCGTACGACTACTGTGTTTATATCCAGTTTGGCGGTTTTCTTGCGAAATTCATACTATATGGAAATATTCTGAACTTTATCATTCAATGAGTCTATCTATGTTTTAAGTCACTGAAATTCTGTGATTAATTGTGGTAGAGTTCTGACCATATGAAACTAGATAGAATGATTCTGTATTTAAGTGCAGAATTTTTCTGTCTAATAGCTGTTATATTTCTCCGAGGTACTATGAGCTGCATTGAACAGTTAGCAGAAGAAGATAAAATTAATCTTTTTTCATCGATTTTTTCTGAAAATTATTTTTTATGGATCGGTTCTGGGTTTTCTTACAATTTTGGTTTCGGCAGTTGGGAAGACGTTTTAATCAAAATAAGCGAGACAATAGAATATCCATTAAAGTTAGACGTTAAGAATCCTCTCAAGGCAGCAGAGCTGTTATGTTCATTTGCTATTCACCACCTAAAATATGACGAATATAAATTCAATTCTCTAGTTGCTGATGTTTTACTAGAATTAAAGAAGGATGATGTTAAACCTGATTGGATTAGAAGATTTAGAGCATTTTCTCCTAAAACAATTGTAACGACAAATTGGGATGATCAATTAGAAACCATATTTGATAACTTAGTGAATGTAGTTGTCAGGAAAGGTAAATCGCCTCAAGTATCAAATAAAGGTCGAAATATCTTTAAGATACATGGTGATGTAGGGCGTCCTGAAAGTATTGTTGTGACTCAAAGTCAATATTTCTCATTTCAAAGAGAAGACACGTACTTAAATAGAAAAATTTATACTTTATTTTCTGAAGCGTCCCCGATATTTCTTGGTTATAGCCTGACGGATCCTAATGTTAGCTTTTTATATGATGAGGTTTATGCACATTTAGGAGAAGAAAAGCCACCTGCGTATATGGTTGTACACCCAAGCGTTGAAGATAGCGTATTAGAAGAATCAAAGCTTCTATTTCAAGATAAAAATATACATATAATTAAAGCTGAGATAGGGGAGTTCTTAGAAGACTTATCAACGGAATATAGAAAATACAAGAAGTCTTCAAAACGCTTTTTTGTTGAACATGAGAATATCGAAAGTAGACTAAGACAGATTGTAACTCTCATCATTGATAAAAAGAAAATAACTAATGAAAAAATATTAGAAATATTCAGTAATCAGGATTCGAGGCGCCAAGCAGTTAGTGCCTTTGTTGAATTGATGTCCAAACAATTTCTTTATACTGAGTTTGGTGGAGAGCTACTTGCTCCAGAAAATAGAATGTCATACCGTGAAATAAATCAGTTGATTCAGACAATTATATGTATGACTAATGACTGTGGTTATCCTGATTTTGAGACTAAAGAAAAGTTTCATAAGTCTGTAATGACGCTATGCGCAGAATCAGATGGTGTTTGGGATTTCTATTCGGCAAGAAAGCCATTTATGAATATTTTAAGAGTTTCTCCGGGAGTCGAGAGTGATGTTTTTGAGGATAGAATTGATCATATAGTAAATGTATTAAGGTGGTCTGGACCTAATCAACTTGGTAAGTGTTGGGCTACATGGAATGAGTTTAGAGATAAAATAAATTGGTTTTCTGAGAGTGATATAGACGAAATAATTGCAGAATTAGGAACAAGTGGAAGGTTTTCTTTTAGAGAGTCTGATATTCAATGGGTTGAAAAACTCAAAGACAGTAAGCATTGTAGTGAAATACAAATAAAACGAATTAATGATTTGATCGAAATATAACAAGTCAATTTAAACGGAACTAAAACAGTTGGTTAGGTTCCGCTTCGCTACACATTATAACCAACAATTTTAGTCCGCTTAATTGGGCGTTATGTTTAATCGTTGAAGGTGACAATTTGAATATAGTCGATACTCTTTTACTTGCTCTAATTACTGGTGTTGCTGGATTTTTTGGTGCTTATGTAAACGTAAGAGCAAAAAATATAGCGACAAAAACTGATTTTGATAATCTAAAAGACCAATTAAGTCAAAATACAACTGTAGTTGAGAGTGTTAAGAATGAGTTTTCAGATAAATCTTGGGTCTCACAACAGGTATGGGTTAAAAAACAAGAAGCATATGAAGATATTTTGCAAAAACTTTTACATATCCAAAAATATGTTAATCATCAATTAGATGATTATCAAGACTACGAATATGTAAACTATCTTTATCACATTTCAATAGAGGAAGAATTTGATCCTGAAGAAGTTGATAAAGCAACGAAATATTACGAAGAATGTAATAAAAGATTACAACTTAATAAAGATAATAAGATTGATGAAAAGTTACGGACTAGTTCAATAAATGCCATTAATCATATTTTCGATTTAATTTTCTCTAAATCAATATATTTAGATCCTGAAGTTGAAAAAGTTATTTCAGGACTGCAATTTGTTGTTTTTTATGACTCTAATGAAGTTGACGATGAAGCTAGTCATTATAGAACTGTGCGTAAGGCAATGACGGAAGCTTTGAAAAAAGTACAGGAAATTGCGCGTCAGGAGTTGAAAATAAACATAACAAGCGCTTTAAACGGAACAAAAACAGTTGGTTAGGTTCCGCTTCGCTCCACATTATAACCAACTATGTTTGTCCGCTTAAGCGGGCGCTGACGGATCCCCTCATAATTTCCCTAGTCCTGCGTTGTGTGTGAGCCTTTGATATTCGAACATTCCCCATTTATATTGGGATTCATTAATTTGATATCGCCGATGATTTCGAACCTCTCTCCCTAGACGAGGTATGGAGAGAACTCGGCGGTGTTTAATGCTGTTGGCTTGGAAGTCAAAATGCCATTTGGCCTGTACTGCAATGAGGCCATTCCACCACATCAAGATTTCAGCGAGCAACGCAATAAGAAGCAGGATATCCAATCGCCTAGTACAACGAGTTCTGTTGTGACGAAGTGCGATTCCATAGGCGGTACTCTTTAGATCGCGGAAGGCCTCTTCTATCTGCATACGCTTGGCGTACAGATTGGTAATTTGTACTTCATTTAAGATATGTCTAGGGACATTCGTCGCGAGTAGCCACGGCTCCTTCGCACTGCGCTGGTAGAGATGTGTAGCGGAGTGTTTTTGGCTGGTTCTACTATGGCGCTGGGCTTTTCGGCCTTTTTCTAATCCCTTATAAACATAGGCTTCACAAGATATCGGTGATCTCTTTGCTAGTAAGCAGTGGCCAAGATATTTGGGTTTCTGGACAGCGGTTGGATAAAAGGTTTTATTTGAGACCCAAGGTTTATGAGGTTGTTTGATTGATACTTCACCTCGGACACGACCTAACCAAAACCAGCCTTTCTCTTGAACTTGTCGGAACCAAGTATTTCGAAAACCCGCATCAGAAACGATGATTGGACTGGTTTTACTGGGTAAAATACTCTGCAATTTATCGAGGAATGTTTGGTGACTTTTCGGTGAATTATATTGGCCATACTCAAAAACTTGTTCAAAGATTGTGATGGCTCGACCATCAAGTGCAACGGATGCTCTTAACGTCATATAACGAAGTTGTTCACGAACATCAGACCAATCCACAAGGATCACAGGGCATGAGTTGGCGCCCGTTATTAAGTAGGCATGCCATTTATAAATTAGGTCTTTTTCACGATGTAGTTGGCGATTTCCAAGCAGTCTATCAACGCGTTTGATCGCATGTTTTACCGTGGTATTAGTTTCCAGTTTGCGACCTAGTTTAGTCAGCGTTAAGTCTGAGCCGTCAAGTACACTTTTTGTAGCAAGTATCAGAGAACTAACGCGTTTTTTGTGAATGGAGGGGCATTGGTTTTGTATGGTTTGTTGTAGAATCTGAATGTCGCGCATTGTTAATCCACTTGTTCGAAATGTGTGTTCAGCGATATTCATTAGATCAAAGACGGCGATGCGCGTCTACCTCATTGTTTTTACGCCTGATTATGAGGGGATTCGTAAGAAGCGGGCGTTAGCCGTAATCGGAACAATGGAGAGATAATGAAATATTACTATGCTTATCATGGTCCCAAGAACACAGGGAGTTTTGACTCAACCTCGGGATATGGACTAACAAGTGAAACTAAGCGAAACAAGGTCTCCGTAGGTTCAGAGTTCTTTGTTATTCAAAAGCCAATCGGGCATGATCATTTCCGCTTATGTGGTATTTTTAAAGTCATCTCGCATTATGATGACTTAGAAAACGAGTTTCCATATCGTTTTGAGTTGGAAAATATTTCCAAATTAATCGATTTTCCAATTCTTGACGAAGATGTTTTGAGTGAAATCCTTCCGCAAAAAATAGGAGGGAATATAGGCTGGAGCAATTTTAAAAAACACTTTTGTTCTCAGGGAATAACTTTTCGTGAACCATTGCAATCAGAGGTCTCTGAAATACTCTTATCTGAGCTTGGTTCGGGTAGGGAGTTATATGAAGAGGTAGTATCGTCTTTTGTAAAAAACGTAGAAAAATCTCTGAAATCTAGTTCTGAAGAGCGCAAAAAACGTCTTAATACAGCAAAGTCAAAGCCGCAAAAGAGATATGTAACAACAGCTGTTTATGATAGAAACCCCGACGTAGTTGCTGAAGTTTTGTATAGAGCTGGTAAGCACTGTGAGGAGTGTAGAAATATCGCACCGTTCCGAAGAAAAAAGGACGACACGTATTATTTAGAAGTGCATCACAAAGTGCCCTTGGCTAAGGGGGGCGATGATACTGTTGATAATGCTATAGCTCTCTGTCCAAATTGTCACAGAGAAGCACATTACGGCTAACAATCTGTTTAAGAGTGATTCCCCACGCTTGGCATTTTTGGTTTGGGTTTAGTTTAGTGTTTACGGCGTCCAAATTGAGTGTTGTGGTAGCGTGGCTCACACCTTAATTGGGCTACATGGACTCCCTCTTTTGTCAACAATAGCTCCCGCTGACAACAGTGGATCGGACAGCAGCTCTACATTCGGTGTTTAATCGGAATCGTTCCGTCACCTTGATGATATTCGCTTGATGCCAGCCTCATTCGTTAAACAGTATTTATTACTTCCCAATTAAACAGGTTTAGGCATCTCGGCCTGGTCGTATTGTCATCATTTGCTATTGCTTTGACTCGGTGAGTGTTAACCGTTTACATAGTTAATCTTGTACTCTTTTCCTGTTGTTAATAATGCCCATATTATACGAGCGTTTTTTGCTGCTAGGGCGACAGCTGCTCGTTTATAACCTCGGCGTTCAACGAGTTGATTTAACCAAATACTGTTGCGATCGGTTTTCTCTTTACATCGTGCAATAACGGCTCTTGCGCCATGAATAAGTAGAGTGCGAATGTGTTTTTCGCCTCTTTTGCTGATGCGACCAAGATGAACATGACCACCTGTTGAGTATTGTCTTGGAACCAACCCTATCCAAGCGGAAAATTGGCGGCTAGAGCCAAATTGTTTGGCGTCATTGACGGTCGCGACAATGGCACTGTGTTCATCGACACCTGGAATATCCATATCCATCAGGGCTTTGGCTGAAGCCATCTCAGGGACTAAAGCAGAGACTCTGCGATCATAGTGCAGTATTTCTAGGTTAAGGTATTAAATCTTGTTCGATAGATCTTGAAGCAGTTCTCTAGCTCAGAGGTGTGCACCAGAGCAAGTCTCGATGCCAATGAGGCAGGGAGGTAACTTAGCGAATGTGTCTAAGATTTTGTTTCTTTTAACAGTTTTGCGTAGGATGCACTTGCCATATGCATCAACGATGTGAATACTAAATGCATTCTTGGCGAGGTCACGCCAATAGTTTGAATGGTGGATATAGTAACTTCTAGTTCTTAAGCGTGTACTAAATAAGTATGCCACACAGAGTGTCAGATAGAAGGAGTCCATATCATTCGTTATATTTTTTATCGAGAATTATATGAAAAAATTATTGTTATCAACTATTGGTTTAGTAATGGTCGCTGGTTGCCAGTCTACACCGGTTCAGAACGAAGAAACGACAATAGCTGATGTGTTAAAAGCTTCAGTTAACGCAATTAACAAAATTGCACCACAAATGGTTGATAGTGAGACCCGAATTGATAGTTCGTATGCACTTGAAAATAAGTTGGTGTATAAATACACCTTGATAAATTACAGCGTGGATGATTTCGATACTGAAAAAGTCCAAGAAATAATTACTAAGCAAGTAACCGGTTTTGTTTGTACTTCGCCAGGGATGGAATATTTTGTAGATAATGCTATCGATATTTCTTACCGTTACTACGATAAAGATAGTAAATACATCACGGAAGCTAATGTAGAAACGGCTGACTGTTCAAAAATCTAACAAGTCACTCAAAAACGGAAAGATTACAGTTAGCTCTCGCTTGTGCCTCGCACATTTTAGCCAACCGTATTTTTTCGCTTAGCTTAGCGTTATAAATGAGGCGGTGTAATGGTTATTAAAGCGTTCAAAGCACAGTATCGATTACCGATGAAATATCAAAAAATCACGTCTTATGTTGGCTTTTTTGGTGTAATTTGGGCATCTTCATCTGTATTAAATCAAGCATGCTGTTAACAGGTTGGTTTGGCGTTGATCTTAATTTACCGTTAAGCCAATTAGATGGTTCAGAGTATGGTGTTTATCAATTTCTAGGTTCACAGATCTTAGTGCTAGTATTGTCGGTGTATGCTGGTGTTGTATGTGTCGCGAGTGTTTTTTCGTTAGTAATGTGCCTTTTAGGCAAGTTTAGTTTACGTGAAGCAATTAGTTATACGTTGTTCTCTAAATTTCCTAAGGCATGGATGAATCCATACTCAAATTTATAACAAACCATTTAAGTAGATTCGCAACGCTTGGTATTTAAGGTTTAAATCGGCTTTAGGGATTACGGCACAATTAAGCACCACATAAGTGTGGCAGATCCTCCCCGGTAGGGCGAATCCATGTCATTCGTTATGTGTAATCTATAGTTCAGGGAAAGAATGAAGGTACTTATAGCAGGAGCCAATGGGTATATTGGTAGCCACGTGACTAAGATGTTTGTCGAAAGTGGTTTTGAAGTTTCGATCTACAGCAGGACTAGCGGTGTTTTACCTCCTGCTCGCAAGCTTACGAAAGTGCCATCAGATTTTTCTGGTTACTTTGATATCGTTATAAATTGTGCTCGCCCACATTGGTCAGAATTTTCGCCGGAGGAAATAGCGGATATAGAGTCCAAGCTACTAACGCAGTTGGATAGATTAGCTGCTGAAGGAGCGACAAAAATCCACACATCGGGTGTTTGGCTATTTGGTAATGCTTCTCACAATGACCTCAAAGAGTTTAGGCTTAAGCCTCTAGAGGCGGTAAAACCGGACACAGTTACAATCGGTTGCGCTATCAAAAAGAAGTGGCATGTTGTTTACTGTCCTAGTTTGGTTTATGGCGGAGAAAACTGTCAGCTAAAGCGAATCGTAGATTCCTTATCTGACCAAACTCTTCAAGTAGCGATACCATCTCAAGGTTATAACCAATATATCCATGTTAATGACATCGCTAGATTTTATTTGGCATTGGTTCAAGGTAAACATCCGGCTATACAGCACTTTATTGCTGAGACGGTGGGATATAGTCCTGAATTGTTCTCCCAGTTGTTACTAGACTTTCAAATTGTAAAGCATGTTTACAAGAGCAGTTGGAGTGACTTTGAGAAATACCATGGCTCTTCGGCAGTGGAAATTGAAAAGCTGAATCTTAAACTTCCAATTAGCTCTTTGTTTGAACCGAAAGAGTTCTTAAGGAAGTACATAGAAAATTACACATAACAAGCGTTTAGGGCTGATTCCCAACACTTGGCATTTTCAGTTCAAGTCGGGTTTGTGTTTACGGTGTAATGGTTTAGGTTTGGTGGTCTTCGTTGATCATTACTTAACTCGACGTTATATTTTTCATCAATTTAGGAGCTATTTCAATGTCATATTCTGAGGCTAGTTGTCTTTGTGGTGTGGTAAAAATCAAGGCTGAAAACATCAATCCTAAGTTTACGGTTTGCCATTGTCAGTCATGTCGAACTTGGGGAGGTGCTCCATTTTTTGCTGTGAAATGTGGTACTCAAGTGAAAATAGAAGGGGTTGATAAAGTAAAAATGTACAAGTCTTCCTCTTGGGCTTCTCGTGGTTTTTGTTCTGAGTGTGGCACCCATTTGTTCTATAAATTCAAAGAAACAGGCGAGTACAATATGCCAGTTGGTTTGTTTCCAGATTTAGAAGGGTTGGAAATGGACATACAGTATTTTAGTGACATGCGCCCAAGCTATTATTGCTTTGCGAATGAAACTAAGGAAATGACTACCGAAGAAATCATGACTTACTTTGCGGATAAGGTGTAATCAGATATATACAAGCATTTAACCTGATTTACAACGCGTGGCAGTTTTATTTCTAATAGGTTTCAGTGATTAAGGCGCAATGCAGAGCCTCTGTATTACGTTGCTCATACCTAAACATAGCTTTGCTTTCTACGAGGAAGTTAACATGAAACAACGAATATTCAAGAATTTGCAGTTGGCGTTAGGTATTGGTTTTGGTGTTGCTATTCATCAGTACTTTTTTATGACAGATGGTGCGTTTGATTTCTATAGACCGATTGTGGCGGTCGTTTTTACGTTTGTAGTGAGTAGTATGGGTTCAGTTCTGAAAGAAAAAATTACGCGTAAGAAGGAGGTTACATGAGAATAGTTGAAGCAACACGGTCAGATTTAGAATCTTTCTTCGAATATATAGGATCTCAACTTATTGAGAATGCTGATGATAACTCACCACTTTTCCAACCTATCTCTAAAGAGAATTGTCTAGTGTCAGAACAATTTAAAGACAGGTTTCGAAATGGTTATCGGCGGTGCTAATTACGTCTCTAGTTTTTGTTTGAGGTCGGATTCCGTTTTTGATTCGCTATAAACAAAGAAACGCCATCTAGGGTTATCGAGTTTACTCTCTGTTTTTATACATCAGCTCTTATGTTACTTATATCAACCGGCTACTTGTTATGGCAGCATTATAAGCTCGTCTTACGAACTTCAATCTGATTGGACCGATAGTTTGAGTCTGTTAATGATGTGGCCAGCATTACCAATATATTTACTCACAAGCGTGATAGGTTTTTGGGGATAACAAAAGAAACTGTCGCGATATGCGAACTGAATTTAACGTAAAGAAGGGATGATATGGTTGTACTTAGAGTGATGCGCGAAGAAGAATATCCGGCTTATTGTCAGTATTTTATTGATGATTACAGTCAGGAGATAGCGAAGAACTATGGGCATTCTTTAGACGTCGCCATCGAATTAGCGAAAAAGGACTTGATCCGTTGTTTCCCCAATGGGCTTCAAGGTAATGAACATTCGTTATTGTGCATTGATGCAGAAATGGATGGTGAGGTTAAGTTAGTGGGTTATCTCTGGCACTCAATAAATGTTGGTGATAAATCCACTTTTATATACGACTTCTTTGTTTCGAGTGAGTGTCGAGGTTTAGGCTACGGCACTCAGTCAATTTCTGCTTTGGAAGCTCAACTAAAAGCTATTGGTATCAATCAAATAAAACTTAGGGTTGCTTATCACAATCAACGCGCGCTGAAGTTATATAAAGATGTTGGCTTTGAGGTTACAGGTTTCAACATGTCAAAAAAAATCGGTGGATAGCCTCTACATCACAATCAACTTAAACATACTGACTACGCTTATCATTTCTAACTTGGTTTAGCTTCTTGGATTTTGGTGGTAAGTTTGATTTTGGCGATAAGTTTGAGTGCGTTGGTAACGTTGTTCGTTATCTGATAGTGCGTTTATTCTGTTTATAATTCTGGTGGTTTATGAAAATTAGAACAATGTGTTCAGCTGATCTATCAGCCTTGTATGATATTTATATTGAGAAGGAAGTAGTTAACAACAACCGCTACTCACCCGATATAAAACGCGAAAAATTCGACTTAATGTTCAATGATAGCCAGCACAATTTCGTGGCTGTTGAAACGGGTGGAGAAGTGTTTGGGCACTTGGGTATCATCACGACTGAAAAACCAAGACTCAAGCATTCGGCGTCTTTTGGTATTGTTGTCGCCAAAGCGTCGCGAGGCAAAGGCGTTGGTCGTTTCTTAATGGAGTACTTGTTATCTTATTGTGAGAATGAACTCGATTTAGCTCGTCTTGAATTAGAAGTTCACGCTAACAACAAAGCGGCACTGGCGTTGTACAAATCATTCGGTTTTGAAATCGAAGGTACAAAGCGTAAAGCTGTGCTCGTCGAAGATGAATTAATAGATATAGTTATGATGTCGAGAGTTTGAGCTTGAACCCAATAAGTTTAATAAGCTGCAGGAGTGTTTGAAAATGTTCATTTTTAATTCCAGTAAACCGATAATCAATGGCGCTGCGTTATGCTCCGAATTGGCTGCATTTTTAGCTGAAAACAAAAGTGATTTCGAACGTAAGCTCATCCCAGATTTATCCCACATAGATCATATGGCTCACAACCCAAATGGTATTGTAATCAAAAATGTTTCCTACAATAGCGGTGAACAGTACCAGCTTGATTATTCGTTCGACTGGGAAGTTTTTCGTGGTTGTTCTGATATGAATGAAGAGGGCGTTGAGCGCGGAAGTGTTTTGTTCACTCTTAACGTGAATGGTGTCCTGGAAATTGTTTTTCCTGCGCACCAAGAACGCGATACTCATGATGAGTTTTAGCCTTTCTGTAGAATAGACACTTAATGCGTGGCGCTTTCATTATATTTTACCCAACTTCAGATAACGTTATATGAACAAGGACAGTTTATGAGTCAACAAGAAATCTTTATAGGGTTTATTGCTTATGGGCTTATCAGTAGCGTTATTGGATTTTTTACATTTTTTGTCATCAAAAACGCTAAGTTCAAACAAGCGTTGTGGACTTTCCAGACTGTTACTTTTGGTGTTTTCTTAATCGGCTATATCTATTTATCGGGCGGTGGAGGAGCAAAATTGTTGGTCTGGGTTCCATTGGTTACTTTAGTCTCAATTTACAATATCCACTCTGTAAAGTTTTGTAGCTCATGTGGAAAAACTAACACAAGAAAAAGCGGATTCGCGGCCATAAAGTCATGTGGCGATTGTGGTAATACTTTATAGTGAAGCATCGACATAACAAGACGTTAGTGTCATCTTGAGTTTCAGCTTAAAAAGGAAGTGGTATGAATTTAGATAAAGCGAAGAAACGTATTGCTAAACAGGTTAAGAAAGGCGACAACGGCTACCCTAAAATTACGTTAGCGTACTTTGGCCCAACAAAAGAGGTTGCAACTCAAGTAGCCGTCCAATTTGTAATGGGCGAGGGAGACAGTGTTCAAGAAGAGCGTTTTTCTTGTGAAACTGAAATTAGAGACAATGAGCTAATTCAAACAACCTTACTCAAGGTAATCGAACGCGCGAATGTTAACTCAGTGATTGAAGTTGAAGGTGTAGCGGTTCTTTAGTTTGCTTCGTATCTGTGAGTTTGTTGGTCGCCGTCGTTGTCTAGGTAATATGGCATTACATGAGTTAGTTAATTCAGGATATTTAGAGTAATGCACTTGAGAAAAGCAGAGCTTCATGAACTAGATACCATTTATACAATGGGCTTCGATGTTTGGGGTAATGGCTTGTCGTTAGACGATTACTTAACAGTTTGTCGTAACAGTGAAAAGTACTTGTCTGGCACCTGGTATGCGTTGGTCGCGAAGGATAATGTTGTCTCATCTCTTATCGTCTACCGTGACATGTTTGGTCTTGCAAAAGGATGTTGCGGTATTGGCTCTGTGGCTACACCACAAGAGTTACGACACAAAGGCTATGCGTCTGAGTTGATCAATTTGGTAAGAACGGAGTTATTCACTCGTTACAATTGTAAGGCTTTATACCTACACAGCGATATTGAGCATCAATTTTATAATAAGCTTGGCTTTGTGAATGTGGGAAGTTCTGATTGTATGTATATTTTGAACGACTCTTCTGACTTTGATGGACGAATACCAGATTACTTCTAGGCGTGAGTATTTTAATTCGGTATCAAAATGGGACTTAAAAAGTTAGGTGTATCCGAAGTGTTTTACTCATAATTTATCAAGGAAGAAACGTTATGAAATTAGCTCAGTTAAATATCGCTTTGGCGAAATACCCGTTAGATGCACCAGAAATCAAAGAATTTGTCGATAACTTAGAGTTGGTTAATGGAATCGCAGAAAGCAGTGAAGGGTTTGTTTGGCGTCTGAAAGATGAATCTGGTGACGCAACCAATATCAAAGCTTTTGATGATCCAAATATGATTGTGAACATGTCGGTGTGGGACTCTGTGGATTCGTTAAAGAACTTCATGTTCCGCACACATCACCGTGATTTTATGCGCCGAAAGGGTGATTGGTTTCATCGTTTACCTGAAGATACTTATGTTCTTTGGTGGATTGAAGAAGGCCATACTCCAACGCTAGAAGAAGCGATAGAGCGACTTGAACGCCTCCGAGGAATCGGTGATACGCCATATGCCTTCACTTTTTAAACCAATTTTACAGTATCAGAAGCGCCAAAGTAGCGTTTATATAGCCTTCGAGAGGTTTTATTATGCTGAAAATGAAAAGTAGTGTATGCAGTGTGTTGATTCGGTTTTAGCATGGGTGCTACCGCTTCAACACTGGAAGAGTGTGCCAAACTCCTTCCTGATGGTCACACTTATAAAGTAGAGCGTAGATAAGACAGAGAAGGATCCAACGGTGAAAGGCAGTTTTGGTGTGACGGGCGGAGCCGATGCGCCAGATACTTTCGATATCGGTGATTTTGTCGAGTGCGCTGGTCCTCTGATCAAAACCGTAGATACAGACAGCAACGAAGCGTCTAATTCCTAGTCATTGGTTGTCGCGTAAATAGTTCACTTTCGTCATGGAAGACATGATCAGGGGTACTTAAACTAGGTTGAGGTGAATAGGGTAATTATGGGCGATTATTTAGATATTTGGTTTACGGTTACCTCCTTAGTTTTTATTGTAAGCTTACTTTCAGTTCTTTTTGTTGGGGTCTGGCGTAAAAATATAAAAGCGTTGATTCTATTAAGTGGAGTCGCAGCAATCAGTATCGTTCTGTTTCTCTCTCAGAAGTATCAAATCCGAAAAATCCTCGCTGAAGAGCTGAGCGTGTCGAGTTTCGTTGTGGAGGCTCATGAGGAGTTTGAGGAATCTAAATTGTTAGATTCTTTGAGAAGTAGTAACTACGTAACGATGAATAGAACGAAACCTTTGTCAAAAAGTAAAGTACGTATTGTGATTAACTCTGGCGAGGTTGAGTTATTGATAGCTCAAGACTCTAAGAACGAAGAACTGTTTTGGGTCTATTACCCTAAATACCGATTTAGTCGTTTAAACCCAGTTGGAAAGGTACGTATCCGTTAAACATGGGTGCACAATTGCCACAGCAACTTTCAGTAACAAAAATACCGCCGACGATATCGGCGGTATTTTTTATTAGGCTTATTACATCATTCAGCAGAAAACTGAGAGCTACGAGCCTAGTTAACGTGAGCTAATTCAACATCCTGCGTTTCGTTTGCGACTTTCCAATCCCCACCCAAAGCTTTATACACCGCAATGGTGGTATTGGCCGTCTGGAGTTTGGCTGCGACTTGACGGTCTTGCATCATTTTTTGTTGTCTCTGGGCATCCAACACCGACAAGTAATCCACTAGGCCAGCTTTGTATAATGACTTCGCTTTGCTTACGGCGTTGTCCACGGCGTCTGTTGCTTCATCTATCCGCTTTTGGTTTTCTTGGCTTCTGCCATAAGCGAACAGTGTTGAGTCTACTTCTGCAAACGCGCTGTCTACCGAGTGTTGGTAATTGAGCGCTGCTGATTTGAATCGAGCTTCGTTCATTTCAACCATGGCTTCGCCGCGCCCACCATCAAACACATTCCAACTGATGCCTGCAGATGCAGCCCAACCGAACGAGTCGCTGCTGAACAAGTCATCAAAGCTACCTGCGGTGACACCTGGCGTGCCCGTTAGGAAGAACTTTGGATAGCGATTAGCAATGCTTGCGCCGAGTTCTTCGTTAATCGCGGCCATTTCACGTTCTGCAATTCGGATGTCTGGGCGTTGTTCTAACAAGTCAGAAGGTAACCCCGTAGGGATAACGTCTGTCATTCTTGGCAAGGTAAATTCGCCAGCTAAGCGTTGATTAACGCTCGTGAGTGATTCACCTAACAACACTGCCACACGCTGCTTGTGAACTTGCTCAGCTATCTCTAATTGCGGCACGATAGACTCTGTTCCGGCAAGCATTGCTTTGGCTTGAGCAAGGTCTAGTTCAGATCCATAACCACTTCTTACAACCTTAGTGACCAGTTCCAGTGTTTGCTTTTGATCTTGAATGTTCTCAAGGGCAATCGCTTTACGTTCTTGTGCGCCACGGTATTGCAGATAATTGTGAATAACATCTGCGGTAATCAGTGTGTTCAAACCTGATTGGAATATTTCAGCTTGTTCAATACGAATCGTTGCGGCGTTGGATTGCTTGTCAATTCGACCAAACAAGTCCATTTCCCACGCGATGCTCGCACCTAAGAAAACGCCATCGTGTTGCGCTTCCAATAACGACATGCCTGTTGCAGATTCAACTGCGTCTGACGCACCAAATACGGGGCCGAGTAGGGAGTCGTTCTCACTCAGTTGATAGTTGTAGTAACCGCCGCCAACATTCACGGTTGGCACTTTGAAAGATTCAACGACACTCTTATACGAGTTGGCCATCTTGATACGCTCTGCCGCCAATTTTAGTGGGATGTTTTGGTTTTGAACATCGGTCACTAATTGGTTTAGCGTAGGATCATTAAACTGCGTCCACCAGTGACGGTGTTGTTGGTTTGTCTCGCTGTGGTTCTCGCTATTCTGACTGTAGAGAAAAGTTTCAGCCATTGTTGTTTGTGGTTCTTCATAATCAGGGCCAACCGCACAACCTGTAAGCAGTAATGCTAAGGCAATAGGAGCCACTTTAAACCGAGGTAATAGATACATGTTTATGCTCCTTATTTACTAATGTTTGGTTGGTTATCATTTGTAGTTCCACTAACTGTGCCATTGGGTGTTGCATCAAGGACGACAATCGCATCTTGAATGGCTTCGCTTACCGTAGTCACTCTCTCTTCTGAGCGGTAGAAAAGTTTGTATAACGCTGGCATTACGAACAATGACAACACGGTTGCAGCGGCAAGACCACCGATAATGGTTGCGGCCATTTGGTCGAACAGCAGGTCGGTTAACAGTGGAATCATGCCAAGAGCAGTCGTTAATGCACCCATTGAAATAGCCATGGTTCGGTTTACGGTTGCTTCTTTGATTGCGTCTGATAATGAACGACCATTGGTACGCTCAAGCTCAATTTGATCCATCAACACGATGCCGTTTTTGATGATCATCCCGGTGAGTGTTACTGCACCTATCAATGCCATAAATCCGAACGGTTTATCCAGCAGCAATAAGCTGAACGTTGCGCCTGTCGCAGCCAATGGCAGGGTAGTGAAGATGATGACGGGCTGTTTGAAACCATTGAACATCGCCACCAAGATAATCACCATCAACAAGATTGCTTTTGGAAGTTGCTTGAGAATGTCGCTCACGGCTTTGTGTTCGTCGTAATATTCGCCACCCCATTCAAGGCTGTAACCATAAGGTAGGTGAATCGCTTCGATTTGATCTTTGATTGAGTTTCTCACTGCCGCTGGCGTGGTGTAACGACCAACACCTGCTTGTGCTGTAATAGTTTTCACTCGGTCACGACGCCAAATCATGGTTTCTTCACTGGTCAGTTCAAATCCATCAATCACTTGACCGAGTGGCACGCTGTGCAAACCAAGAAGTGAACGCACAGGCAGTGTTTCTAGTGATTCAATGGAGCTTTCAGTTCCACGTAGTTGAATCGTTACCAACTCATCGTTTAGGTTCATTCGGCCAAGAGGCATGCCTTCAGACGCGCGCTTCATTGCAAAGGCGATGTCTGCTCGGTTAATTCCCGCTAGGCGAATTTTGTCTTGGTTGATGATAGGTTCAAGCACTTTACTCTTCTGTCGCCAGTCATCACGAACGTACTTTGTATCTGGATGAGCCACTAGTATCGCTTTGGCTTGCTCAGAGAGGTTGTGTAGAACGTCGACATCAGGGCCAGAGAAACGTGCTTCTACGCTGAACTTGTCTGAAGTCGCCAGCTTTAAGCTTCTAAAGCGTGGATCGGCGTTTGGAAACTCTTCAGTTAACCACTTGTCACCACGAGCAATCAACGGGCTCAATGATGGGAAGTCAGTCGCGTTGATAAGGATCTGGCCGTAAGCAGGGTCGAATGGTTCTGGCTCGATGGTTACAGAGAAACGTGGGGCACCGGCACCGACATAGGTTGAAATGCTGGTTACTTCTGGTTGTTCTAATAACCAAGTTTCAATGCGTTTCATGTCTTCCGATGTTTGCTCAACCTTCGCGCCATTTGGCAACCAGTAATCCAAGAAAAGGATAGGTCGGTCGGCTTGAGGAATAAAGTTAACAGCAATACTTGGGATGGCGAGCGCCGTCACTAATATCAATGGAACCAGAGCACTCAATGCTTTTAACGGGTTATCTACGGTCCAGTTAACACTTTTACGGTATAAGCTGACTTTAGTATTTTCTTTTTGCTTCGTTGGTTTGATGAAGATCCAACACATCAGTGCTGTGAAGGTCATCGCGACAAACCAAGACAACAATAAAGACGATGCGATGATTAAGAATACTGAGCTAGAAAACTCGGCAGCATCTGTTTTTGAGAAGATAACCGGGCTTGCACCCATAATAGCAATAATGGTCGCCCCAAACAGAGGAGTTCCCGTCTCTTTTACTGAATCGATGGCTGCTTTGGTGCGATTTACACCGTTGTTTATCTTAACGATCATCATGTCTGTAATAACAATCGCGTTATCAACCAACATGCCTAGCGCTAGAATGAACGTGCCTAATGACACCCTATGCAGGTCGATAGACGTCAAGTTCATATAAACAAGGGTTAACAAGATAGTCAGGATCAAGCTTGAACCAACGATAGTGGCACTCTTAAGACCCATGAAAACAGCAAGCACGATGAATACGATCGCAACACTCTCAACCAAGTTGTTGACGAAGTTATCAATCGATTTTTGTACTTCTTCAGGTTGATTTGCAACGGTTGCGATATCGACACCGAGTGGCAGAGTCGCTTGGAACTCATTAACGATACGGTTGATGTCATCGCCTAATGAAACCACGTTTACGCCAGTAACAGGGCTCATCGCTAATGTCACCGCTGGTGAACCGTTGTAACGGTTCTCTGTCATCATTGGTTCTTGGTAACCCATGGTAACTTCAGCAATATCACCAAGGCGAATTAGGCCAGTGCCGAGTTCGCTCACACCGCCTTTAAGCATTAAGTTTTTGATGTCTTCTAGAGATGAAAACTCACTTGATTGTTGAACGCGGATTCTCTCGCCACCTGCTGCGAATTTACCCGCTTCAAATGTGGTGTTTTGCGTGTTCAGTTGGCTCCATACTTGTGCCATCGATAGGCCGTATTGAGCCAGTCGTTCGTCTGGGATATCAATATGTACGACGCGAGGTTGAACACCGTGTAGCTCAACTTTCTTAATGCCATCAACGGTTTTAATACGTCGTTGCAGCTCTTCTGCGTAACGGCGCAGTTCGACAGGTGATGCATCTTCACTGTGTATTGAGAAAAGCATCCCATACACTTCAGAGAACTCGTCTTGCACAACGCTGATTTGCGCTGTACTAGGAAGAAGTAACTTCATATCAGACACTTTACGACGCAGTAGATCCCACTCTTGTGGTAGCTGCTCTGATTGTAGTGACTCTTTCAAATCTACAAATACCATCGACATACCAGGGCGAGACAGCGAACGGAGTCGGTTTAATGTCGCCATTTCTTGAAGTTTGGTTTCAACGGTGTCAGTGACTTGTTGTTCAACTTCTTCGGCTGAAGCGCCAGGGTATAGAGTGACGACAACTGCGGTTTTGATGGTAAAGCTTGGGTCTTCAAGTTTGCCCAAATCAAAATAAGAAAACAGGCCTGCGATAACACTCAATGCAGTGAAGAACAGGATGAAGGTGCGTTGTTTGATCGCAAAATCAGCTAGATTCATGATGGTTTACCTACAGGCTCTTAACTTGGATGTTGGAAAAATGCTGTCCTTCGATCACGTATTGAGAACCGCTAACGACAACGTAGTCACCATCTTTCAATGTAGATTCAACACACGCTGAATTTTTGTTGAATGAGACGACATTAACCATCACACCTTGTGCTTGTTCATTTTCGACCGTGAACACTTGCTCAATACCCGATTGATTCACAATGGCTGAATAAGGCAGACAGAAGTTATTAGATATTTCACCCAGTTGAGTAGATAACGTTACGGCTTTACCCGGTAAGAGCTGTCTAGATAATTGCGTATTATCGAGTGGCGCTAAACGATAGGTCACCGAATAAGTTTGTTTGATTGGGTGAGGTTGGGTAGAAATCTCACTGGCGTAAGCCGTAAGATCTTGCTTTGAACCATACCAGCTAATTTGCGATTGTTGCTCTGGGCTGAATTTATGAATGAGGTTTTCAGGGACATCAATTGTAACTTCAAGTTGGTCTGGGTTGTGAATCGTAAACACAGAGATGCCCGGTAGAACCTGCTCATATTTGTCGAAGTTCGACGAAGCAACGATTCCATCGAAAGGCGCGAGCAGTTGGGTGTAACGAATCGTGTCTTTAGCGCGGCGAATGTTTTGCTCAACGACTTTTACGGCCGCTTCGCTGCGTTCGTAACCACTGATTGCTCGATCAAGATTTACGTTGGCAATGGCGTTGTCATCAATCGCTTGTTGTACACGCGCTAGCTCTGCCTTGGCAAGTTTGTGTGCTGATTTCGCTTCTAAAGCGCGTGCTTGTAACTCTTCCAATGCGACTTGATAGTCGTGAGGGTCAAGTTCAGCTAAAGGTTGGCCTTTAACCACGGTGTCGCCCGTAGAAACCAAAATATTTTGGATGGTGCCCGGAACACGAAATGCCACGCCAGCGGTTTCGGACGATTGCAGTTTTCCTGTAAACGACTTTTGAGCTTGATGCGCTAACGGTTCAAGCCGAATGACTTGAATCGGACGTTCTTCTTTGATTGATTCGAAAATAGCGGATGGCTCAGAAACAACTGATGGCGCGGTGGCAACGGATTGGTTGCAACCAATAAGAGGCAGAAGAGTTGCAGCAAGTAGCGAGTGGCGATAGATAGACATCATGAATTGCTCCTAAATATTGATGGGGCAATTCTATCTAGATGTGAGGCAGAGATAATCAGTGTTAACGGTATAACACTGTCACGTTAATCGTGACAATAGTTATAATTTCGGCAGTTCTTGTAATAAGAAATCAATCAATAATTGGCTGGCATGGCTCAAAGCTTTACGTTGTGGATACAATAACCAAGCTTCATCTTTTTGCATGGTGTCGATAGGGAAAAGGTTAATCAAAGAGCCATCTTTGAGCTCTTGCCTTACCATCAATTCTGGTAACAGAGCGATGCCTCGATGACGTGTCGATGCACCTTTAACGAAACCAATACTATCGCTCACGATAGAAGGTTCAACCTTGACTACGTGGTCTGATATCTCCCATTCTTTATCTACGTCGCCGCTTGGCCAGCGGAAACAAACAAATGGTAATCTAGAGAGTTCTTCAAGCGCCGAAGGCTGGCCATATTTCTTAATGTACTCCGGGCTAGCAACAAAAATACGTTGTAAATCCATTACCTTACGCGCCACTACGTTCGAATCACTTAAGCGGCCGCCATGCATTGCAAGGTCTAAACCTTGGCGGTACATGTCGATAAAACCGTTGCTGATACTTCTTATGTCGAGCTCGATCTTGGGGTATAAATCTTGAAACTTAAATAAGGTTGATTGAACGATATCGCCTGTCTCTGGGAGTAATCCGATTTTTACACGGCCATGGGGTACTTCTAAAAGGTTAGACGCCATGTGGTTGGCTTTTTCGAGGGCACTAAGCGCTTTCAGTAACTCGTTATAGTAAAGCTCACCCGATTTAGTAACTGATAAGCTCCGAGTGGTACGGAAGAACAGTTGGATATTGAGTGCTTTCTCTAAATCGTTGATCCGTCGGCTTACATTTGCACGTGGTAGATCTAATGCGTTTGCAGCCGCGGTAAAACTGCCAAGCTCAACAACGGTAGTGAATAGTTTAAGGTCTTCGATTTTCATAGTGATAAGCAGCTTCGAATGCAGGCTTGGAATGATTACCATGTATCGTATATTAAATGGTATATAAAATCGAAAAAACCAATGAGTAATTGCGTACTCATTGGTTTTAGTTGGATTTTAATCAATTATTCACTGGCTATGTCGCTTGAGTTAACGTTATCGACCGCGCCCATCCACCATAACCACAATTGTTTTGGTAATGATGCTCAAGTCAGCTGCAATCCAAGATTTCACAGAACATAGGCTCAG
Organism: Vibrio sp. L3-7; assembly: GCF_963898195.1. Taxonomy (NCBI): domain Bacteria; kingdom Pseudomonadati; phylum Pseudomonadota; class Gammaproteobacteria; order Vibrionales; family Vibrionaceae; genus Vibrio; species Vibrio sp. L3-7. The sequence continues at coordinate 90,792 of NZ_CAWQUW010000003.1, read as the reverse complement.
AGCATAGCTGTGGTCAAAACCGACTTTACGACGAACATCATCAATACACGTGTCATAACCTTGATTCACTTGTGCCAGCCCTGTAATACCTGGCATTACACCGTATGTACGGTCAGCAAAGTATGGAATTTCATTTTCCAGTTTGTTGTAAAACGTTGGACGCTCTGGACGAGGGCCAATCAGCGACATCTCACCTTTCAATACATTGAATAACTGCGGAAGTTCATCAAGTCGTGTCTTTCTCAAAAAGCGACCAACAGGTGTAATACGAGGGTCGTTTTGAGTTGCCCAAACTGCGCCAGAACGCGTTTCTGCATCTTCATACATACTGCGAAATTTCATGATTTCAAAGATTTCCATTTTTGAAGGTGTTGATTTTCCAACGCGCAGTTGACGATAGAAGATAGGCCCACGAGAAGTCAGCGCAATGGCCAGTGCAATAAATGGGAACACCGGAGACAATATAACTAACGCGAGTAAAGAGCTTACAAAATCAAAGGTGCGTTTCGCGCGAGAAATCTTACTTTGGTATAGGTTTTGGTTTGATAGTTGGTCAATGTTCATCATGGTCAGTCCTTAACGATTAGCTCGAGTCCAAGGGGAGTTTTCAAGTCCCAGTAGGTAACGTATGCCACCAATGAAGTTGGCATAATGACCAACGATTAGATATGAAATTAAAGAGATAGGTTTATTAATTAGATTCTTAGGCATGATGCAACCCAGTACACCGATGCTATAGACAACAACTTGTGCCCAAAGCATGACTTCGAATGCCAAGTAATCTCTAAGAACGATTGAGCACACTAAACACACAATCATTAAATAAGGAGTTAACAGTCTTAAGCCTTTTCCTGAGAAGAAAGCAAAAGCGATGCCTTTAAATTTGGGGCTGAATAGGCCAAATAGTCGAATTGCTTGCTGCATATTGCCTGCGGAAATTCTCAAGCGGCGTTTGAAGTCAGTTTCTAGGTTTGATTCTTCTAACTCTAGAGCCACCATCTGTGTTTCGTATTCTGCGATGTAACCTTGTTTGACGATCTGCATCGGTAAGATGAAGTCATCATTGATGGTATTTAGAGGGAGTGGTTCAAACAATTCCGTTTTGAACAAGTAGAAAGCACCGTGAGAACCTAAGCTAGAACCGAGCGACGCCTCGCACTCTTTAACGGCAGTTTGATACCGCCAATAAGTATTTTCGCCTTCGTTTCCAGTAGGGCAAAGTTGATAAGTAGCATTAACAACGCCAACCTTGTCACTTTCAAAATGAGCGCTAGCAATTAACAGTGCATCCAATGATATCAATGCAGAAACGTCACTCAGTGCTGTGATGTCACTCGTTATGTTCGTCACTTCTTCATTTATAACGGCAACTTTGCCTCGATTTTGAGCATGGTCGTGTATTTCAAAGTAAATATCGCTGCACGTTGCTTCTTGGATGGTCATTTGAGCAATCTCGACTGTGTTATCAGTACATCCGTCACAGGCAATAATCACTTGCAGTTTCTTTCTCGGGTAATCTAAAGCCGCGAGGTTTCTAATCTTGTCCGCTATCCATTGTTCCTCATTAAAAGCAGGGACCAAGATAGTGACAGTTGGAAGTGTGCAATCTTGTTGTTCATCTTTGTAGCGACGAGAGCTTTCGCACACGCTACGAGCCGGATGGTGTCTTGCGTACCAACGCAACAATACGGGGTATGCTGCGTGATGATAAACAATCAAGGCTCCAGAGAATAAACATAGGCCAGCCAGTATCCAATCGATCATGCGTAAACTCCTTCAGAAATATCGTTATATGAAGCGACCATTTTCACTATGTCGAAATTTTCTAGCACGTAACTGCGAGGGGATAGAAAGCGTTCATGTTGATTTTCCAGTAATGCATGGGCTAACCCAGTGATGCTGCCACTTTTCACGAGAGTGCCACTGATAGGACATAAGGTTTCATCGACCGCTCCAACGTTCATCGCGACAGTCGGAATATTACAAGCCTGAGCTTCAAGAGTTGAAAGGGGTAAACCTTCATGTCGAGATGGAAGGCAGAAAACGTTTAGTGCGCCGTAAAAGGTTGTCATGTCATCGACTAAACCAAGAAATACCACGCGGTCACTTAAGTTAAGCTTGTTGGTTAATGCTTCCAGATATGCACGTTTAGAACCGCCGCCAGCAAATGCCACTATGGTGTTGGTAGGCAATAGGGTAAGCGCCTTGATGAGTTGGTCTTGACCTTTCACGTGTTCTAATCGACCTGCGCAACCAATAATATGTTTGTCGAGTGGCAGATTGAGTTTTGCTCTAGCGCCTGCGATTGGTTGTGGTCTGAATTTGTCACAATCAACGCCGTTCTTGATGGTAATGATGTTTTCGTATGAGAAAACAGAACGCAGTTGGTTATAAACACGAGTCGCATCAGCCACTAAAGTAGGTTGAGCTGCTTTCAATGCAAGAGCTTGCAAGCGGCGACGTTTAGTGTTGTTTAAGTGCCATGCGTCGTGTTCGGTATGAATACGAGTAGGGACACCTGTTACGCGAGCGGCATAACCGGCGTAAAGCAGTGGCCCGATGTGATGGGTATGAACCACATCAGGACGAATTCCTTTGAATGCTTTGATTAACTTGAGGATGACATTGAATTGCACGCCAGGCGCTTTGTCTAGAAACACAATTTGGTTTTGGAAAGGCTTTAGTTTTGGCCAGTTATCAATAGATTCTTGCTTTGTTCCTTCTAGGCTTACGATTAATACTTGGTCACAAGGTTTAGCTAGGCGGAGCAAATCTAAGGTGAGCGTTTCTAGGCCTCCAGGAGCAAGGTGCTGAACAACATGTATTACCTTCTTTCCATGTTTTGCGAGTTGGTTTCCCATAATGTTCTCCCTGCAATAAAACGGTCTAAGTTGTTTCGGTTTCATTTTCTTCTTAGATAATTGCACGAGTTGTGCCAACTTATTAGGCGTTATTTATCAATGACTTATGTTGATGTCAGTTTTGTTTCAATGTCATTCTCAAAATAGGAATCAAAACAGAATGTCGGAATGAGTAGGTGAAAATAACGATAGAGATAGAGATAAGGAGCATGCTTTAACCTGACATATACGCAAAGAACAGAAATAAAAACAGGTGCAGAAAGAATACGCATAGAATAAAAAACACCAGCACGAGCCTGGTGTTTTGGTTAAAAACTAAATCGGATAACTCATTTTTGGGTTAGCTCATTTTCGGAATAACGGTAATCACAGGTACGCCTAAGATGTCTTCGATCTCTTCTTTACGTTTAATAGAAGAGTCGAACAACTCGAATAACACAGCTAAACCTATGCCTAGACCAATCCCAGCCACTAAGCCCGCAAGGATAAACACGAAAGTTGGCATGTTTGACTTTACACTCGGTGTGAACGGTAAATCGATAATTTTGACTCGTTTGTTCTGTTCGAATACCCCTAATGATCCCGTTAGCTGCGCCATTTCATAACGCTCCGTTAGTTCATCGTACAGCTGACGTTTGATATTCACATCACGTTGAAGTCGATACATCTCTTTCGCATTTTCACCAAAATTGTTAGCTTTATTTTCTAGCTCAAAGATCATCGTTCTAAGGCTTTTTGTTTCTTCCGTTAACGATTCAAAGCGCGCTCGAACCAATTGCAAGCTATGTAATTGAGTGACCAGAAGTGGTTGAGTATCCGACAGTTTGTTTAATGTGGTACTACTTGCAATATCCCATAATTGGTCGCTGTTCATGCTCGGTTGTTTGAGATCCAACAGTGCCTTTCTTTCGTTTTCTAGACGGTCCAATTCACGAACTTTAGCCTGCACAGCGCTGTGTCTGTCTGTGTATTTGGCTTGTAGTAACGTGAGGTCACTACGAATATCAATGATCTGGTCTTCTAATCGTCCAATTACTGGATTGGTTTTAGACAGTTGTTGGTCAATCGAACCTAAGCTTTTTTGAACGCCAGACAATTCAGCTTCTTTTTCTGCAAGTGTTTGTTTCAGTGAAGCTAAACGGTTCAAGCTCTGACTTTGGACTTCTGGTGTTGAATGTACGTTTTCATTAACATAGAGCGCTAATGCCTCTTCTGCATCAGCGAGTTCGCCACTACGTTCATCAATATGAATTTTCAAAAAATCACTAGAATCTTGAATGGATGAACGTTCCGGAGCCAGCAGTTGTTCAATAAAATGTTCACTGACAGACTGAAGGGTAGCTTCCATACCGATGGGTGTGTTTGAACTTAGACTTATCTTTAGGAAATCTTTGCCTAACTGAATGACTGATAAGCGCTGCGACAAATCAGAGATAAGCTCCTCTTTGTCAAAACTCGACATCTCTGGAGTAATCAGTTCAAGTTCTTCCGCTACTGAATAAAGCACGTGACGGCTGTGGAGTAGCGTTCGAAGTGCGCTAATCCGGTCTTTAAGCATGGTTGAAACGGCGATGTCTTCTAAGAAAGGGTTCATCTTCGCGGTTTCTTGAATCAGCATGCTGGTATGAGCATCGTATTTTGTAGGAGCGAGCTTACTCACGCCAAAACCAACAAAGGGAAGGATAAGAATAGGGACCAATATTACGTAGCGTTGACGCCACATAGCATTCAGAAGAACCAATAGTCGCAATTTCAGATTATTCATAATAGCTCCAACATCCAATGTACGAAGTTACCGCGGTTTTTCCAGCTGTCTTTTTCTACGATTGAGATCGGTGAATTTGAAAGTTGACGAGCTTTTTCTAGTGTCTCTACCATTTGTTGTGCGTTATTGACCGTTGTGACGTGGTCTTGATAAGGCAATAGAGCAGGGAATGGCGTTGTTACGATAGGTGTTCCTGCCGCTAGATATTCCATGAGTTTTAATGGGCTACATGCACGTATCTGCTCGTTATCAATAAAAGGCAGTAGGCTCACATCCCAATGTTGAGAGTAACTTGGCAACGTATGATGTGGTCGAGGGCCAAGATAATGCACATTACTAAGATTAGGCAACGCTAAGGTGTCTAACTCATTCGGGCCAATAAAAACGAAATCCCATTCAGGCATTGCGTTGGCAACGTGACCAATCATTTCATAGTCGAGCCACTTAGAGAGGCTGCCATAAAAGCCTGCGATTGGTCGGTGGTTGCTTGGTAAATCGTCCGCTCTCACTGTTGGTGTCGAGAACAGGCTTACATCAACGCCATGTGGCAACAGTTGCGCTTTGTCTTCCGGAAATTTAGCCATGAGCTTCTTGCTTGCTGCGAAGATCAGATCTGACTTTTCGATCAGCTCTGATTCATGGTCAGCAACGGTTTGGTGGTCGACCCCAGCTAGGGCGCTGAAATCGTCTCCGCAATAATAAACCACCGCTGATTCGCCAAGGTGTCCACATAGGTCAACGGCAGTTGGAAGTGATGTCCAAAGGATTGGAGCATGCAGGTTTAGCTCTGCAATAATCGGCTTCAGTTGTTTCAACATCATCTGTTGTGCTAGCTTTCTTGATACTTTAGATGCGGGTGCTGGTATCGTTTTTAAATTAACAACGGTGATATTGCTTTGCCCGCTGGAGTCGAGCATGTTTTGTGTCACTGCGTTTGTCTTACCAAATAGCTTATTGAACGCACGAGTCACATCTTTTGTAGACAATTTAGGTTGTCTTAAACCAATAGAGTTTACCCAAAGCACTTTGTGTGTTTTTGCAAGGTGACGAACAAGATGTTGAGTCGATGACGGAAGCCCGCCAAAATCTTCACCGAATACGATTAAATCACGCATGATCGCCTCCATGAGTTTCAAGAGAATCGAAGACATCGGATTCAGTTATCTCGACAGATTTAATATTTCCAACCACTCGCGCGGGGTTACCGGCGGCGATAGAAAAAGGTGGAATGCTTTTGGTGACAACGCTACCAGCTGCAATCACAGCGCCTTCACCGACGGTAACGCCACCTTTTACGGTTACATTCGTACCTAGCCACACATCTTGCTCAAGAATAATGTCACCGATTTGTTGAGGATCGTCGCCTTCACCTGCGGCTCTACGTTTTGCATCAAGCGGATGGCCAGAATATCCAAACAGGAATGCACCGCCAGCGATACGAACATTGTCTGAGATAATGACTTTACCTCCAACTGCAATCGTCGATTGCCAACCAATATCGACATTGTTGCCAACAGAAAGAAGAGGGTGCTCTAAGCCTTCGAGTGGCTGAGTGCACCCTGAAAATGTGGTGTGGCCAGAGATACGGCAATCATCGCCAATTGAAATTTGTAGTGGACCACTAACAAACGGTAAACCGCCGTATAAATACAAACGTTTTCCGCATTGAGCGATTCTTCCTTTAAATGCAGGTGTCCAATAGAAGAAGCGAGTGAAGCCTGTAAAGATGCCCGTAATTAACTTATGTGACTGATAAAGGCAACGATTGAATACTTGTGGGGTTGGTAGCTCAGCAGCTCTTACATTCTTCAAAATGAAAAACATATTTCTAATTCGAGAATTAGGATGAAACTTAAGCCAATGTTTGAATTGATGCATGGATACTGACGTCATAATGAAATTCCTTCTACGTTGTTATATAGAAGTACTTTCACATTGCGTGCCACTAAAAAAGTATATGTTTTTCAGTTGGTTACAGTTTCTCTTTTAGGTTTTCTCATTTTGACAAGCAGTATGAGACACGTTTGATACGCAAACGGTGAGTGCAGCAAGGATGTAAATTGGCCAGTTGAAGCCCTGTGTGAGGAAAGTTCCCGATACAATGGTCCCGATTAAACCAGCATATACGGCATAAGCGACCGCATTTAGTTCAGGAGGAATTGAAGAACCCGCTTGAGACAACCTGGCTAAGGTGGCACGGGATGTTCTGATTAATGAGACAATCAGAATGACAAAAACGACCAAGCCGATAAAGCCCGTTTCTGCTAGAACACCAAACCATGTACTGTGAACAGCATGGTTCAAACCATCCCAGTGGGAACTATAGAAGAAGTAATTTGAGAAGAAGTTGTTTAAGCCAACACCGGTTAACGGATTTTCTAAGGCCATTTTGAAGGCGGCTTCCCAAGCGTAGATTCTTCCCATCGCTGATTCATCAATGCCTTGTTCTGCGGCGCCGCCAGAAGCTCTGTCTGCTATACCTGCAGCAAAATAAAGCACGATCGCGGCAATCGAACTCATCGATATCAATAACATTTTTGAGCGAATCAGTTTTAATGCAAAAATGCCGATAACCGCAACGGAACCAAGCAAACCACCTCGGCTTTGAGTCGCAATAATTGCCGCCAATAACAAAACACAAATCAGGGCGCTAATTATTCGCTTGAAATAGGAAATGCCGGGCGTAGTGGTTTGACTAATGGCGAATGCTAACGGGAAAAGCAATACCAAGGCCAGGTCGTTTGGGTCACCAAGCATCGAGCCAAAATCTCTCCCGATGGTGACCCTTGAGCCTTCAACAAGACCAATACCGTTTACTGAATTATAAACAGCGATGGTACTCACTAAAGCACCAGCATAAATAATAGTCATGGCGGTTTTAGCGAGATTCTCCGTGGTATTAACCAGCCAAGTGATGGCGAGCGTCATGACAATGATTTTCCAATAAACGCCTTTAAATTCCGCAAATGCGATTGGGCGGTTTGATGCAAACACAACCCCAACAATGGTTAAAACCCAAAAGATAGCGAGCCAGTTTAGCGAATGGTGCCAGAAAATCTTAAGTTCTTTGCTGATTAGTGAATGCCATAACAGGGCAGACAATGCTCCCATGGATAACAGCAACGGTATTTTTAATGGGTAAAGTTGAGGTAGCGCTTCGTGAATTCGAAAAAAGGAAAACACGACAAACAAAAGCACAAACCAAAAAGCTTTGTTGATCACGAACAATGCGCCCAATGGGATAAAGGCGAGCACAATAACCACCGCCGGGTGAGGAACAAGATACCAAGCACAACCAATAATCAGGCTCAAGGTTGATAACCCAATAATGAGCGGTGTTCTGTTGGCCTGGTATTTCATCGCTGCTCCTTGAAATTCATATATCCGTTCCTTCAGTTCATTTCGTTAGCCTTTCTAATTCACATTGTGATTCAACAATATGAGCATGAGAAAATGACCTCAACCAACGCTTATCAAAAATGAACATAAGGATTGATTCAGTTCCCTAAGGCTTAATAGGTGATCGTAAAATCAAATTGAAAGGCTCTGTTCTTAATAGAGATAGCAAGGTGAGTGCCACATGTGAGTTTAATTTAAGTGTCTGTATTAACGGGTTATTTATTATTTAGGTAGGACGTGCTTTGACGTTCTTTCAAATTGCGAATCAGATTGAATGGGATAATTAGGGAATTTGAACTAACTGATTGGAAAGGACTTATGAACGAGAAGTGTTAGTAGAATGACGGCTAGCGCTCATAACACTCTAGGATATGGGGAATGACAGCTCGAGGGGAGTAACGTTCAATGATCGTGGATCTCGCTTTATGATTCATTGTCGTTTTGTCGTCGAGCGAAAGGCTTATCCATTTATCCAAACATGTGTTGAGTTCGGTTTCATCTTGAGCAATATAACCACTGATCTGGTGTTCTATCAACTGGGGTAAATTACCAACCGCTGTAGCGATGACAGGAATACCACGCACCATTGCTTCGAGCGCTGCCATCGGCAAACCTTCATATCGAGAAGGTATCACCAACAAGTCGATGGTTTGCCACGCTTTGTCCATACTTGTTTGGTGACCATGGAAGATAAGGTTAGTTGGCGAATTGTTCGATAATGTTTGTCTTTCTGGGCCATCACCGTAAATGTGGAACCGCTGATTTGGGTATGCTTTAGCTAACACAACAAACCTATCGGCTGCTTTTTCATGGCTCAAACGCCCAGCAAAACCTATGTCATAGATGGCTGTTGTCTCTTTTTGAACGTCAGAGCTAGAAGCAAAAGAGGGAGTTGGGCTTTCTGGAATTGAAATAAAATTATTGAGCAATGTTGTTTTAAAAGGAATTTTGTCCTTTATTTTATCACTCACCACTAAAGAGTGATTAGAGATAAAACCACTGTATCGATCTAGAAAATCGTACAACCACACCTTTCCTGTTGGAGTTTCACCTGCATGGTAAGTGGATAGCTGATGCAACTTGTTGGGCTTGGCCAAGGATAACTTAGCCACCTTACTCACGATACTCGCCTTATAACCGTGCGCATGAAGATGACTAGGGCGGTATTGGTCAATTGCCTGCTTAAGTTGTGACAATGAATTTGAAGCATTCGGTGCCAGTTCGCAAAGGTGGTTAAAGGGGATCTGTGATTCGGTTAAGCGTTGAATGATTGGAGGTGACGGAATGAACTTGGTGAGAAGAACGACTCTTACTTGACGTTGATACTCAATTAAACCGAGCGCTAGTTCAATAACGTGAGTTTCGATTCCACCGAAGGTTTGGCTGTCAATTAACAACCAAATTTCGTTCGGATCAATCTCGGTTGGCTCAATAGCTAATTGTTCTTGAGCCGACTTGAGGGTTGCTGGGGCTGATTGATTAGGCTTGATTGTACTCATCTTCCGATTCCCAAGCCTGTTTCTTACGATAAACAGTAGAAGGGCTTAGTTCTAGCAATACGGCTGCGTTTAACACATTACCATCACAATGATTAATGGCGTGTTGAATGGCTTCACGTTCAATTTGCCACATTGGACGAATAGCACCATCGCTGGTTGTTAATAGCGGTGTCATTGTTGCCTGTTCTGGCATTTGCTGATTGTTGTGAGTTGTCGAAGTATATTCGAGCTCTTCCGGTGTCAATGGTGGCAACTTAGCTTCAGGGATAGCCGTTGGTTGAGGCGCAGTTACTGGTGCCACACTTCGTATCGGAGTTACACTCTTAGGTGTGGTGATGTCAGCTTTGTTGATTGGCGGTGGCACCATGTCTTTAGTCACACTGGTTTCATTGTTCAACACCACGATATTTCTAATCACGTTTTGCAATTGGCGAACATTGCCTGGCCATGGATAACGTTTAAGCAGTGTTTGTGTTTCTTTATCGATAGATCTGAATTTCTTTTTATCTTGCTTCGCGTAGAGCTTCAAGAAGTGGTTAGCCAAGGTAGTAATGTCACTCCCACGTTCTCTTAGTGGCGGCATCTCGATAGGTACAACATGCACACGGTAGTATAGATCTTCACGGAATCGGCCTTCTTCCACTTCAACCAGTGGATCGCGGTTGGTTGCACAGATAATTCTGACATCAACTTTGATTTCTCGATTACCGCCTAATGGAGTGAAAGTACCGGTTTGCAAAAACCTTAGGAGCTTCTTTTGCATCTCCAATTCCATTTCGCAAAGCTCATCAAGAAATAGGGTACCACCGTGGGCTTGCATTGCGGAACCTTTGCGGTCTGTTGTCGCGCCAGTGAAGGCACCTTTCACATGCCCAAAGATTTCACTTTCCATTAAATCGCGAGGAATAGCACCACAGTTAATGGCAACGAACGGTTTGTTGCTGCGCTGGCTTTCTTGGTGAATAGCTTCTGCACAGACTTCTTTACCCGTACCACTTTCGCCATTGATAAAGACACTAGCCGTCGTTGGAGCAACCGAATCGATGATTTTGTAAACGGCTTGCATCGGCAAGCAAGAGCCAATGAAGTTATGAAAGCGGTCGCGGTCAAATTTGCTTTGGATATTATCGACGAGGTTTTCGAGCTTAGCTCTACGTAAGTGAAGATTAACCGACGTTTTTAAGCGATCTGCTTGAATGGGTTTTTCTAAGAAATCTTCAGCCCCTCGTTGAATGAGATCTACGGCGATGTTCACTGAACCGTGTGCCGTGGCGATGATCACCGCGGTGGGAATCTCATTGTCACTGATCCAATCCAAGACTTCTTCACCGGGCATATCCGGTAGCTTTAAATCGAGGATTACGAGCTGTGGAACATGTCTTTCTATAAATGTCTTGGCTTCAGCGCCAGTCTCGACATGAAATATGTCGTATGGCTCATCCTTAACGTACTGTTTGTAAAGTACAGCAAGAGAGGTGGAGTCTTCAACCAACAATACTTTAGGGCGCATTGTATAAATCCTTTTGAAACTTTATCCTAATCAATCAATAACATAGTGATATGTAACCATCAATACGAAACCCGTGTAATTGTTACCTACCGCATGCAATATTTTAATAAGCACTTGGCATTAATGATTTGAACGCAAGTTTAACTAAAGCCTTGGTCTTTTCTTCTTAACAAGGCTTCAATCGAACACTCTGCGAGTTCTAATAGTTCATCAACCTTAAGAAACGCAGTTTCATGCTTTTGTTCTAAACATTGCTTTTCTAACGTTCGAGCGAGCACGGACAGTGGGCGGTTGCCTAGCGCAAGAGCAGTGCTTCCAATCGTATGAACTTCAAACTCTAGAGTTTGAGCGTCGTTATTGATAGCAGCTTGTCTAATGGCGGTTAAACGGGTGTGCGATTCTTCTACGTAGTGATCGATCAAAATAGGAATTATCTCCGCGCTCGTGTCACTAATCATTTGCTCTAAGATGCTTTCGTCTACAAGCTCTGTATCGGCAAGTTGTACATTCACTTGTTCGTTCAAACCAGCAGATGTCTCTGAAGCTAAAGTTGAGTTATTCACACTAATTCCTTTCATTGTGTCTGCGGAAATACGTTAGCTTGAGGCTAATATTCTTTGGTGTTATTAAGTTTTAGTCATTTTTTAGAATAATTTCAACTGCTTGCCGTAAAAATCATGTCATTAATCGATACCAAGTGAAACTGGTAATCAACAATGATAGAGATGTAATAGTTTGATTTAACGTGTTTTTACTTATGAAATATGAACTTAGATGTCTAAGCAGTGCACTTAGATTAGATAGCGTCCTGAATAAGAACAAGAAAAAACAGCTGAAAGCTCAAAGACGAAAAGAAAAAGGCCACTGCATTTCCTCAATACAGTGGCCTGGATCATTTCAGTTAGTTAAGCGATAACTAAACTAATTGTAAGCTCCGAAGCTCTTTAGTTCCAAAGCAAAGGAGCTAAGGTAAGAAACTAAGAGATTAAGAAGTTAAGAAGCCTTATCAATATCAATCTTTGGTTTCGACTTTGGGGCTGTTTCTACTTCTTCCTCGCTATTTTCAGTGAAGATTTCGGCAACAGCACTTCTCTCTAATTCACCTTTCAGATTGCCGTCTTCATCAACAACAGGAAGGGAGTAATCGCACGACATTGTATCAGGCAATATTTCCTCAATAACAGCATCAGGCAATACGGCTGGGACTTCTTCATATATCTCATCACTGAAGTCGTGAACTGATACATCTTCAACGGCGTCTTGCAGGCTCTCTTGAGTGACTAAGCCCTGATAGCCATCATCCGTTACGTGATAAGCGTAATCGTTTTTCAGCATCTTCATTTGCGCTAGCGCACCTTCAATCGTTTCCGAAGTAATACGATAGAGAGGAGGTTGCATAACGGTTTCAACTGTTAATGCGCGAGCTCGGTTTACGTCTTTCACAAACGCTTCAACATAATCATCAGCAGGGCTTAGTAGAATCTCATGAGGCGTACCTTGTTGGACTAACTCACCATCTTTCAAAATTGCGATCCGGTCACCCAAACGAAGTGCTTCGTCGAGATCGTGAGTGATGAAGATAATGGTTTTATGAAGCTTTTCTTGTAGCTCGATCAGTTGATCTTGCATTTCGCTTCGAATCAGCGGATCAAGCGCTGAGAAGGCCTCATCCATTAATAGAATCTCAGCGTCAGTACATAAAGCGCGCGATAAACCGACACGTTGTTGTTGGCCGCCAGAGAGTTGAGCAGGGTATTGTTGCTCATAACCTTTAAGGCCTACGGTTTCAAGCCACTCCTTCGCTTTTGCTAGGCGCTGTTCTTTCTTTATGCCTTGAACTTCAAGGCCGTACGCAACGTTTTCAATGACGGTTCGATGGGGCATTAAGCCAAAACGTTGGAAAACCATCGACATTTTGTGACGGCGAAACTCTTCCAGCTCCTTGGTATTAAGGCTCATTACATCGATGCCTTCAACCGTGATTTTTCCTTGAGTTGGGTCGATTAAGCGGTTGAAGTGACGAATTAGCGTTGATTTACCTGAGCCCGAAAGACCCATGATAACGAAGATTTCGCCACGGTTAATCTCAAGGTTAATTTCTTTTAATCCGACGGTGTGTCCTGTGTCAGCCAATATGTCATCTTTGTGGTCACCGTTGGTCACTCGATTCATAACAGACATTGGCTTTGGTCCAAACACTTTGTATAGACCACTAATTTCAATCAATGGTTTAGTCATGCTTGAATCCTCCTAGGTGCGCATTGGTTCTACGCGCATAAGCCTGTGAAGCTCGGTCAAATAAGATAGCCAGCGCCACAATCGCGAAACCGTTCATCAGGCCTAATGTGAAATATTGATTGGTGATCGATTTAAGAACGGGTTGCCCTAAACCTTTAACACCAATCATTGACGCGATAACCACCATAGAGAGAGCCATCATGATGGTTTGGTTAATTCCCGCCATGATCGTTGGCATTGCAAGTGGTAGTTGAACACCCCACAAGCGTTGCTTCTTGCTTGCCCCGAATGCCGTAGCGGCTTCTAACACTTCTTTGTCGACTAAGCGTATACCTAAGTTAGTTAGGCGAATCACTGGTGGGATAGCGTAAATCACAACGGCGATTAAACCTGGGATTTTACCAATGCCCAAAAGCATCACGACTGGGATTAGGTAAACAAATGCGGGCATGGTCTGCATTATATCGAGTAGTGGCGTCACGATTGATTGCACACGATTAGAGCGTGCCATCGCGATACCGATCGGGATTCCAAGGAAAATGGAAACTAATGTACATACGGTGATGATACTGAGTGTCCGCATTGTATCTTCCCACATCCCAAAGTAACCGATGAGCAGTAGTGAACAGACACAACCCAGAGCCAATTTCCAAGAACGACTCGCTGCGTAAACTAAAGCAGTACAAACGCCAAGTACGATAAGCCAAGGGGTGGAGATTAGAAGTTTTTCAAACCAAACAAGGAAGGAAAGAAGAGGGTCAAATAATGATTCGATCATTTCTCCGTATTCGCGGGAAAACTCACGGTATGCGCCATCTAGCGCCTTTTTTATTGCTCGCAAATCAGAGCGTTCCATCTCAGGGAAGCTTGATAACCAATTGCTGTCAGCCATTTTATATCCTTATAGTCCGGCGTCTTTAAGTTCGTTTTAAGTCGCTGTTGAATCAAAAGCGAGATAAACGGTTTCAGTCGCGATAACGCTTAACATCATCGTGACTGAAACTTAGGACTCCGAATATTGAATAACATCAAGTATAGCGACGTTATTTATTCCTATTATTTTCATCTAGTTAGCAAAAGCGATTACAGCTCTGCCTCTACTTTTTTCGCGACTTCTTGAGATACCCACGGGTGCCATATTTCTGGGAATTCACTCAAGAAATGGATACTTGCTTCTTCACCATCTGCTTGGTTATCTTCCATCCAAGCAAGAAGTGAGTTCATTTTTTCGTTAGTGAAACCACGTTTAGTGAAGTAGTCGTAGGCCTCTGGTGCTCTTGATGCGAAGTCTTCTGTAGTGACAGTGTGAACAGGTGAAGGCGGGTACATGGTTGCTTTAGGTGAGTCACAGTCTTCTTTAGTTGTACAGTTAAGGAATTCCTGTTCGTCAACGCCACTTCCAAAGTCAACTTTAACCATGTCATATTTACCAAGAACGGCGGTCGGCGCCCAGTAGTAACCAAACCAAGCTTCTTCACGTTCATAAGCTTTAGCGATAGATCCAGATAAGCCGGCACTCGAGCCTGGATCCACAATGGTGAAACCACTCTCTTCTAGATCAAGAGCTTCAAACAAGTTACCGGCACTGATTTGACAGTTCCAACCTGCTGGACAGCTATAAAATGCAGATGTATCTGGGTCTTCTGGGTGTTTAAACAAGCTAGCGTTTTTGCGGACGCCTTCAATGGTTGCCATTTCTGGGTATTGCTTAACCAAATAAGCGGGAACCCAAAAACCTTCTTCACCACCGTTTACAAGGGCTTTACCTGCGTAGCGAAGACGTTTCTCTTGGACACCTTTATCGAGTGCGTCTTTGAGGCTGTTACTCCATAGCTCTGGTGCAACATCGGGTTGGCCTTTTTCAATCATTGAAGTGCCGGTTGGCATTGTGTCGCCAGGGATGAGTTCGGCATCACAATCATAACCGTGCTCTAAGATGAATTGGTCAATGTTGGCGATTAAAGTTGCAGAGTTCCAGTTCATATCTGCGATTGTTACGCTGCCACATTCACCAGCGTTAGCATGACCACTGGCTGCTGCAACTAACAAAAATACGGAGCTTAACTTGTATTTCATATTGAGTTTCCTTTCTCTTTAATAATACAACCAAGCTAATCAAAGTAAATTGACTAACTAAATTGCTCGATGGTGATCCTTTCCGTGTATTTAAACCATTTGAGCAGAAGGAGGGATGGAGGGAATATGAATAGATAAACCAACAAAGCATAAAGTGTGATTTGCTTGATTTATCCACTGTGTTTCACAGCCACCGGATAACTTTGTCAAACTATTACAAATTCGTCAAAAACCACCTCTATTTATAATCTTAGGGAATAATCGTACGAATTCCATCTTTGACTCGATTTACATGGTGCTTTAACAGTCTGTGTCACATTCCAACGAAAGTCAGGTATAGAGTTGTTGATTTTTAAGTGAATTTGAAGGTGGTAAGACCATATTTGGCGTGTGTGAAATGCGTTGAATGTGCTTTAAAATCCGATTTCCATCTTTAATTTCGGCAAAAAACATCAATTAGGAATCAAACTTAAAGTAAAGAAAATCGAATGAAGAGGTCGCTGTCACATTCGAATGGTAGCTCTTTCTAATTAGACCTAATTGTATTTCTAAGTAGAACTAATTCTATTGAAAACTAATCTTATTGAAGACTAATCTTATTGAAGACTAGAGGATTACATCGGCAGATTTAGGAATTCATTACGGTGCAGCTTGTTCGCCAAGTTGTCGCGAATTTTTCGAGGGATAAACTTCATTCGATTAATCTGCCTAATAAGCTCTTCTGCGAAGCTAGGATGTTGCTTCATGTTCATGACGCAACCCATCAGAGTAATGCTCTTCGCTTCGAGCAGTTTCTTTGCTTGGGCAAGGTGATGGCTTGATGTTTCTCCGTAAGCGACAACAAGTAACGCTCCGTCACACGCGCTCGCGACCGATTGAGCTGGGATGTTACCTTTATTGATATTAAGTAAGGGCGAAGTATCAACAATCACACGGTCGTACTTTTCTAACCATTGAGTCACCGCTTTTTGAAGCGTAGCCGGATCCTTGTATGCTAATTGAGTCGAAGCTACTTGGGGGGCGGGAACACCAATGAAAATGCGTTGTGATTCGACGTGCTCGATAAGTTGTCCTGATTGATCTTCTTCAAGCATGTTCACATCCTTAAAAGCAGGATTGAACAAGTTAAGGTCAACATAAAGAGTGGAGTGTCCAGCTAACAAGAAACGCTCGGCAAGCGCTGTAGCAACAGATGTTACACCGTCACCGGAGTGGCAGGCAGTAACACAAATTGAACGTTGACCGTTAAGTTCTGAAGCTAAATACAATTGTTCAACTTCGGCATGCGTGGCTGAAATAGTCATTATAAAGCTCCTATAAGAACGATGGTGGTCGTAATACGTAAAATGTCATCTAAACCTACACGGGCTTTTTCAATAAAGCTTTCACGACGATCGGGAATGTAAATCGTATCACCCGCGCGTAACACTGGTAGGTTGTAAATGTTGGCTGTTTTACTGAATTCAACAAGGTCGAAGGTACGAGCTTGGCCTTGGCAGCAAGACATGTTAACGATGGTGATTTTTTCTACATAAGCATTGTCGGTAGGGCCAGCAGCTTCTGCCAAGATATCAAGAATGGTCATGTTGTCGTTGAACACATAACGCCCCGGATTGTTAATAGCCCCAAGGACTCGAACGGTTTCTTCTTTTGGTGTATCTAACCAGTTTTTGCCTTTCTCTGGGATATAAATAGTGTCACCAGTTGTTACGTTTGGCAGTAATGATTCATCACCCGTTTCAAAGTACAACGATAGGTTCAGTTTGCTTACTTTGGAATATGTTTTATCGCGGTGTGTTACGCGAACATTATGGATGTCAGCATCTTTAGTTGGGCCATCAGCAGCAGACAATATGTCTAGGAAGTGCATGTCTTTTGTAAAGCGGTAACGACCGGGCGCATTCACTTGTCCAAAAATGTAGATCGAGGCGTCTGAGCTTTGACGAACCCATTGTGATTTATTGTCTGATGGGTCTTGTGGTAAATCGTGAACTCGAACGATTGAACCCGCACGAATGTAGGGCATTTGATCGCGTGGTGCGCCGTTTTTGATGAAGTCATCAAGATTAAATACAACCAACTTTCGGCCTGTTACGACTTCAATTTTCGACGTGTCCGCACGTAGCGTCGGACCACCAACGTGTGCTAATAAGCCCATGAAGTTCATTTCATCCGACCATTCAATACGACCGGGGCGATTCACTTCACCAATCACGTTAACGGCTCTGTCTGGTGTAATCTTCAACCACGACTTTTCGTTCATGTCGGTTTTCTCAGGAACGAAAATCGCATCACCCGCTTGGATTGAAGGTGGAGCAGAATTAGCAAGGCCTTCTGTGTATGCCGCAAGGTCAAACTTAAGTACACGACCATTAGATTTGATAACACGGATTTGTCTTGATTCAGCAAAGCGAGTCGGGCCGCCTGCGTTAGCAAGGATGTCCATGAACGTCGCACCTTTCTTGCCTTCAAAGGCTCCTGGTGCGGCTACTTCGCCCATTACGTAAACGGTGTTCGCGCCAGATTTAATCTCTTCTTCCTGTTTAGGAACAAAAACCGTTGAACCCGGACGCAGAATCGGCAGCATACTTTCATCGCCAGAATCTAGGTAACGCTTTAAGTTGAACAGAGTCGGTGTGTTGTTCGAGATAACGCGGATTTGCTCAACACTGGCGTAGCGCGTTACGCCGCCAGAACGCATTAATACGTCAACTAAGTCTGAGTTCTCTTTGTAAGTAAAAGAACCCGGTGCGTTTACCTCACCAAACACTTTGATGGAATTTCGAGAATCAGCACTATCACCTGAGTTAGCAAGCTTTGCGGCATCAAACTCTTGTTCGATGTTGCCCACTAATGGAGACGCAGGAACGAATAACGAATCAAGAGATTGAAGTGTTGGAAGGGTTGATTCATCACCTGAATCCAGAAAGCGTTTGTAGTTGAATTCTGTATTATCAGAGCCGCGTTTCAAAATAAGTTTGTCTAATTGTGCGCCCGGACGAAGACCACCTGCAGCATACAATGCCATCTGAATGCTAGAACCTAGTGACAATGTGTACTCACCGGGTTGCTCAACGTAACCTTGAACGGAGATGATGATTTGCTGTTCTTTCACATAAACTGAAGCGTTTGATAGATCTTTATAAGCGGTCGCCAATGCTTCCAGTACAACCTTATTCAATTGGTCATTATCATAACCAGCCACAAACACAGTACCAACTTCAGGAAGGGTAATTCGTCCACGCTTGTCAACCTGGAAGCCGGTATTCAAGGTGCTTTCACCGGGTACGTTAACTTGGATAAGGTCACCCACTTGTACAGCTCCTGAAAACTCTTCTTCTGCGTTGACTGCAGTCGCAAAGCAAAGCGAGATGGTGAAAATAAACGTCAGTAGAATTTTCATAGAGCACCTCCCATTTTAGCTGCGTTCTCGGGCGAGATAATCTCAATACTTACACGGCGGTTAGTTAGACGTGTTCCATCAGATTCACCTTCAAAAAGTGGCACAGTTTCACCAACGGAAACAGCTTTGATTCGCTGAGCACCCAACCCGAAAATAGTAAGGTAACGTTCAACTTGTTTAGCACGGCCTAGGGCTAGCTTGTCGTTATACTCTTCAGTTCCTGAGCCATCTGCATGACCGGTAACAACAAGGTCCAGTGATTTATGTTCTTTTAGTAGGGTAGTCGCTTCTGCAAGACGTCCCATGTATTTAGGGTTTACTTCGGTAGAGTTTTCCGCGAATTGATTGTCAACGTTTAGTAAATCGTACAACTGTTGAATCACTGACAGTTGCATACGGAATTGATTTTCGTTTTTGGGTGGCTCGCAACGCGCTTGAGAAGTCACGTAATCAAGCTGTACCTCTAGCTCGTTAAGGCGTTTTCTTTGAATAACCAAATCGTTAGCCGCATCTAACAACAAACCGCCTTGTAACTCACGAGCGATACGATTTTGCTTTTCGATAGCTTGGACTACAGCAGCAGGGAAGCACCAGCGAGCACCTTCTTGAATTAAGGCATCTAGATGAAGTTTTGCTAGTTGCCAATCGAAGCGCAGGCCATGTTCTGGGCCTAGAGGTTCGTCAGGCATGACAGGCGAGAAATCTGAATTTTGATAATTGATGGAATCGTAACTTTCCGCTAATCCGCCAATGCCTTGTTCTGGGTAGCTTGTGCAACCCAGAACTAGAGCAGACAGAGAAAGGGCTATGTAGTTTTTCAGTATTTTCATGCCAACGTCCTTTGTTTTTCTTATTATTATTATTTTTTATTACTTCTAGCTTAGTGGATCTTCATGAATTAGTAGGATTTTTTGAGTTAACTGGGATCGCATGACCGATTCGTAGTAGGTTCATGATTTCAAGCGGCTGGCCTGATACATTTTCTAAGCGCATGTTTCGTTCTCGCTCGGTAAGACGTTTGAACATGTAAACAATTGCACCTACGCCTGATGAATCAAGAAACTGCACTTGGCTGAAATCAACTTCGATTTCTTGGTGTCCATCGTTTGAAATAACGTCGTCAATATCAGTTTGTGCGTCGCGGCTACCTGCTGCGTCTAAATCACCAAAAATTGAAAGAGTCAGTGTTGTTGTGTTTAAGTCAATCTTACGTAATTCCATAGTGTTATCTCCTTGAATGCATGAGTTAACTAGAGCACGTAATGTGCCAACTTTTATGTTGTTTATTTTCAATGACTTAATTGATCACTATTGTTCGCTGTCATTATGAGAAATCCGTTTTCTCATAATGATAACTAAAAATGAATGGGGTTTTGGGAGCGATAACTCATTAATTTTGCGAATGAAACGGGAGATCCAATAAGGTTGGCGTTTGAATCGCATCTTTAATGAAATATCACGTACCGTAACTAAAGAGCGCTTAGGATATAGCGTACTTGGGAAAAAGAACGAACCATACGGAGAAGACGATGAGATTAACGAAATTGGCAATTGCGACCCTTTGGGCATTTTCATTCCCATCACATTCTTCTTACTTACCACCCGATCACCTGATATTAGCCAATAATTACCAGCAAGGAATCGATGTTTCCCAATACTGGACCAGCGAGAAGTTGGATGGCATCAGAGCTCTATGGGATGGCGAACATCTGCATACTCGAAACGGTAATCGAATTTACGCGCCTACGTGGTTTGTTAAAAACCTGCCGAAAGTGAAGTTAGAAGGGGAGCTATGGGCTGGCCGAGGTAACTTTCATGTTGTTCAATCGACCGTGTTAGATCATACGCCCAGCGATACAGCATGGACAAAAATTGATTTCATGTTGTTTGATATGCCTGGCGCTGCAGGTGATTATCAGAAACGTTATTACAATATTATTCATTGGGTCAACGTGATCAATGAATCACACGTTGGTTATGTTGAGCACTCCCCAATTCATAATGAAGAAACCTTGTTTCACCAGCTAGATAATGTGGATGAACGCAATGGTGAAGGTTTAATGCTGCGTAAAATCACCAGTCGTTACCAAGGTGGGCGAAGTAATGATCTGTTAAAACTAAAAAGACATCACGATGCGGAAGCGATTGTCATCGGATATAAAGGTGGAACAGGCAAATACAAGGGAATGATGGGCTCAATATTGGTTCATACCGAAGACGGCGTTGAGTTTTATATCGGGAGTGGGTTTAGCGACAAAGAGAGATTGGCACCGCCAGAAGTCGGTAGTCGGATTACCTTTCGTTATAACGGGTTCACTCAAAATGGTAAGCCTAAATTTGCGCGTTTTGTTCGAGAGAAGAGCGAATATTAAGACACAGCCAATACATACGCCCAACAAGCTATGTATCTGCTTAATAAACGAGTATCTACTTAATCAGTTATATCTACTCAATAAACGAAAAGAGCCCTGAAAGTCAGAGCTCTTTGTTGCATGTGGTCCCGGTTCTAACTGTTTAGCTAGCGCTGATCTAACGAGAACTAAATTCTAGTTGAACATCGTCGTCTTGTTTGTGCATCCAGTGAAGTCGCATACCCAACATAATGGCTGCAGACGTAAGACCAATGATGAAACCAATCCAGAAGCCGTGAGCCCCCATAGGTTCAACGATCCAATCTTTCATTCCTAAGATGTAGCCAATAGGCAGACCAAGCAACCAGTAGGCAACAAAAGTAATGTTGAAGATAGAACGCATGTCTTTGTATCCGCGCAGGGCACCTGCCGCAATAACTTGAATTGCATCGGTACATTGATATACCGCAGCGAACAACAATAGTTGCATCGCAACAGTAATTACCGCCGTATTTTCGGTATAAAGCAGTGAGACTTGCTCTCTGAATAACACCGTTAACGCAGCTGTCATAAACGCCGTTACCAATCCAACAATAATGCCCACATGTGTCGCTATTCTTGCACCTTCAGTGTTGCTTTGACCCAGTTTATGGCCAACACGAATACTCACAGCTGCACCAATACTCATTGGGATCATGAAGACTAATGAAGAGAAGTTAATTGCGACTTGGTGCGCGGCAACAATCAGTGAGCCCAACGGCGCCACTAATAAGGAAACGACTGCAAATAGCGTCACTTCAAAAAAGATAGCTGCTGCAACTGGGAAACCAAGTTTGAATAAACGGATTTGCGCTTTTAACTGTGGTTTATGGAAAGTGCCGAAGACATTAATTTTCGCTAAGCGCTTCGATGTTAAAACGTAAGCAAATAACAAAACGAACATCACCCAATATACGATAGCCGTTGCCACACCACAGCCAACACCACCAAGAGCAGGAGCGCCGAGTTTTCCGTATACAAACATCCAGTTAAGCGGGATGTTCAATAGTAGGCCGATAAAACCAATAACCATTGCTGGTTTGGTTAAAGACATTCCATCGGTAAAACTTCTCAAGGTTTGGAACAGCAAAAATGCAGGAACAGCAAACATCACGGCATTCATATAGCCGATTGTTTTTTCAGCCATGAGTTGTTCAATATCCATCCATTCAAGTATGAGCTGAGTTTGGAACAGCACACCAATGATTGGAAGGGAGATAACGAGCGCTAAAAACGCACCTTGCTGAATTTCAAATGGAATTTTTACTTGGCGACCCGACCCATTCAGTTGTGCCACAACAGGAACAAGCGCCATTAATAGACCCACACCAAATAGAATGGATGGTAACCAAATACTTGCTGCTATCGAAACCGCCGCCATATCGATAGCACTTACGCCACCGGCCATAACGGTATCGACAAAACCCATTCCGGTTTGTGCAACTGATGCGATCAAAACCGGGGTCGCAAGTTTGATTAAATTAGAGGCTTCTTCTTTGTAACGATGCACAAACAACTCCAAATAAAAGAGAAAATTAGAATAATAGTGTAGGAATGGACATTCTGAAGGAATCAAAGACATTGATCATTAAGCTTCCACTGGACGAATCATAAAGAAATGTCACAATAACTGCTATGAAAAACTGTTACTAAAATGCTAAATAGGAATCTTATGTTTACAGGTATCGTTCAAGGCATAGCAACACTGGTTGCGATAAACAAAAAAGAGTTGTTTCAAACTCATACCATTGAGTTAACAGACAAAATGGTTGAGGGCTTAGCAATTGGTGCTTCAGTCGCTCATAACGGTTGTTGCTTAACCGTTACTGAAATTTCCGGTAACCAAATCTCATTTGATCTGATGCAAGTCACGCTAAGACTAACCAATTTAGGCCAACTCAATGCTGGTGACCAAGTAAACGTCGAACGCGCGGCTAAGTTTGGTGACGAGATCGGTGGCCACAGCATGTCTGGGCACATCGCACTGATGGCTAAGTTAGTTGAAGTGATTAAAACGGAAAACAACCGTACGCTTTGGTTTGAACTGCCTGAAGCATCAATGAAGTATGTACTAAGTAAAGGTTACATTGGCGTTGATGGGTGTTCATTAACGATTGGTGAAGTGGAAGACAATCGTTTCTCTGTACATCTAATTCCAGAAACTCTGAATCGCACTCTATTTGGCGGCCGTGAAGTAGGGGACGATGTGAATATCGAATTCGACCCTCAAACACAAGCTATCGTTGATACCGTAGAACGCGTACTCGCAAATCAGAAATAACCTGAACGTCAAAGCTTATGGTTTGGGCAAGTAAGATATCATTATAAATTATAAAAAGAGCACATCAGGTGCTCTTTTTTGATCGGGCTTGAACCGAAAATGATTTGTCAGAAAACCTGTTCATCGTCTGCATCAATCGAGAGATTAATTCTATCTCTCACTTCATCGACCTGCATGTCTAAATGAATGGCGTTACAACAGGCTGGGCAATCATCGTAAAAATCTTGGCTGCCATTGGATGCGTCGAGCGTTATGCTAATACCGTGCCCACAATGAGGGCAGGAGACATGTTTCTCGGTGTATTTATGCATGGCGAAATCTCCTCACTGTAACTTCTATCAATTTCAGTAGCTTTTCTCAATCGTAGTCGCTTATATCGAAACTAGTATCTTGCATCAAACCTAGTAGCTGATATCGAACGTTCTTGCTTGTATCGATCTAGCTTGTATGGTTCTTGGTCAACCACAGTAATTATTATTAAACGGCCTGTATCTTCTTAATGCACGCCTCAGTTTGTGCTAAATACTCACCACCGAATTGATTGCAGTGGTTAAGAAGATGGTACAAGTTATAAATGTCTTTCCGATCAGTATAGCCAACGTCTAGCGGCATGACGCTTTGATAGCCATCATAAAACTCTTGAGGGAAACCATGGAACAATTCCGTTAATGCTAAATCACATTCATGGTCACCCCAATAGCAAGCTGGGTCGTAACAAATAGGACCAAACGCTGAGTTAGCTACATTACCGTTCCAAAGATCGCCATGAAGTAAAGAAGGACGAGGGTTATGGCCAGCTAATCGCATGTTCACAATGTCGACGATATCGTCAATATTACCAAAGTCGATGCCTTTCTCTTTCAACAACTGTAATTGGAAACCAATACGTTGTTCAGAGAAAAAACGTCCCCATTTTTTATGCCAAGGGTTAGGTTGGAGAGTACTGCCGATGTAGTTGTCTTGATCGCAACCAAACTCTTTTTGTTCGCCCCATTGATGAAGCTGGGCAAGTTGAACACCAAAATCAAAACTATTATTGCCAGTTTCAAGCGGCTTCGTTGGTAAGTAATTGAGGATGATGAATGAACACTCTTTGGTTTTACCAATAAGCACGAGTTCGGGTACATAAACGGTGGAGGTATCTCTTAATAAGCGCAGGTTCTCAGCTTCAATTTCAAACTTAGGTAGAAACTCTCGCTGATTTACCTTAACAAAGTAACGCTCATTACCGTCGCTAATCATGAAGCAATCGTTAATGTCACCACCAGAAACTTTAGTACGTTCAGTGATCTGAAAGTTAAATAAAAGTGTATCTGAAAGCTGTTGAGAAATGGCCTGCCACATAGGAAATCCTCACAGAATTGTTGGATTGAAAGACTATTAATTTGAAATACTGTTCGTTTAATAGCAATAGTTTAGGATAAATCTGAGTAATTTATAGACGCACTGGTCATGTTCTTGTCTCTAATTCATCTTAAGGTGAAACAATTGGCCAATCTGTGAACTTAAGCTTATTCAATACCATTGATAACTCGACAAAAAATGACAATTGGTGATAGCAAACACTTTGGAACAAACCTCACATTCAACGTTGAATATGAGGCTTCTAACTGGAAAAGTGCAGTTGGGTTGTTATTGTCTACGCTTAAACTTTAGCGTGTACTAATGCTAAGTTAAGTCATGCATAACTTAGCCGATGTTATTGAACATTCAAAAAGTGTTGAAAGCCGTTACTAAGTTCAACTTTCTGCCTTTGTTTGTATCTTGATTGAATTTTGCGCTTAAATGCTAACAGGGATCATTTTAATACTACTTTTGATAATAAAATGATGACAAATGGCTTCATTTACATAGTATTAGCCTAGTACGTGTTAATCTGCTCTTGAGCTTAAAACGGAGATTTATTGTGGTTGTAGAAACCGATGGCTATTTGGCTTTAATCGAGCACCTATCATTCAATTTGGATGTATTTACCAATGGTAGTGGTGATACAGGAAATGAAAGTGTCGAAGATATTGTTACTGACATGATTTCAACGAACATCATGGCTATCTTCGAACAGAACCCTGAACTGCACTCAAGTGTTCGTTTTCAATTGTTGAAAGAAGCGGATGCAGTAGTTGCCGATTTAGGTGAAGTGCTTGCAGGTGTATGGGCCAAGAAAGCGACTAACGAGCAGATTGTGTTTTTAGATGAGTACATCGCGTTAGTGAAAAACCTGTTTGATACTGCTGTCGCTAAATATGACTAAACATCAGAGCTTATTTCTTTAAGCATTAGACATTTAAGCGCCAGCATTTTTGAGTACCAGTACTTGAAGCACTAAGATGTTAAACGTTAGTGCTTCTATGTAACTGTGCTCTAGGTAGATGCATGGGGAAACTGACGCATTAGATGCGTCTAAAATGCCAAAACTTCGAAGCCCAATAAGGGTTATCCAGCCTTGAGATAATCACCCCTTTAGATGTAGACGCATGCAAGAACTGTTTATTTCCCAGATAAACACCGACATGTCGTACTCTTGGTGAGGTTTTGAAAAACACCAAATCTCCACTTATCGCTTGTTCATACGCAATTTCTACACCTTGTTTACTCTGATCTTTGGTCGTTCGCGGCAAAGCTTGTTGCGTTGCATTTTGGACGGCAATTTGAACAAAGGCGGAACAATCTACCCCTCGAAATGACGTACCACCAAAATGATAAGGCACACCTTTCCATTGGTCATACACGCTCATATAAGCATTTGCGGTAAGCTGCTCTGACTTTGATAACGGTTTTGAAGGCGTTTTACTGTAGCTGGGAGGCGGTGGTGTAGAGCTACAAGCAGCCAATGTTGCTAAAGTTATTGTAACTGCAAGCATTTTTCTGATTTTCATATGTAACTCTTCTGACAAAAAACTGAAATATAAACGTCATCAACGACTTCTAGTATACGGAATAACTTAAGGATATCTCTTTTCGTAGTCAAACTGGATTTCGCATGCCCGACACAAATTTACTAATAAAACCCTCACGTTATACATTTTCGCTCATTCAAACCGTCACTGCTGTATTTATTTCCATTCTTTTACTTGTCACTTTTCTATCGATGGTCAGTATCAGAGGCATAGAGAGGGTTGGTGGGCATTTCGATACATTGTCTGAACAAGCATTGCCCCTCGCACTACACAATGCTGAGTTAACTCAGAGCGTATTAGAACAAGTAAAACTGCTTACCTACAGTACGCAATCAACCGATTTAGACACATTAAACGCAACACGTTCAGCCATTGAACAACTGGCTACAAAGAGCAATCAAACGCTAGAGGAACTCCTTTTTATATCCCAATCTTTCCCTGATGCGATTTCTTTAGAACAAAAACAAAGCTTGATTGATGATATGACTCAGCTGCAAAAAATGACCAACAGCGTGTTATTGGGGCAGATTGATATACAAGGTAAGCAAAACGTCATCGATAGCCAAATAGGTGGTTTTCGCTATGGTGTGAGTTCAATAGGACCTGAGATGAACCGCATTAGCTCTTTCCTGGTTCAGAACAATCCTGAAGCGTACGATGCGGCTAACCGATTCACAGCGAGTGCTTCTGCAATGGCGAACACTTTCTTAATGCTGATGATGCAATCAGACTTAGAAAAAGCGGAAGATGAGTTTCGAGAGTTAAGAAACCGCATTGCTGGGATTAACCTCGCTTACGATGATTTTTCAGAATGGCACCCAGATATTGTTGAATTTGCTAGCCTGACCGCGGCTTATGATATGGTGAAAGAAGGGTTCACGGAACATGGCGTGATTAAACAGATCCTCTTGAAGTTGGAATTGGAAGAAAAACAAGAGCAGAACTTGGCTGAAGTGATTGCCTTAGCGAACAAAGTTATCGGTACACTTAATCAATTGTCATCGACGGCTTCACAACTGATTGATGCAAGTGAGTTGGTTGTGAACCAAACCATCACCAACATTGACAGAGTGTTATTCATTAGCGGTTTGGTGATCGCGGTGATCATTATTATTTCATGGTTTGTGCTACGTCGTTGGGTGAATAGAGGCCTGAAAAACATTACCCAACAGTTGAGCTTACTAGCCGAACATGACTTCTCGAAACAAAGTAATTTGGTAGGGCCATTAGAGCTGCAGGTTATCGCTTCAAAACTAAATACTGTCGTAGATTCAACCGCTGATTCTGTTCGCTTGGTCACTCGTAACTGCGAAACACTTTATCAAACCGCAGAGGTTAGCCACGATGCTGCAGAACAGACGAATTCAAGCTTAAACGAACAGAATGAATCTCTACAAAACATGATCACAACCATTACTCAACTTGAAGCTTCTATAGGCGAGATTGCGCGTATTTCTAACGCATCGAACGATGATGCTCAACTTGCAGAAGATGAATCGGTCACCGGAAGTCAGGTTGTTGGCTTGAATCAACAGCGTCTTCAAGCCTTAGAGCACTCATTAAGCTTGAACGAAGAGTCGATGGCTGACTTAGACGGTCGAGTAAAACAAATTCGAGAAATGGTTGATATGATCAGCGGCATTGCTGAAAACACCAACCTATTAGCGCTTAATGCAGCGATAGAAGCGGCACGAGCAGGAGAACAAGGTCGTGGTTTCGCAGTCGTTGCGGATGAAGTGAGAAAACTGGCGAGCGGCACATCCCAGCAAACCACCAATATTCGCAATATGATGAATGAGTTGGTGGCTGCGGCAGATCGTTCTCGTATGTCCGTCAGCGAATCTCGAAGCGAAATGGCCAATGCATTGAAAACCAGCGGTGATGTAAAGCAAGCTTTTGAGAAGATCGACGTTGCAGTGAGTCAAATAAAAGGTCGAGTCGAGCAAATCATGGTCGCAACAGAGCAACAAGCACGCGCAACTGTTGATGTGACCCATTCCATTACACGTGTATCAGAACAGGGTGAAAACACCAAGCTACAGCTAGAATCTATGATTGAAAGCTCTGAGCAAGTTGCTGATATTGCAGGGCATCAACAAGCGATGCTTCATAAGTACGTGCTGAGTTGATAACCAGTTAGGAGAAGGAGTTGCCTGGATAACAAGCCAGCTTCTCGATACCAAGAACAAGGCGCTTAAACTCATTATTAACTCAAACCGACTAATAAATAGTTTAGCGCCTACTTTTTATTGGGTCTCATATTGAAAAATGGCATGTAGAAAACAAACCGTTACTTTGATTCTTTTGAATGTGGGTAATGGACAAATGGCTGACGTAGCATTAAATCCAACCTCTGTTCTTTGCCGTCTTGTATCTCAGGTACACCAATGTGGACTTGATCGTGTCCAAGTGCAGGCTGGGCACGATAAGTTTTAAACCAGATGTCCCACACTGATAAGAAGAAGCCAAAGTTAGAATGAGTTTCTTTGACGATGATAGAGTGATGCACTCGGTGCATGTCTGGTGTCACAATCACCTTTCTCAGTCGCTTATCAATCCACAAGGGTAAACGCGCGTTACTGTGGTTAAACATCGCACTCGCGTTAAGCACAATTTCAAATATCATTACGGCAATCACTGGAACCCCAAGGGCGATCACTAAACCCACTTTAATGAGCATAGAAAGCATCATTTCAATTGGATGAAATCGTGTACCCGTTGTGACATCAATATCGAGGTCGGCATGATGCACTCGATGTAATTTCCAAAGCCACGGAACACGATGAAACACCAAATGTTGCAAGTAAATGGCGCAATCCAACAGCAACACACAGATAAGGACAGTGAATTCTTTAGGAAGTGACAGGGTATTAAATAAACCCCATTGATTGTCTTGTGCAATGACAGCCGCTTGGAATGCGGCAATAGGAATAAGTGTCGCTAACAGAAAACTGTTGAGCGCAACTAATGCAAAATTGTTCCCCCAACGAAACCACTTGTTTTGCGTTAGCGTTTTACGTGGGAAACGGTACTCCCAAAACGCACATAATCCAAAAACGACAATAAAACAAACAAGGCGAAGCAGTGATGGGTCTTGCATGGGAATTCCTTCTATCATTCTAAGGTCACTGTAAGTACAATCGTGCCACTTTTCTAGATCTATCGTTATTGTCCATGAGAATCCACGCTTTTCACCGTTTATATCAACACCGTTTGTCTATTGCTACGAAGCCGTTTAACGCGCGCGGATGCAAAGTAGTGCGATGCGAGTACTGCAAAATCAAGCAAGACAGCTGTATCTGCGAGCATCAACCGAATATAGATACGAATGTCGCCACTATGTTGATCTTGTCAGACAATGAAATCTTGAAGCCAAGTAATACCGGCCGATTGATAGTTGATACGGTCAAGGACAGTTATGCCTACCTTTGGCACCGTACTGAGCCGAATCAAGAGATGTTGGACGTCCTAAAAGATGAACAATACCAACCTGTGATCGTATTCCCTGAAGACTATACCGATGACAAATCGCGCGTGGTTCAAGATCTGCCACAAATGCGTGACCCTAACAAAACGTTATTGCTGATTTTCATTGATGGCAGTTGGCGCGAAGCTCGACGTATTTTCCGTCGTTCAGAGTATCTGCAAGATTTACCGGTGTTATCGATTGAGCCTGAATCAGTTTCTCAATACATGATGCGAAAGTCAGACAACGAACAACACCTCTCAACTGCAGAAGTAGCCAGTTTAGTCTTAAAGCAAGCTGGTGAAGAAGAGGGTGCAAAGACTTTACAGCTTTGGTTTGAAGCATTTCGTGAAAGCTACATGCTAAGTAAGACGCGTTACAAGTCAGATCCAACTAAACCTAGCCTGAATGCTTTCATAGAACACAATAAAAATGAGACGTCACTCTAACCTTTAACCGCTATGTGCTGACTTGTTGTTCAAACAGACTCGAACACGAGATAAGTTTGTTATCTATCACGGTTTGTAGGGGGAGTGTTATGGATAATGCTCCTTAGTTGTTTATTTACAAAATTTTATTTGCCCGAATTTAGGGAAAAATTGGAGAGATTTCATGTATTACGGCTTCGATGTTGGCGGCACAAAAATTGAGTTTGGTGCATTCAATGAGAAACTTGAGCGAGTAGCAACAGAGCGCGTCCCAACGCCAACAGATGACTATCAATTATTACTTGATACGATTGCTGGCTTGGTCAAAAAGTACGATAACGAACTGTCTTGCGAAGGCAAAATTGGCCTTGGTCTTCCTGGCATGGAAAACGCTGATGACGGCACTATGCTTGTTGTTAACGTACCCGCATCAACAGGTAAGCCGCTACGTAAAGACCTAGAAGCGCTTATCGGTCGTAGTGTGAAAATCGAAAATGACGCAAACTGCTTTGCGCTTTCAGAAGCATGGGATGACGAGCTTAAATATGAGCCATCTGTTGCTGGGCTTATTCTTGGTACTGGTTTTGGTGGCGGTTTAGTCTTCGACGGTAAAGTATTCTCTGGTCGTAACCACGTAGCCGGTGAGCTAGGCCATATGCGCTTACCACTTGATGCTTGGCTTCATCTTGGCGACAACGCACCGTTATTAGGTTGTGGTTGTGGTAAGAAGGGGTGTTTAGACAGCTACTTATCAGGTCGTGGCTTTGAGTTGATTTATGATCACTACTTCGGTGAGAAGAAGAAAGCGATTGAAATCATTCAAGCTTATAACGATGGCGAAGCAAAAGCCGTTGAGCATGTAGACCGTTTTATGGAGCTACTGGCTATCTGTTTTGCAAACTTATTTACAGCGCTTGATCCACATGTTGTTGCGTTAGGTGGCGGCTTGTCTAACTTTGAGCTGATCTACGAAGAGATGCCAAAGCGTATTCCTAAATACTTGTTGTCTGTAGCGAAATGTCCGAAAATCATCAAAGCAAAACACGGTGATTCAGGCGGCGTTCGTGGTGCTGCATTCCTTAACATCAAGTAATCGCGACTTGATGTAAGCTAATGACAAAGCATAAATAAAAATGCCGCAATCTCGTAAGAGGTTGCGGCATTTTTTATTGTTCGATGTTCTCGTTGCTAGAAGCTAGAAGCTAGAAGCTAGAAGCTGCTAAGAAGCAAGATCCAAGAGAACTTACTTCTTCTTTTTACCAACACCAAGATTGTCTTTTTGCTTCAACGTAAGCTTAGTAAAGCCAAGCTTGCGGAAATAGTTGTCTTGGTAGTTACGAACCGCTTTGGTATCAGAAATAAACTCAAGCTGTTGCTCAGTTTTTAGATACTCAGTGATGTCGATGCCTTCAGCTACAGCTACAGCTTCTTGGATCGTGCGGTGTTCTTGTTTCGAAAACAGTAACTCTTTGTCTTCGTCTTTGTAAGTGTACAGAATGGTACGAGCCATGATGCTCTCCAATAGAATTATTACTTTGCGCGCACTCTACATAAAAACAGTACGTGGCTCAAGGTTATGGTAAAAAATCTTAAGATTATCGTTCTTCACGCTTATCGCTATTTAAGCTTTCTGTCTTTCAAGGAACGAACAGATTGTCTTTTACAAAACGAACAGAAAAGAAAGCCCCATAACATCGAAAGCTTGATAGAAGGGGCTTCATCTATGTTTTGGCAAAGAGCTTTTAAGTCAATTAAAGAGTTTCTAAGGTAATTAAAAAGCGGGTAAGTCAATTTAGGTCTCATTGAACCTTCAATTAAACACGGCCTTGCAGTGGAATAATCGTTACCGTTTCACCGACTTTTACAGTGTCTACCGCAGGTGAAATTTCGATTAAGCAGTTTGCTTCGCTCATTGAACGCAAGATGCCTGAGCCTTGCTTGCCGGTTGTTTTCACTTCAAGCACGCCGGATTCGTTCATCGAGAACACACCACGACTGAATTCAGTACGGCCTTGGCGAGAACGTAGCTGTTCAGTCGCTACTGCGTTCGCTTTCACTGGTGTCCAGTTGGTTTGACCTTGCAGTTTGCGAATTGCTGGCTCTACAAAGTTAATGAACGACACCATCACGGCTACTGGGTTACCCGGTAAACCGAAGAAAGGTTTATCTTCAATTTTTCCGTAAGCAAGAGGGCGTCCCGGGCGCATATTGATACGCCAGAAATTGATTTCACCTAGCTTATCTAATGCGAGTTTAATGTAGTCAGCATCACCAACAGACACGCCACCGGACGTTAACACCATGTCAGTCTCTAACGACGCAGCATGAAGCACGTCCATCATCTTTTGTTCGTCATCTTCGATAATGCCGTAATCAACGATGTCACAACCTAGTTTTTGAAGCATACCAATGATCGTGAAACGGTTCGAGTCGTAGATAGAGTTTGGCTTTTGCTCGCTACCCGGCGCTTGAACTTCGTCACCAGTCGAGAACACACCCACTTTTACTTTACGCAGAACAGGGCAAGTACCGAAACCTAACGATGCCATCATACCCATTTCAGGTGATTGAATTCGTGTACCACGTGTAAAGACAGGTTGACCGATCTCTAAATCTTCGCCCGCCATGCGGACATTCTGTCCTACAGAAATTTTAGCGTCTGGGAAGCTAACCTTGTTATCTTGTTGAACGGCTTGTTCACGCATCACGACCACATCAACGCCTTCAGGCATTGTAGCACCCGTCATGATCTTAACCGCTTCACCTTGTTGAACGGTTTTATCGTAGCTATGACCAGCCATGACTTCAGCAACCAGTTGGTAGCTATCCAGTTCTAAATCTTCACTGCGGATTGCGTAACCATCCATCGCAGAGTTGGTGTTTTGAGGTACATTGATTGGCGAGATCACATCTTCAGCCAATACGCGACCGTAGCCTTTTTCTAACACCACTGATTCAGTTAGGACCAACGCATCAATACTATCGACGATCTTTTGCTGACCTTGCGTAACGCTTAGACCAGCAGGAGAGAAGGAATCACAACACACAACAGGTGTATCGTCTTTTGAAGATGAACACGACACTGTTTTGCTTGTTGTCGATGAAGGGTCGAATGACTGAGCATATTCGATGATGAAATCACGAATCGCTTCTAAGTCGCTGATCGCCATTTGTGGAAGATCTGATTCAACTTGGCTGTCTGCAGCGATAGCAATAATGTTGTCATCGTTTGGATACAGCCAAGGTTTGCCAACTTCGTCTCTGTGTAATTCAATTTTTGGAAAGGCAATGTTCTTGCAACCTTCAACCAGAATCAAATCCAGCGTGTTTGTATCGAAGCGTGTTAGAAGGTAATCAAAATCCGCTTCAGCATCTGGCGTCTCTGTCATCATCACATGACGGTTACGAGAAGCTATCAACATTTGATTCGCACCTGCTTTACGAAGGCGGTAGCTGTCTTTACCTGGCTTATCAACATCGAAATCGTGGTGAGCGTGCTTCAGAACGCCGACTTTGATGCCAGCGTTTGTCAACAGAGGTAACAAAGCTTCCAATACGGTTGTTTTGCCTGTGCCACTGTAAGCAGCAAAACCCAATAGAGGAAGGTTAGGGCGTTGTTTAGAATCTTTCATTATTGAAGCGTTCCGAATTGGGTGAGTTCTTCTGGCGTATTCAAATTTACAAAGCAGTTAGGTGAGTCGCTAAAATCCACGTACTCAGTCACACACTCTTTGTATAACAAGATGATTTTACGGTCACCACGTTCCAAAAACGCTTCCAACTTTGGAAGAACACGTTTGTGGAATAGGGTGAATACCGGTTGCTTAAATTCGCCATCGTGAGCGACAAGAATGTCACTGTCTTCTTTTACTGCCGAACAAAAGCGTTCTACGAGATCGTCACTGATTTGAGGGCTATCGCAAGGAACAAAGCCGACCCAATCTGTGCTCGCATTTTTAAGACCAGCATGAATACCACCCAAAGGGCCAGGGTAATCAGGAAAGGAGTCAGACACAACTGGCGCAAATACTTGGTAGCGGTCTAAGTTACGGTTGGCATTGATAGTAATGCTGACATCTTGCTGTGACAGCTTGTTTATAACGTATTGAATAAGCGGTGACCCGTTGAGTTCAACAAGCCCTTTGTCTTTTCCGCCCATACGGCTGGCCTGTCCGCCAGCTAAAATAACCCAACTAGTTTGCGTGGGAAGCAGCATAAATATTCTCTTGTGCTCTGTTTTTTTGAATAACTTGTAGAAGCGGCGATTCAGTCAAAGTACTGTCTTTGATCCACCATTGCTTCTTACATAAATCGGTTAACGCGTTAGTTTGATGACTAGTGATGACCAAACTTGCGCCTCTCTGAAGAAGATCTTCAGCCATAATCACCAATCTTTCAATAGATTCTTTATCTAAAGAGGCACTTGGTTCATCCATAAGCAAGATTGAAGGTTTTAGAATCCAAGCTCGAGCCATTGCAACGCGTTGACGTTCACCACCAGACAGAACAGAAATATGCTCGTCTGCGAGGGTTTCTAAACCTACCATTCTCAACGCGTTAATTATTTGAGCTCGCTTATCTTTTTGGCTCTCTTTATTAAAGCGAATGCCATAAGCGACATTTTGGTACACCGAACCATCAAAAAGGTAAGGGGTTTGATGTAAATAGATGATGTCTTTGAACTTGAGCCTTGGGAATAAAATCTGCTGCCAACTTTGAGTAGGAGATTGAATGCGTCCAGAGCTTGGCTGGATTAATCCTGACAAGATTTTGAGCAGGGTCGTTTTACCAACGCCATTATCGCCTTTGAGATAAATGGCATCGTTAGGGCCGATCGACAATTCGGGAATATGGAACAAAACGCGCTCTTTGTAGCGCATTGAGATTTGCTGCGTTGTTATTTTTATACTCATGACAGCGTTCCTAAGTTCTTAAATAGCCTTTTCCTCTCACACTGGAGAGAAAAAAGTTAAGGGCTAATGCCAGTGCAAGTAAAACCATACCCAACGCGACACCTTGTGCGAACGCGCCTTTGTGGCTCTCCATGGCAATAGCCGTTGGAATATTTCTTGTCATTCCCATAATGTTACCGCCGACCATCATTGAACAACCCACTTCAGTTACGATGCGAGAAAATGCCGCGATGGTTGCAGCCATTAAAGGAAAGCGAGTTTCCCAAATCAAGGTAGATGCAACTCGAGTTGTTGAGACACCCAGAGTACGAGCGGTTTCGACGGCACGACGGTCACTGGCTTGCAGCGCGCCATGCATCATTGCGACAAGAATAGGGAAACAGATCAGCATTTGACCCAATATCATCGCCTTTTGTGTGAACAGCAATTGCCAGTCACCCAAAGGACCCGAGCGAGATAACATCATGTACATCAACAAGCCGATCACAACCGTAGGGATGGCTTGCAGGGTGTTGATCACTGAAAGTAATGCCCATTTCCCCGGAAACTCGGTATACGCCAATAAAAAAGCCATAATGATTGCGGGCACAATCACCAATGAAATGGCGGACAAAGATACGCTGAAAGATACCGCGACTATTTTCCACAATTCGTGGTCAAAGCTCACCAGTAAATTTAATGCATCAAGCGTTGTTTGCCATAGGGTCATGAAGTATCTCGTTTCGATCGACAATAAGTCTTAAAGGTATGACTGGTTTAATCATAGCTGATTCAATACACGTGAAGCTTAATTGGTCAGCTATTGTCTGTTAAAGCGGTCGTTTATAAGAGCTGTCGTTAATAAAATCTAACAGCTTTTACTAAGTGACTTTCTCTAACGTTTTTCCTAACGTTAATGCCACGTAGTAAAGAATAGTGCTTTGTTGACTATTCTGCGCTAGCAACGAACAGCTGCTTGCCGTGAAGCTTAAAGTCGTTGATTAGTTTTTGCCCTTTAGGGTTAACCAACCAATCACTGAATACTTTCGCAGATTGATAGTTAATTGTAGGGTAACGCTCCGGGTTCACCAGAATCACTTGATAAGGGTTGAATAGGTTTTTGTCGCCTTGGAACAAAACTTTAAGGTCAAGTTTGTTTTGGTAAGCCAACCAAGTACCACGGTCTGTCATTGTGTAACCTTGCATCTCTGACGCCATGTTTAGAGTAGGCCCCATGCCTTGACCTACGCTGCGGTAGCCACCGAAGTTTGGTTCCATTTTGGTTTGTGCCCAAATACCCATCTCTTTTTTATGAGTACCTGAATCGTCGCCACGAGAAACAAAAGTAACGTTATTCGCTGCGATAGCTTTGAATACTTCAGCAATATTTTCTTGAGAAGCGATTTTAGCCGGATCGGTTTGAGGACCAACGATCACAAAGTCGTTGTACATCAGTTTACGTGGTAAAACGCCGTAGCCTTTTTCAACGAAATTCGCTTCCGCTTTAGGGGCGTGCGTCATCACAAGATCGACGTCGCCGTTTTCGCCCATGCGTAGTGATTTACCCGTACCTGCCGCTAACACGTCCACTTTGATACCAGAATCCTTTTCAAACTCAGGTAATAGGTAATCGAGCAAACCAGAGTGATAGGTACTTGTGGTGGTTGCTAGTTTGATATGCGTGGTGTCTTCTGCGCTGCTAGCCGTGTAACTGACGATAGATAGAGCTGCAATGGTTAAGGGAATTGCTTTCATTATTATTATGTCCATTTTGTTATAAATGAATGACATGCCTTCAATATAAAGGGCTCGAAGAAGGTCATGTGCACAAGACGCTAATTTTTGTAATTAGAAATCATCCCCTTACAAGCAAGCTTAATGCCAATAAATCATGCATCAGATCTCATTAAATTGCTGTTATTTCGGACTAAATTGCGCCATTTGACCCGATAAATTGAAACAAAACATGAGCTAGGACAAAATGTCGCACATTGCCCCTGTTGAAGAAAAGGTTAATTGGTACACTCTGTCCCAACTTTCCCTATGGGCTTACCAATATGTCTTCACCTAGTTCAACTGCATCTAATCTCAATCTAAATACATTGACTCAATATCAGGCGTTTTCCGTCTTGGTGGTAGATGATGAAATTGGCATGCAAGCAATTCTCAAGAAAGCACTAGGTAAGTTGTTTGGTAAGGTTTCGAGCGCTGGTTCAGTAGAAGAGGCTGAGATCCTACGTTGTAATGAGCATTTTGATCTTATCGTTCTCGATATCAATCTTCCTGGCCGTTCTGGGATTGAGTGGGAAGAAGCCTTCAACGATGCCGATAAGCGTGCTGATGTTATTTTCATGACAGGCTACGCCGATCTAGATATGACCATATCCGCACTTAAGCTTGGCGCTTCAGACTTCATTCTTAAACCATTCAATTTAGAACAGATGATACAAGCTGTACTTCGTTGCATGGATAAACGCTTAGACCAACGAATGCAATATGCGCTCAAGCGAGATATCAGTCGTCATATCAAGACCGAATTGATCGGTAGTTCAGATAAAACAAAACAACTCAAACAACTTATCAGTCAGTTTGCACCATCACGAGCATCAGTACTTATCGAAGGTGAGTCAGGTACTGGTAAAGAGTTGGTGGCGCGTGGCGTGCATGAAGCCAGTAAACGTGCTGGTCCATTTGTGCCAATTAACTGTGGGGCGATTGCTCCAGAACTTTTAGAAAGCGAGTTATTTGGTCATACTTCGGGTGCATTTACTGGCGCGAAGAAAAATCGTGAAGGTCTATTTAGAGTCGCGAGTGGCGGCACGTTGTTCCTTGATGAAATAGGCGAAATGCCATTACCAATGCAAGCAGCGTTATTGCGAGTTTTAGAGCAACGTACAATTCGTCCGGTTGGTAGCGAGAAAGAGATCGCCGTTGACGTACGTGTTGTCGCGGCTACTAATCGTAACCTTCAAGATGAGGTCGATAAAGGGCACTTCCGCCGAGATCTATTCTACCGACTCAATGTACTCAAGATCGATGTAGTACCTTTAAGAGAGCGTCCGTCTGATTTGATTGAGCTTGTTCCTTACTTTACGCGCTTGTTATCGAGTGAACTAGGGGTGCCTGTACCCAATTGGGCGCATGAAGACATCTTGGCATTGAATGAATACGAATGGCCGGGGAATATCCGAGAACTTAAAAACTTAGTCGAACGATGCATTCTTTTAGACAAGCCACCAGCGCATTACTGGCGTGAGATTAACGGTGACCCGGCACCGACGAGTATATCAGTGACGGTGTCACACGGATCTGAAGTGCCTAACTTGGAAAACTATGACGCTGCAGAAGGTTATCCAAACAATTGGACACTCAAAGAAGTAGAAAAAGCGCACATTGAGCAACTTGTCAGTTTTCATGATGGCAATAAATCTGCCGCTTCTAGGGACCTCGGTGTTGCACGCAAGACATTAGAGCGCAAATACAAAGATTGGAATACAGAAGGTTCTGAATATGCCGATTAGACGCCATTGG
Organism: Vibrio sp. L3-7; assembly: GCF_963898195.1. Taxonomy (NCBI): domain Bacteria; kingdom Pseudomonadati; phylum Pseudomonadota; class Gammaproteobacteria; order Vibrionales; family Vibrionaceae; genus Vibrio; species Vibrio sp. L3-7. The sequence goes on along the minus strand of NZ_CAWQUW010000003.1, from coordinate 52,156 downwards.
TGGTCGAAGTGGACGTTCCGTTTCAAAACAATGGTGCGTTATCGTTTGTTGTTCCTGACATCAGCTCCGATTATCTTGACTCTTTGTGCGTTGGTTGCCATTACTTTGTATTGGTCTGTTCACTATACGTGGCAGGGTGCATTGATTGATGTCGACGAGCGTTTGGATGTTGCGGACAACAGCATTCACTTGATTCAGAATCAGCAAGCTTACAATGTTCGCGCATTTGCTGAGTCTTACAATTTTCGAATGAAACTTGGAAGTGATATATCGCAAGAAGATCTCACTCGCTGGGTATCAGAAAACAAGAAACGTTATAAACTCGATTTTCTACGTTGGCGCAATGTCGAACGTATGGATAAGAAGCTCGAATATCTCAATCTGACGCACAAAGAATCATTTTTCAATGTACTCAGCCGAGATGAACTGAATGAACTCGATCGCAATCTAGCCAAACAAGCAGAAGTCCCAATGCTCAACGGACAAGATGTAGAAACACGAGGTTTGGTCAGCCGAACGGTCGTGTCGATCCGAGACAAGAATGATCATGTGATTGGTTTTCTTGATGGCGGCATTTTACTCAATAACAGCACCCAGTTAGTTGACCAAATCAGCAACCTCATTTACCCACAACGCGAAGGATTTAACCGACGTATTGGTACCGTTACCGTATTCCTAGATGATCTTCGTGTTAGCACAAACGTGCCTCTGAGTAGCGAAGAAAGTGCAGGGCGTGCAATTGGTACTCGCGTGTCTAACGAAGTTCATACCAAAGTTTTGAATGAAGGCAAAGAATGGCTTGATCGTGCTTATGTTTACGATGCTTGGTACATCACGGCCTATCAACCAATCCATGACCAATTCGACAATGTTATCGGCATGCTTTATACCGGTTATTTGATTTGGCCTCTCATACAAACGTATCTAACCAACCTTGGTGAAATCAGTATTACCATAGTGGTGTTGTTGTTAGTTTCAGGTTTGATCGTTCATCGTGGTGCTCGGGATCTTTTTAACCCCATAGAACGCATCCATAAAGTCGTGAAGCTAGTCCAGATGGGGCAAGACAAACGAATTGGTACGCTAGGTTTGGATGATCAACACGAACTTACATTGCTTGCCAAACAGTTCGATAAGATGTTGGATCTATTGCACCAACGTAATCAAGAGATCCAACAAGCGGCATCAGAATTAGAATGTAAGGTTCATTCGCGCACTGCGAGCTTAAAAGAGAAAACCGAAGAACTTGAACGCCATATCCAACTGCTTAATCAGGCGAGAGACAAGCTGGTGGTCAATGAAAAGTTAGCAGCATTGGGCGAGTTAACCGCGGGCATTGCGCATGAGATCAATAACCCAACGGCCGTGATTTTAGGCAACGTAGAATTGATGAAGTTTGAGTTAGGCAATGACATTGGCCGCGTAGACGAAGAGGTCCAAGCCATCATGGAGCAAATCGACCGAATTCGAAATATCACACGAAGCTTGCTCCAATACAGCCGACATGGCGGTGTACAAGACGAAGTCACCTGGCAACACATTAACCCGATTGTGGATGAAAGCATCACGTTGGTGAAAACAGGCGCTAAGAAGAAAGGCATTGTTTATATCTCTAACCTTACCGCTAAAACCTCTGTTGAGGTAAACCGAAATCAACTACTGCAGATTCTAGTGAACCTACAAATGAATGCGATTCATGCGATGGATGGACAGGGCACACTGACTATCTCAAGTGAAGATTGGGTTGAAAACGGCGTGTCTCACGGCGCTATCGTTCATGTCGAAGATGAAGGCTGTGGTATTAAAGAAGAGCAACTGAAACGCATCTTCTCGCCTTTCTATACCACCAAAAGAGACGGCACGGGTTTAGGCTTGTCAGTCTCTCAAAGTATCTTAAGTCAAACAGGCGGCGAGATACGTGTTGAATCGGAAATCGGCAAGGGCAGTCGCTTTAGTATCTACCTTCAACAAAAAGCCACGCCTCAGTTATTGGTGTCTAATCTCTAGTCATTCCGTACTTCTATCATTACTTGTCACATGCTTGGGCTGTTATAACGCTTTCTTAGCCCAAGCACGTAAATTCCGCTCTACTAATCTATTTACGTTAAAACCTCAATATCTTCCAGTTTGACAGATACCTCTTTTTGATTATGTAACACAGTGTATATTGCGCGATCTTGATGCATATCATCTGTACGTTATAAAATTTTGATACATTGATCCAAAATTAATAATTAAAACAAATAGGTAAAGTCAGTCAGCTATGAAATTAAGTAACCTTTCTATCAAATCTAAGCTTGTATCGATTGTCATCTTCTCGGTTGTTCTATTGGTTATGGCGTCCTCCTTTAATTTAATGCAACAACGCGCTAGCTCCATGGAGGAGCGCCAAGATAAACTCAGCGCTCAAGTTGAAACGGCGGTCACCTTAGCAAGCTACTACTACAGCCAACGAAACGTACTTGGAGAGGAAGTCGCCAAGGAACAAGCGCTACGCGCCATCGAAACACTTCGTTATGACAACACCAATTATTTCTGGATCTTAAACCAACAGCTCAACATTATTATCCACCCGTTAAAACCGGAACTTAACGGCAAGAACGCGGGCAATTTTAAAGATGGCGCAGGCAAGTACCACTGGCGTGAGATGGTCACCATTTCACGTTCTCCAGAGGAAAAAGGCTTTCTTGATTACCAATGGATGAGTCCCCAAGGTGAACTCAAAGACAAAATTTCATACGTACAACTGTTCCCGGAATGGAACTGGGTTATTGGGTCTGGGATCTTAGTCGCTGATATTCAAGAGGCATTCTATGCATTAGCGATAAAAGAGGGACTTATGGCGGTTGTGTTTTCAGGCCTGTTGTTTGCGATGGGCTACGCGATCTCCAACAACATCCTTGTGCCACTTAATAAGCTTATTGATAACACCCATGAAATTGCAGATGGTGATCTTCGTGTTCGTATGAATATGACGCGTAAAGATGAACTCGGTGATATGAGCAAGCAAATTGATACGATGCTCGAAAAACTACAAAGCACGTTGCGAACCGCAAATGAGTCAGCCGATTTATCCAGTAATATGGCAAGTCATATTGCTCAAGCCAGTGAAGAGGCGGCAACCAGCGTTAACTCACAGCATGCTCAACTTGAGTTATTGTCTACCGCAATGACAGAAATGAGCGCGACCATTTCAGATGTTGCTGTTAATGCAGAGAACACTGCGGCGAGCACGAACAAAGTCGTCGATCATGCAAATCAAAACGATGAGAACATGCAGGTAACGTCTAAGACGATCTCTCAGGTTTCAGAAAACATTTCAACAGCAAACGATTTGGTGAGAGATCTACAATCTGGCGTGACTGAGATAAGCCAAGTGGTGAGTGTGATACGTGACGTATCAGAACAAACTAACTTGTTAGCATTAAACGCAGCGATCGAAGCTGCTCGTGCTGGCGAGCAAGGAAGGGGGTTCGCGGTCGTTGCCGACGAAGTACGTAACCTAGCGAGTCGCACTCAGAATTCAACCAATGAAGTACAACACACGATTGAGAAACTCACTCAACAAGCTGAGCGTACCTTTAAAGCGATGCAAAGCAGTAATGAGAAAGTCGATCATAGTGTCGTCGCCTCTAACGAAACTCGCCAACAACTTGATGTGATTGTTAATGAGTTACATAACGCTAACGACATGGTGGCACAGATTGCCGCGGCCTCTGAGCAACAAAGTGCGGTAGCAACGGAAATGAGTGAAAGTGTCACCGGCATTCATTTAGCGGCAAACGAGGTACTGCAAGCATCACAATCACTAGCGGAAGACAGCCAGAAAATGGCGAACACGACTGAGCATCTCACTGATCAACTGAAATACTTCAAGGTCTAATGAGGTTAGGCTTATTCCCATAGAGGTTTGAGCCGACTGAGCTGATGAAGATGAAGGTTGTTGTTTATCAAGGTTTCTTCTCTTTAAGTTTAAGCTGTGCTTTTATAAAGCTATAAAGGTCTAGGTCAATAAAGAGTAATAAAGAGTAATAAAGAGCTATCACGCTCATAAAAAACACCTCCGGAACTTTAACCATAAGTGCGGAGGTGTTTTTGTAGATAACTCACTGATAGACAAAAGTAAGCGTTAATCCAATCTCAACTAATGCGCTGTCACTGAAATCTTCGGTGGGTTGATATTGTGCTTTCTGAATTCCTTCATTACACGCAAGGTAATGTCGGTTTCAAACAGCTTCTCATACGCAGTATCTACGACATACGCTTTACAAGTTAGCTGTATTGCTAAGTAGTTGTCGGTAATCGTCTGCTTCACTAATACGGTTACGGGCTTTGGTAGGTGGATGTAGCGGCTTGATGAAGCCGCTTCTTGAATTAAATCACGGGCTAGGGTGATGTCTTCATCCATTCCTACATAAAATGGAATCACCACCTGCATATCCAACGCGCCATAGTTACCACTGGTAGTGACTTCGTTTAAGAACTTGTTGTTTGGAATGGTAATGATGTCGTCATTCAAAGTTCTCATGCGTACTGAACGTAAACCGATAGTAATGATATCGCCGTAGTTACCCTCAAATGTTACGCGGTCACCAACCTGAAATGGTCTATCAATCATCACTGTGATACCGGCAATGAACGACGCCGCTAAATCTTTAAGAGCAAAGCCGACCGACACGGCGAGGGTACCGCCAATTAACGCCAAGATTTGATCGTTAATACGAAAGCTCATCATGAACACGATAAGACCCGTGCTCACATAGATGAAGAACTGAGTAAACGACTGAAGCTTTTGCAACAGCATACGATATTGCACAAACTGGCTACCGAAGCTAGTTACCAACGAATTGATAAACTTGAGTAACAACCACATTGCCGCAATAACAATCATGGAGAAGAACACACCGCTCCATCGCACCAAGCTTGCTATCTTTGATATGTTTTCTACGTTGGCTAACTCTTCCGTCGCGTAGGTAGGGAAACTTACCGCCGTCGCTAAGCCAACAAGTAATAGGACAAATAACTTCTTCATTTTACTTCACCAATAAATGTTGACGGTCGAGAACGTTAGTAATGTGACGGAACCAGTGATCGGAGATCTTAGCCTTATCTTCGTTCCAGCCAATGTAACCGCGGCTTTCGAAGTAGCGGAGAATTCCGGTAATCTCAGCAATGCTCAACTGAGTACATTCAGACAGCACTTCAGGGGAAGCGATTTCCAACTGCACAATAGAACGCAGCACAGCCAGCATGGGTTTAGGCATGTTCTCTAATTCTTGAGCTTCTGGTACATGAAACAAACGCACCACAGCTTGATCTGTCTCTTTATTTCGATTCAGAGATAAACGGAAGAAACGCAGGGCAACGGTCGGATTGCCATCTGAGTAGTGCCATAGGATTCGATAGAACCCCTTACGGGCACGTTCTTCTTCTGTCATGTCATCTTGGTCCCACTGTTTAGGAACCACCAAACCATCAAACGACAACGGCTTTTCTAATTCTGTGTTGATGCGACTTGTCAGAAGTTCACCGACTTGTTTTTCGGTCCAACGTGGAAGGAAGCAAACCAAATCGAACAACAAACGTTCACCACGAGCTCTATCAACAAAGCGCCAACTAGACTTGGCAATCGACATCACGACTCGGTGATTCTTTTTAGAACGACGTAACAAGTTAGTTAAGCGGATAAGATCAGATAAGCCGCCAACCATAGGTTTGACTAAGCGTTGGGCATTATCGATCGCAATAAGATAGGTGATTTCACTCTTGCGTAAGTGCGCCAAGATCTGAATTTCAGTGGCTTCTTCATCTAAACCAATGCTAACGGCTAGATGAGCCAAGAATTCTCTATATCCAGCATAAGGGCAGCTCACGTAAATCGGCTCTGCATTCGACACTTTATGCAGCAAGGTATAAAGCAGAGTCGTTGAACCAACACCACGCTCGCCAGACACGATACAAATCGCAGGGCTGTCTGACATCAAGTAACGAGAGAGTTGTTTCACCTCGTCGCCTGCATAATCTATGAGAGTGCTGTCTATTGAACCTGGTAGGACGTATTCAAAAGCTTGATTACCTTTGATTCTCACTAAGTTTTGTTGATTCTTGTCCAAGTCGGACTGCTTAGCCACTTCAATTCTAAATAGATAAGCTAGGGCTTGGCTAAACAGTGTGTAACTAGAAAGCAGTGCCATGATTCGATGTTGGAAGTTGTAGACACTCAACCATGCGATACCAAGCGCTGTTGCGATAATATTAAGCAGGAACGTATCTTTACGATTTACCGCCCAGTTGACCCACACCGGTCGATCTGAGATGTGTTGCAATGTATTGAATACTTTCGCTCGCCATAATCTGAGCACTGAAATCGTAACCAATACAAACCAGAAAAACAGGGCACTGTAAATCCAGCTGTAAATAGTACCTTTGCCCAGTGTAATGCTCGATATTTGAAGAATCACACCCGCAACAATGAAGCTCCATACGTAACGACGAATAGTCGATAAACGCAGAGCAATCACTTCTTGATTTGATGTGCGACCTAAACGATAAGCAAATTCAAGGATAAAGCTAATCGCAATCGAGCCACCAAGAATCCACCAGGTAAAGATCTCGAGGAAAATCAGATGCTGCAGGCTAGGGATGCTGGATAACACTCTCAACGATAACGTAATAGCAATCAACCAAGCGATCGCTCGATCGGCTCGGCTGATATACCAAATCACGCGAATCAGGAAAGGCGGATTTTGTTTCGCTTCAAGTAAGTTGACTCGAAACGCTTCGATCAAACGAGTGCTATTGGCAAGCCACCATGCTAATCCAAAGTAAATGAACAAGACTTTTAATGATGCTCCAATGACCGGCACTGGCGAAATAAAGATGTCTTTGATCAGCGCTTTGAAACTGCGTATCTGGAAATAAACGAGATATTCTACATTCAGCTTCGTTAATTCCCACTCTTGCTTAAACTGAGTCACCCCATAAGGACCAAAACCCGTTAGGCGATCTTTGTTTGAGGTCGAGGTTTGTTCGAGTAGATGCTGTTTACTGACATTCAAACTATTTAACGTCACATAGCTTGATTCAACCGCAAACCACAGATCCGAATCGTTGTTCGCTCGGTAATCCAATAGTTGTTGATCAAATGTCCTGATTTGTTCGTTTTGAACTCGGAGCACGTCGGCCAACAGCACGTTAACTTTGCGTTTGTCCGACTCATCCATAAACAACGGGTCGGGGAGTGCGTTAATGCGTTTATTCAGGTCTTGAGCTAAATCCGATACCTGAGGTTGTGATTGTAAGTCATATTCCAAGTTGGCATGACTAGGCCAAGACAACATGGCATGACTAGGCCAAGACAACATGGCATGACTAGGCCAAGACAACATGGCCAGTGTGAGCAATAAGAAGCGCGATAGTGAACGCATAAAAGTCTCTTAGAATTATGAGGTTAGGATTACTATAGTTAGTTAATCTTACTTTGTGAAATCGAACCCCTTTTCGGGGGCGAGTACTTTATTCCTGTTTCTTTCGTCTTTGTCATGAAATTGTCAGGGGTTGGGCTAGTATTTGAGCATCTAGCCATATCGCATATTGATGAGCTAAAAGCAGGTTCAACTGTAACAATGCACCATGCGATATATTCAATCAAGAGCACGATAAGGGTTGCTATATAAACCCTAACGTCACCGGTTGTTCGCTATTTTATTTTTCCTGAAAAATGACGTTTTTTCATGGCAAAATAGAAAACCAAAAGTGTGAGTTGGCTCAAACTATGATTTGGTTGGATTATCACTCACTTAATGGCGAGTAATTGCAATCAATACTTGCAGTTAAAGCCCTGAACAAGTAACGTTGCGGCGTTTTTCACATTAAAAAGGTAACGGCATTGATCTCCACAGCAAATATCACCCAACAATTCGGCGCTAAGCCACTTTTCGAAAATATTTCAGTTAAGTTCGGCGAAGGCAACCGCTACGGTTTAATCGGCGCGAATGGCTGTGGTAAATCGACGTTCATGAAGATTCTATCTGGTGAACTTGAGCCGACTGGCGGTAACGTAAGCTACGATCCAAATGAGCGCGTTGCTAAGCTAAACCAAGACCAATTTGCTTACGAAGAATTCACGGTAATCGACACGGTTATCATGGGTCACAAAGAGCTTTGGGAAATCAAACAAGAACGTGACCGTATTTACTCGCTTCCAGAAATGAGCGAAGAAGACGGCATGAAAGTAGCCGACCTTGAAGTTCAGTTCGCTGAAATGGATGGTTACATGGCAGAAGCTAAAGCAGGTGAGCTGCTTCTTGCTGTAGGTATTGAAGAATCACTGCACTTCGGGCTAATGAGCGAAGTAGCACCGGGTTGGAAACTTCGTGTTCTATTGTCTCAAGTACTGTTTGCAGACCCGCATATCATGCTTCTAGACGAACCAACGAACAACCTGGATATGGACACCATCAAGTGGCTGGAAGATACGCTAAACCAACGTAACTGCACAATGATCATCATTTCGCATGACCGTCACTTCCTAAACTCAGTTTGTACACACATGGCTGACCTTGATTACGGTGAACTTCGTCTTTTCCCAGGTAACTACGATGAGTACATGACAGCAGCGACACAAGCTCGTGATCGTCTACTGTCTGATAACGCTAAGAAGAAAGCTCAAATTGCTGAACTTCAATCGTTCGTTTCTCGTTTCTCAGCTAACGCATCTAAAGCGAAGCAAGCAACGTCTCGTGCTAAACAGATCGACAAAATTCAACTAGACGATATTAAAGCGTCTAGCCGTCAAAACCCATTCATCCGTTTCGAACAGTCGAAAGAGCTATTCCGTAACGCACTTGTGGTTGAAAACCTATCTCAAGGTTTTGAAGCTGACCTATACAACAAGTTCGATGCGATCTTCGAAGTTGGTGAGCGTGTAGCTATCATCGGTGAGAATGGTGTAGGTAAAACAACACTACTTAATACGCTAGCGGGTGCTCTTGAAGCTCGCACTGGTGAGTACAAGTGGTCTGAAAACTCAAACATCGGTTACTACGCTCAAGATCACGCGCATGATTTCGAAGAAGACCTAAATCTGTTTGATTGGATGAGCCAATGGCGCCAAGAAGGCGAAGACGAGCAAGTTGTTCGTAGCTTCCTAGGTCGTATGTTGTTTGGTCAAGACGACATTAAGAAATCGGTAAAGGTTATTTCTGGTGGTGAACAAGGTCGTATGCTTCTTGGCAAGATCATGATGCACAAGCCAAACATCCTTCTAATGGATGAACCAACTAACCACATGGATATGGAATCTATCGAAGCGCTTAACTTGGCTCTTGAGAACTACAAAGGCACATTGTTCTTCGTATCTCACGACAGAATCTTCGTAGACTCGCTAGCAACTCGTATCCTTGAGATCAAAGACGGTAAGATCAACGATTTCCGCGGTACTTACGCTGAACTGTTGAAATCTCGCGGTTAAGGCTTAACGCAACTTAGATTTTCAACTCAACTCGTTGGGAATTAAGCTTTAAACTAAAAAACGCCGTCATACTGAAAAGTATGACGGCGTTTTTGTATCGTTAGCTTTATAATATTAAGTGGCGGGCATTATAGAGTTGTTCAAATACCCACCCTATACATTACTTTGTAACTTAATTTAACTTAACTTGGCTAGTCATCTAGCTGATCTGAGTGCTCTAACCATAACCCATTAATAATTCCAAACGCGCAGGCTAATAACACGCCCAGTACCCAACATAAATACCACATAGGTTACCCTCCTATTTCATCTCTAATTAATACAGTGACGAGCTGTTATCGTGAATGTATTGGCTATCTAATCGACCGAACATTTTGTAGTAACACCAGATTGTGTAACCCAAAATAATTGGCACCACGATAACTGCCACAACTGAGATAATACTCAGTGTTAACTCACTCGATGTTCCGTCCCATAGCGTTAAACTATGCGATGGCATCAAGCTAGATGGCATGATCATTGGGAATAGGGCAACGCCCGCTGTCGTTATGATGCTTGCTATCGATAAGCTCGAAGAAGCGAAGGCCAAACCAGCGCGGTTAAGTCGAGTCATCACGGCACAACTCAGCATTCCGATGATACCTAGAGCCGGAATCCCCCAAAGTACCGGATAGTTTTCGTAGTTATGTAGTAGTAAGTCATCAAACTTCATGACATGTTTCAGTAATGGGTTTGAAACTGAGTCAGTCACAATAGGACTGGTAATCAAATAACCCGGCAACGAGCTTGCGAACAAACCACCAATCACAAACAACGCAGCTGTGATGCACGCCATACACACAATAATGCTTTGTGCTCGTAACTTAAGGTCACCCGTCGTTTTCATCTGAAGGAATGCCGCACCTTGTGTTACTACCATCGCTAAACTCACCAAACCACATAGTAGAGGAAATGGCGTTAATAGATCCCAAAAGCCACCTTGGTAAGACATCATCAGAAATTCATTGAATTCAAATGGCACGCCAAGCATTAAGTTACCGAAGCCGACACCAAAGATAACAGGAGGAATGAAGCCACTGACGACTAATGCGACATCACAAGCCTGTTTCCATCTGGGGTCATCGATTTTAGAACGATAGTCCATGCCAAGCGGTCGTAACCATAATGCGGCTAATACCAAGATCATCGCGAGGTAAAATCCTGAAAATGCCGCGGCATAGATTGAAGGCCAAATTGCAAAAATGGCACCGCCAGCGGTCACCAGCCAGACTTGATTTCCATCCCAATGAGGTGCGATAGAATTAATCATCACTCGTCTGTCTACATCGGACTTTCCAAGAACGGGAAGTAATGCAGCCACACCCATGTCGAAACCGTCGGTAATAATGAAGCCGATTAACAACACACCGATAATTGCCCATGTGAACAGGCGTAGATTTTCGTAATCAAACATCTGAATTCCTTAATGAAGATCGACTGATTGGTTTAGTTGTGTTGGTGTAGATGAAATGCCGACCATTGGATTACTGCAAGTTGGCTGTTCATGGTGATACCTGCCTGTTTTCAAGGCGCTTGGTCCCAGCTTCGCAAACTTAACCATTAAGTACATTTCGACGATCAAGAAGAATGTATAGAACAGATACACTAGGCCAATTGAAATCCACAGGCTTTCAACGGGTAGGTTAGAGACCGCCATATTTACGGGAAGGATCTCACCAATTGACCAAGGTTGGCGTCCATATTCAGCGACAAACCATCCTGCTTCACACGCGATCCAAGGCAGTGGAATCGCACATATTGTTGCTCTCAGTAACCAAGGGCTGGTACCAATTTTACGACGGCAAATTTGGACAAAAGAAAGCCCGATGATTGCGAATATCAATACACCGCACACGACCATAATACGGAAGCTCCAAAACAGTGGTGCAACCGTTGGGATAGTATCTTTAGCCGCTTGTTTGATCTGTTGTTCTGTCGCATCTACAACGTTGTCACTGTATTTCTTAACTAACAGCCCATAACCCAAATCATGCTTAACCGTTTCAAACTCATCGATATTTTTCTGTGACTTATCACCAGAACGGAGCTTCTCTAACAGCCCATAAGCTAAGATACCGTTTCGCACACGATCTTCATTTTTTGCCAATAAATCATGAATACCGATTACTGGTGTATCCAAAGAACGCGTTGCGATAATACCCATCACGTATGGGATTTTAATCGCATAGTCCGTTTCCATAGTCTCTTGATTCGGGAAACCAAACAGCGTGAAAGAAGCCGGGGCTTCTTCGGTGTGCCACTCAGCTTCAATCGCCGCTAATTTTACTTTTTGTACATCACCCAATTCATAACCAGATTCATCGCCAAGCATTAAGGTTGATAAAATAGCGGCCATCCCAAATGCACTAGCAACAGCAAAAGAGCGGCGAGCGAATGGTAGGTCGCGACCTTTCAGCATGTAATAAGCGCTGATCCCCATAATAAACAATGCGCCAGTGGTGTAACCTGCTGAAACGGTATGAACAAACTTCACTTGTGTTACTGGGTTAAAGATAACTTCGACAAAGTCAGTCATCTCCATACGCATGGTTTCAAAGTTAAACTCCGCACCAACAGGATTTTGCATCCAACCGTTTGCCATCAAAATCCATAAACCAGAGAAGTTTGAACCTAGGGCGGTTAACCAAGTGATCGACAAATGCTGACGTTTAGAAAGCCTGTCCCAGCCAAAGAAGAACAGCCCCACTAAAGTCGATTCCAAAAAGAACGCTATCAATGCTTCGATAGCAAGTGGAGCACCGAATATGTCGCCCACATAGTGAGAATAGTAAGCCCAGTTAGTACCAAACTGGAACTCCATAGTTAAGCCCGTTGCAACACCAATAGCGAAGTTAATACCAAACAACTTTCCCCAAAACTTGGTCATGTCCTTGTAGATGGTTTTGTTGGTCATAACATACAGCGATTCCATCACTGCGAGTAAGAAGGAGAGACCTATAGTTAGGGGAACGAATATAAAATGATAAAGAGCGGTACTTGCGAATTGAAACCGCGACAGATCAACGACATCTGTAAGCATAAAAACTCCTTCCCGCCACGGATGTGACGGGTAAGACAATGAAAAAGGAAAGGATAATTAGAGAGGACTAATTAAAGATTTACATGTGACTCTATTAACTGAATCTCTTACCAACGAAGTGCTTTATCTTGCTTTTTAGAGAACTGTTTACGTATCCAGTAATCGGCGCTGACGTAACGACCACCACCATAAACAAGCAACACCAATAGCATCACGAAGTAAGTTCCTGCGAATTCCATACCGTTGTTCAGCATTACCGGGTCGCCAAGCTCTGTGATGTAGTTGTAACGACCTGGGAAGTTAACAGAAAGCCACTCGATGAAGCCGTTAAGTCGAACTGTTGCTTCCATACCGCCTGTCGCAATCGCGTCCCAACCGTGCTTCCAGTGAACCATGGCACTGGCCACACTCATCATGAAAATCATAGGAATCGAGATAAAACGAGTAAACAGACCTAACGCGATACAAATGCAGCCTAGTACTTCAGTAGCTGCAGCTAAAAAAGCCAGCAATTCAGGGAAAGGGAGGTTTAGACCACCATCGGCAGCTGAAGCACCAAACCACGCAACGGTTCCTGCAAAGCCAAGTACCTTAGATCGCGCACCGACATAAATAACGGGAATTAAGTAAAGACGTACTGCCAGCAGCACTAAATAATCGTATTGTTTGCGCTTTTCGACAATTGCGTCGTACCAGTTGAGCGCTGACTTAATCATATTTTTTCTCCTAAAGAGTAAGCACCAATCAGCTCAATCTCGCTGAAGTGTTTGACCCAATTAATAAATTCGAATCTCGCCAATTGTTGAGCAATTATTTGTTTTATATCGGCTAAAGAACGATTTGGTTGTTGTTGGATTATTTGGATAATCGCAACATCAATTTCTCTTAGTTTTATCGTGTTGACGCGTTGGTCAGAGTCGCGATAAATCGCGTAATAAATGGGGTATCGCCTTCGTGTTAGAAACGTCAATGACTCACCATGAACAAGGAAAGGCACCTGCACGAGCTTCATCGTACTGTTGACGAGCAAACCCAATTTAAGCTGGTGTTCATCAGCACGAAGGTCACCCCTCCACGACATCGGCAATACTTGCTTTGAAGCGTCAATCTCAACGCAAAAAGCACACCATTCGTACTCCAACACCGCCAGTTGGTCGGCTGTGAGCTCATGACTCGCACTCAAAGTAGACAAATCACCCAGACTAGACATACTCATTGGTTGAGTTCGACGTTGAACAAAGCTGACAAACTCGGTAGCAATGTGGTGAAACTCCGGTTCTGATGCGTAATGCACAACCACAAACTCATCCACCAATATCAATAATTGGCTTTGTTCGATTTGCTGACAAAACAACGGAAATGTGTTGTTCAATACACCAAACACGTTGTCTCTAATAAACTCGCTGTATCGGCACTGAGAGTTTTCTTCGAGTGGCAAACGTATCAATGCGCTTAACGCCTGCGTTTGAGTGATCATCATGCTCGGAGGGTTATGCATAAACCAACTCCTGATTCATTGGGCAATGAACAACACCTGCGTCTAGAACCTGACTGTGCACCGTTCGCAATTCCTCAGTCAGTACGACCAAAGGCGGTACGTTGTTGTCTCTTTCTAGCAATAACGGTTTGCTGCCATGAAGAGAGAAGGTGTAACGCGCCAAATCGACAACCGCTGGTTGTACTTCCATCCCGTGGGTATCAAGTAACGACTTGTTACCTTCAACCGCTCTGTCAGTCTCAACTAAATGCCCAGCAATGTGGTAGTAGCGAATAGCATCGCTCGGTAAAGCCTTAAGCATTTCAGCCGCATCAAAGTGATGGTTTTGGCTATTCACGTACAGGTTGTTGATATCGACCAACAACTCACAACCGCTGCGCTTTGCTATTTCAGCGATAAACTCACCCTCAGGCATCTCATCTCCATAATTGTGGTAATAAGAGATGTTCTCCATCACTAAAGGACGTTGAATGATGTCCTGAACTTGCTTGATTCTATCTGCCAAATAATCGATGTTTTCTGTGCGACGTGGCACAGGTAACAGTTCATACAGATACCCCTGGTTGTCACGAGAAAAGCTCAAGTGTTCGCTATACACTTGGATCTTTAGATCATCGAGAAACTGACCAACCTGACGTACAAACTTCGTATTAAGCGGTTGGCAATCTCCAATAGATAAACTTAAACCGTGGGCAACTAAAGGGTATTGCTTCGCTATATCCTGTAGCTGTTCGCGCTTAAGACCACCTAAGCTCATCCAGTTCTCGGGAGCTAACTCCAGAAAATCAATATCAGGGTGCTTTGGGGAACGAGCGAGCAGTTCAATATGCTCACTGCGTAGCCCAATGCCTTTGTCTGTATTCTGAATGGTTCGCACTTTATGGTTTAACTCTCTATTTTTAGGGACTCTGCTTTCAAGGGCTCTGTTTGTTACAGCTCGGTCATTTGATGCTAGAGCTTTAGTTTTATGCGTATCTACTGGCCACATACTCCACCTGTCACCTTGCTATTGGCCATTAGGATGGGCTCTTTACTTGGCGAGATACCTTCAGCCGTTAAGCCACATTTTCCATCACGAGCACGCACCAAACGATCTTGTGGGTTGCTTGTCAGTTCCGCTTTTTCGAAACGTTTTTCCGTACCACATTTACCCGCAGCGCATTTACCCCCATGTCCAGATGATGCTTTGGCTTCAACAGGTGCTTCTGGTGGCGTATCAGCAAATGCCATTGCCGAGCTAAGGCTGATCACCGATGTGATCGCGATTGAAAGGGCAACTTTATTGTTCATGTTATTTCTCCTTTACAGCTGACATAGGGAAGCTTGCTAAGTCACGACCAGACATGATTGGTCCGTCGTAATATTCGCGTACGATTTTGATGGATTCGGATTTACGTTTAAGGCCTAAACCCATCCAGTGATTAAGCACCAACATCTTTGGATTGATCTCTTTAACAATTTCGCCAATCACAGAAGGCTTAGCGTGCATGAATGAAGAGACGCCATCGGCTTGTTCATGAATTGCCATTGGCATCATCATGATGTCGGCACCACGAGCGAAGTCTAAAAACGCAGAGTTGCTGCCATTCTGGTCCGCTGAAATCACCATCACGCCTTCTTCACTTTCGATTCGGTAAGCGAGACAAGGCACATCACCATGAGGGATACCCAGAGCAGTGATCTTCAAGCCATCTTTTTCGTAAACAACCGTTGGCTCTTTTGATTGATGATCAACATCTTGCAGATTGATAGGGAATAGGCCATCTGTGCCATCGTATAAACCACTTAAATACGCATAAGCGCCATCTTGTGGGTCGAAGTTCGCTTTGAAGTAACCTGTTAAGCTTGGGAATACAGAGCCTGCCGTTGGCCCCGAAATATCTAGTGGATTTTCGCGGTCAAAGAAGTAACCACCTTTGAGAATGGCGGGGACATCATTAACGTGATCAGTATGGAAGTGTGTGATGCCCATGAAATCTAAGTCTTCAAGTTTTGCACCGGCTTGACCAAAACGTAAGTACACACCACCACCGGCATCAATCATGATTCGTGATTTCCCTTTCCACCATACGATTTCACCGGATGATGCACGTAGGTCATCCGAAATAGGGCCACCGGATCCAAGGATCTGTAATGTAAAATCAGTATCGACAGGCTTGAGTTCAATCGCGTGGCAGTTGGCGCCCAAGGTCAGTCCAAGAGCTATTGCTAGAGCTTTTAAAGGCAGTTTCATATTGTTATCCAATTCTTTGTTTCTTATCTGTTTTTCTTCGAAGTGAGCATCCAAAGAAGTGACGTTCTCATTAAGCAGCACAATAAGTTCGTGCTTCTTTCTGTTCACGGGAGACAAGATAAAGAAATGTTAACGTTTGGTATATCTAGTAATTTTGAAATTAACGTTAAGAAAAACTAAACGTTAATTTTAGGTGTGTTCCTTTGCGGGAAAAAAGTGCAGAAAGGGGGAGCTATAAGAACGAAGTGGATATCAGAATTGAGGAAATAAAGAGGCTGTCGTATTAAGGAAAATAAAGAGTATCAAAAAGAACAAAGGGGATTGAAAGGGACAAATAAAAAGGTGCAAGCCTGTACTTACACCTTTAATCAAATCACTTGAAAATAGTGAGACTCTGGAAAAAGAGTTCACTCGCCAGAGAATACGCTATAAAAAACTACGCTTTTTGTTCGCCTTTCACATCAAAGTCCATCTTTTCAGCGCCAGTGAATACCTGGAAGCGTAAACCTTTCGCGCGAGCGATCGTGGTAATACCGAACTTCTGCGCTAAATCTAAGCCCATTTGAGTGACACCAGAACGTGATAGCAGAACCGGAATACCCATCTGTGCGACCTTGATAACCATTTCTGACGTCAAACGACCTGTTGTATAGAAGATCTTGTCATCACCTGACTCTTTGTTAAGCCACATCTCACCAGCCAGTGTATCTACGGCGTTATGACGACCAACATCTTCAACAAACGATAGAACCTTGTCGTCTTTGCAAACTGCGCAGCCATGTACCGCACCGGCTTTCTTATAGGTATCGTTATAATGAGTCAACGCTTCTAGAGCCGTGTAGATTTCAGATTGCTTAATCTTGGTTTGAGGCACTTGGTAATCTTCCAATTGCTTCATCACGTTGCCAAACATGGTGCCTTGACCACATCCTGAAGTCACCGTCTTCTTCTTAAGTGCTTGCTCAAGTTGGCTCGTATCTTCTTTAGTGATGACAGCAGCGGAACTGGTTTCCCAATCGATGATGATAGATTCAACCGCTTCTGGATCTGAAAGGAAGCTTTGGTTCTTCAAATAACCCAACACTAGCGACTCTGGACGAGAACCCAACGTCATCAGCGTTACGATCTCTTTCCAGTTCAACATCACGGTAAGAGGGCGCTCGCAAGCAATCTGTTTTGTCAGCTTCTCACCATATTCATCAAACACTTCAACTTCGATTGTCTGAAGTGGATTTTCACTGGTTTTTATTATGTTTGGTTTTACCACAATCATTTCCTACTTAATGAGATAGCGATTTTATGAGATAAGAGTCAACAAGAGCCGTCACACGACTCTCGATAATAAATCCTTGGATGTCACTTAATCTTGGATATTACGTAAATCAGTCTTCGCTTTGTTCCAATTCGCCTGAGCTCTAACTCAAATCAGCTTTGACTCAGTATTTAGCAATTCTCATTCCAAAATAACGGGTATTGGCGAAAACATGAAGTATTCCCTTAAAATAGCGTAAATTATGCGATATCACCGTCATAGGTTCTCTATATTTGAGCTAATCAACTAACGTAAAGGGAGTTAGTACAAATACAAAGAGATAGCGAAACCCCAATGCAGAACAGAATAGAGAATTAGCCGTTTGTTTTTGGCGTGGTTATTGCTTTGTATGAGCTATATGAATTAGCTAAGACCAAAATGTCCCAAACTCTTTCAGAACAAATTAAATCAGTTAGGTGAAGTATGTCTGAGACCAAAGAATCCGAAAAGAACTATGAAAAAACAGAAGCAACTTGGCCGATAGGTGTAAACAGATTAGAGAAAGAAATTTCGACGGGCCGATGGGTGACGACTCAATGGGAATTAACTGGCTTTGAATTGACGCCTGGTATTGAGACTGCAGACGTATGTTTACTTCAATTACACAAAGATGAGCGTACAGACTACCGGTTCAACTTAAGTTCGCAGCAACCCAAGCTATTTTTGGTGATGGATAACGTTGATTCTGATGTTAGGCCTGTAATTCAACTCCTTACAGCCTCTCAAACGGTTGCTGGTCAATACATGGACGGAGATAACCAAGTGCTTTCTTACGACATACCACTCCCGGTACAAGCTTGGATGGAAGCCTTTATAGGCCGTCATGGTGAGTTGTTAGAAGCACGACGTAAGAAACGCAAAGGGGCGGGCAGATCAAATGGCAACTAATTTCTTTAGTCGTTGGTCACAACGTAAGCTCGATGAATCTACTGACGAGTCTCTGGAAACAGAACAAACGCTTGAGACAACTGAATCTTCTTCTGAGATTTCGTCAGCTCAGTCAAATGCACCCTCTGAGATAGAACAAGTTGATACTGAAGCTTCTACTGAAACGACGTTGTCATCAGAAGGCGCTGAAGAGGCGACTGATGTTCAAGATTTAGCGCCAGAAGCCACTGAAGAGCTTTCTGTGGCTCAATTATTAGTTTCAGAAGCATCAGAAAGCGTAAAAAAAGCGGCATTACGTAAATTATTCCTTTCGGAAGAGTTCAATGTTCGTGATGGCTTAGATGATTACGATGATGATTACAGCAATTTGAAGTCTCTTTCCGAAGGTGTCGCTGAAACCCTACGCGATTGGGTAAAAGATAAGACAGAAGAAGAAAACCCTGAAGAAGAAGCACAACTCACTGATAGTAATAATGAAAATCTTGAATCAGACACTTCTGAAGTAGAACTTGAATCTTCTGAAAGTACCGAAATCACGGAACAACAAGAACTACTGGATAAAAACACAGTTCCGGAGAGGTTTGATACTTTAACAACTGAAGAAGATCTAAAAGAGGTGGGACAAAATATACCACACAAAGAATAGGTACATTTTGACTAAACACTCAATGAGCCGCTTGCGACAAAATGTCCCAAGCGGTTTTTTTATTCTAAAATCAGATACGAAAACAATTTAAGTTATTGATAATAAACGCTTATTAAACTGGCATGGCATTTGCTAAATAACGTTCATTATCAACTTTTTTGTAGATAGCCTGAGTAAGATTGACTGAATGATGAATCGCTAACGAACTATTCATTGTTAATCGATTACTCAGCAAGTTCTCTAACGCTAACTACAATGAAGATTGAACAGATTATCCATGTCCATAGATGGAACTGAGCAATGCTTAAACAATTATTAGAACAAGCAACTTCAAACAACGCTAAAGCAAGGCTGTATGCGTTTGAAAATACAGTTGAGTTAACGAACCTTATTCCACCTACAGTGAGTTATGAAAGTGGGGGGAATACACTGATTATTGGTCCAACTGCGATCATAGAAAGTGCTGCGGCTCAATTGCCTCAGTTAACAAGCCTGACATTGCTTTCTACTGATGGTGGCCTTTCAACTAACGAAAAGGCAGGAACCAATAGCGAATCAGAACTTTATTACGCGAACGCTGTTCAAGTATCTGGTTTTCTGGGTACGTTCGAAGTCTTAATTGAAAGTAAAGGCTTAACAAACAACCTAGCTAAAATAGCGATCAATCATGATTGCTTCGATGTGGTCCTCGATCTGTGCCTAAACAGCTGTATGACGGAAGAAGTGCCAGTTCCGGGTTATTACCCAGTTGGTCGCGGCTATCCAAAACTGGCTGAAGCGTTAGAAGAGATTCCAACGTTGATGGGCACGTTTGATAAGCCTAAGTTCTTTCGTTTAGACACTGACCTATGTGCGCACAGTTCTCGTGGCGTAAAAGGGTGTGAGCGTTGTGTTGATGCTTGTCCTGCTGGCGCGCTATCGAGTGAAGGCTCAGATAGAACGGGTCACAAGATCGAGATTAACCCTTACCTATGTCAAGGCGTGGGAACGTGTGCAACAAGCTGCCCTACAGAAGCGATCACCTATGCGCTGCCTAATCCTGACGATACACAAAAATTCATCGAACGTACGCTAGCTAACTATGAACAAGCGGGCGGTCTTGATCCGATCGTACTTATCTGTAGCTCTCGTCATGAAACCTACAATGTGATGGCACTGAAAGCACTGCCAGATAACGTGATTCCGATTGTTGTTGAAGAGCTTCCATCTATTGGTATTGATACTTGGTTTGCAGCGCTTGTAAATGGCGCGACTCAGGTTCTATTTGCGGCTTCTCGCTTTATGCCAGAGACGATCATTCGTGTTCTGAATAACGAAGTAGGAATTGCACAAGAATTACTTGATCAAATCGGCGTTCCAAAAGAAACCATCGATATCCTGTATTTAGAGTCGCTACGTGAAGGGCCACCAACACTGTGCGTTGATTCTTTCGACCTAGCACTTGGCGACCTTCAAGGTAACAAGCGTCAGCGTCTATTTACTGCTCTTGATGCGATGTCTTCATCTCGAATTCCAGTTGAGAACATTGTTGAGCTTCCTTCGAATGCACCATACGGCACGGTTTCGTGTGAAAGCAAAGATTGTACTTTATGTATGAGTTGTGTGGCTGTGTGTCCGACACGCGCTCTACATACCGACGGTGCATCTCCATCACTTAAGTTTGTAGAACAAGACTGTATTCAATGTGGTCTGTGTGAAAAGGCGTGTCCTGAGAATGTTCTCACTCTGACACCTCGTATGAATTGGGTGAAAGAAGAACGTCAACAAGCGGTTGTGATTCATGAAGAGAAAGCCGCGGAATGTTTGCGTTGTCATAAGCCATTCGCACCACAATCTATGATTGATATGTTGCAGAACAAGTTACGCGGTCACTCTCATTTTTCAGATGAAACTGCGATTAATCGTATTGCGATGTGTGAAGACTGTCGTGTGGTGGACATGTTCGACTCAATGGCTCAAAACCCATTGAATCAATTGAAATACTAGGAGTTGGCATTGGATACTAATTTAGGTCAAGCACAAGCGCCAAAACAAGCGCAAAACAATCAAGAACAAGAACAAACACTAAGAACTGAAATCTATTTGGTTCTTTCAGCATTGTTTCGCAGCGCACCCTCTGAAGAGGTGATTGATTTTCTAAAGACGCTAGATATTGAAGCATCTGAAAGTGCCATGCAAAAGGCTTGGATTGCCATTCAACAAGCTGCCACTGAATCGAACCGCGAAGCATTAGAAGACGAGTATCAAGATCTGTTCATTGGCATTGGCCGTGGAGAAATAGTTCCATTTGGTTCTTGGCATCGCACTGGCGCCATGATGGAAAAGCCATTAGCAGAAATTCGTCATGACCTAGAGCTTTTAGGCATTGAGCGTGATGATCAAGTGAAAGAGCCAGAAGATCATATCGCTGCGCTTTGTGAAGTCATGGCAATGTTAAGCAATGAAGAAGAAGCGCTACAACAAGCGGTTTTCAATAAGCATCTTGGCCCTTGGTTTAACTCTTTCACGCGTCAGCTTGAAGCAGCAGAAAGCGCCAACTTCTACAAATCAGCAGCCCAGCTGTGTGAAGCATTCTTAACGTTAGAACAAGTACGTTTTAGCGTGAATACAAAAAGCAGTAAGCACAAATTAAAGATTGATGTGAAAAACGTCACTGATTACGAGTAATCGAGCAGTACGCGATTATATCGATAGAGGGGCATTAAGCCTCCAAAAAGATCTACCGTAAGGTAAGGAAGCAATGATGAAAGATAATAAAGAAATAAATACAAGCCGTAGGGACTTACTCAAAGGCTTAACAACTGCAGCCGTTGCTGGTGCCGTTGTCGCTGGAACAACGAAAGTGGCAACTGCTTCAGAAACGGTTGAAATTTCGAAAGAAGACGTGAAGAAGACAGGCTATCGTGAAACGCAACATATTCGCGATTACTACGATACACTTTAGGAGATAACGGATGAAACTTGTCAAACGCTCCGATAGTGTGAGCAAAGAAACTAATCAGCTAGGTGTGTCTCGTCGCGCCTTCATGAAAAACACTTCATTAGCGGCTGGTGGCGCGGTAGTAGGCGCAAGTCTATTCGCACCGGGCATGATGAAGAAAGCACAGGCTAAATCAGTCGATCCAGAAGCGAAAACAGAAGTGAAACGTACTATCTGTTCTCACTGTTCTGTGGGTTGTGGTATTTACGCTGAAGTTCAAAACGGTGTTTGGACAGGTCAAGAGCCTGCATTCGATCACCCATTCAACGCTGGTGGACACTGTGCGAAAGGTGCAGCACTTCGTGAGCACGGCCACGGTGAACGTCGTCTTAAGTACCCAATGAAATTGGAAGGCGGTAAGTGGAAGAAGCTTTCTTGGGAACAAGCGATTGAAGAAATCGGTAACAAAGCGCTAGAACTTCGTAAAGAGTCTGGGCCTGATTCAGTTTACTTCTTGGGTAGTGCAAAACACAGTAATGAACAAGCTTATGCATTCCGTAAGATGGCGTCGCTTTGGGGTACCAACAACGTTGACCACCAAGCACGTATTTGTCACTCAACCACAGTAGCCGGTGTTGCGAACACTTGGGGTTACGGTGCAATGACAAACTCGTTCAATGACATGCACAACTGTAAATCGATGCTGTTCATTGGTTCAAACCCTGCAGAAGCTCACCCGGTTGCGATGCAACACATCCTGATCGCGAAAGAGAAGAACAACTGTAAGATCGTTGTTGCGGATCCTCGTCGTACGCGTACTGCTGCGAAATCTGATCACTATGTATCTCTTCGCCCAGGCTCAGATGTTGCGTTTATCTGGGGTGTGTTATGGCATGTCTTTGCTAACAAATGGGAAGACCAAGAATTCATCCGCCAACGTGTATTCGGCATGGACGAGATCCGTGAAGAAGTTGCAAAGTGGAGCCCAGCAGAAGTTGAGCGTGTAACCGGCGTTAGCGAAGAAGACGTTTACCACACAGCAAAACTGCTTTCTGAAAACCGTCCGGGTTGTATCGTTTGGTGTATGGGTGGTACTCAACACACTACTGGTAACAACAACACGCGTGCTTACTGTGTACTTGAGCTTGCTCTAGGTAACATTGGTAAATCAGGCGGTGGTGCAAACATTTTCCGTGGTCACGATAACGTACAAGGCGCAACTGACCTTGGCGTATTGTCTGACACGCTTCCAGGTTACTACGGTCTATCTGAAGGTTCTTGGCGCCACTGGTCTAAAGTTTGGGACATCGACTTTGACTGGGTAAAAGGGCGTTTCGACGACAACGCATACGGCGGTCAAAAACCAATGAATAGTGCAGGTATTCCTGTATCTCGTTGGGTTGATGGCGTGCTTGAAGATAAAGACAAGATTCGTCAACGCGAAAACATCCGTGCCATGTTCTACTGGGGTCACGCGGTGAACTCTCAGACTCGTGGTCCAGAGATGAAGAAGGCGATGCAGAAGCTGGATATGATGGTTATCGTTGACCCATACCCAACGGTCGCGGCAGTAATGAACGATCGTACCGACGGCGTTTACTTGCTTCCTGCAACCACTCAATTTGAAACCTACGGCAGTGTAACGGCATCAAACCGTTCTCTACAGTGGCGTGACAAAGTGGTTGATCCTCTGTTCGAATCTAAGCCTGACCACGAAATCATGTACCTTCTTTCTAAGAAGCTTGGTTTCTCTGATCAATTGTTCAAAAACATCCGTGTTGAGAACAACCAACCATTGATTGAAGACATCACTCGTGAATTCAACAAAGGTATGTGGACGATCGGTTACACAGGTCAAAGCCCAGAGCGTTTGAAAGAGCACCAACAAAATTGGCACACGTTCCACAAAACAACGCTTGCTGCAGAAGGTGGCCCTGTAAATGGCGAGACTTACGGTCTGCCTTGGCCATGTTGGGGCAACCCAGAAATGAAACACCCAGGTACGCATATCCTTTACGATACGTCTAAACCTGTCGCAGAGGGCGGCGGTAACTTCCGTACGCGTTTCGGTGTGGAATTTGAAGGTCAAAACCTATTGGCTGAAGACAGCTACTCGAAAGGCAGCGAAATCAAAGATGGTTACCCAGAATTCAGTGACAAACTGCTGAAACAACTGGGGTGGTGGGACGACCTAACAGCAGAAGAAAAAGCCTCTGCTGAAGGTAAAAACTGGAAGACTGACGTTTCTGGTGGCATTCAACGTGTTGCTATCAAGCATGGTTGTATTCCGTTTGGTAATGCGAAAGCGCGTGCGATTGTTTGGACATTCCCAGACCGAGTTCCACTGCACCGTGAACCACTTTACACACCACGTCGTGACCTAGTTGCTGACTACCCAACGTGGGATGATAAAGAAGCGATTTTCCGTGTTCCTACGCTTTACAAGTCGATTCAAGACCAAGACAAGTCTGGTGAATACCCGATTATTCTTACGTCTGGCCGTCTGGTTGAGTACGAAGGAGGTGGTGAAGAGACACGTTCTAATCCATGGCTAGCCGAACTTCAACAAGAGATGTTCGTTGAAGTGAACCCGAAAGACGCGAACGACATCGGTTTCAAAGATGGTGATGATGTTTGGGTTGAAGGTGCTGAGAAAGGTCGAATTAAGGTGAAAGCGATGGTGACTCGTCGTGTGAAACCTGGCCTAGCATTCCTACCATTCCACTTCGGTGGCAAGTTCCAAGGCGAAGATTTGCGTTCTAAGTATCCAGAAGGCACTGATCCTTACGTTATTGGTGAAGCTGCAAACACAGCAACCACATACGGTTACGACCCTGTCACGTTGATGCAGGAAACGAAAGTAACCCTTTGTAATATTCGTAAAGCGTAAGGAGTCTTAAAATGGCTAGAATGAAATTTCTTTGTGACACCAAACGTTGTATCGAATGTAACGGTTGTGTCACTGCATGTAAGAATGAAAATGATGATGCTCTTGAATGGGGTATTCAACGTCGCCGCGTTGTAACACTGAACGACGGTGAACCGGGTGAAAACTCTATTTCAGTAGCATGTATGCACTGTACTGATGCACCTTGTATGGCAGTTTGTCCAGCAGACTGTTTTGAACATACAGAAGACGGCATCGTACTTCACAATAAAGATCTATGTATCGGTTGTGGTTACTGCTTGTTTGCTTGTCCCTTTGGCGCACCTCAATTCCCTAAACAGGAAGCCTTTGGTGA
This sequence comes from Vibrio sp. L3-7, assembly GCF_963898195.1. NCBI lineage: Bacteria > Pseudomonadati > Pseudomonadota > Gammaproteobacteria > Vibrionales > Vibrionaceae > Vibrio > Vibrio sp. L3-7. Next base: position 26,866 of record NZ_CAWQUW010000003.1, on the reverse strand, counting down.
GCGCGGTAAGATGGATAAATGTACCTTCTGTGCTGGCGGCCCAGAAACAGAGCCAGGTTCTGTTGAAGAGCGTCAGAAGTACGGTGCGAACCGTATTGCTGAAGGCAAGCTACCAATGTGTGCTTCGCTTTGTTCGACAAAAGCGCTGCTTGCAGGTGATGCTGAGCAAGTCTCTGATATCTTCCGTCAGCGTGTTGTAGAACGCGGTGCGAAAGGTGCCGGTTGGACAGACGGCAACGACCTTTCTTACGATGCGATGAAGAGCTAGTTAGGAGAGACATATGCTTACAATGTTTAAGCGTCTCTTCCTTGTTGTGCTGCCAATGTTGGCAGCACTAACAATGCTGTCTCCTTTGAGCCATGCATCTGAGACGAACTCATCACAAACTCAAGCGAGCTCCGCTGAAAGAGAAGTGACCCAACTTGCTGGTGCTGATTTTTGGCGACAAGTAAGAAATGGTGAGGAGGGTTACACCACATCACAATCTGCTGAGCACGGTGTGTTAATCAGTACTCCAGGTCAAACGTGGTACATATTGAAAGAAAAGTGGATGTCGCCAGCTGGTGCCGTCGCTATCTTTGGCAGTATTGCTTTCGTCACGCTAATGTACGTTGTGATTGGACCGCTGATGCTAAGCGCGCCAAGAACGGGTCGCAAGATCAAACGTTGGTCTCGATTGGATCGTGCGTTGCACTGGAGTATGGCATTTACCTTCTTAACGCTGGCTTTCAGTGGTTTGATGTTGGTTTACGGCAAACACTTCTTGAAACCATATATCCCAACCGATTTGTGGGGCTTCATCGTTATGTTAGCGAAGCAATACCACAACTACATAGGTCCGATTTTCTATGTTCTATTGATGGGTGTACTCATCAAGTGGTGGCGAAAGTCGATCTTCAAGATGGTGGATATCCAGTGGTTCATGAAACTAGGTGGTATGGTCGGGAAACATAAAGGTTCTCATCCATCGGCTGAATTCTCAAACGCGGGTGAAAAAGCGCTATTTTGGCTGTTGATTGTCATGGGTAGTGTTGCAGCGATCAGTGGCTTAGTGTTGGATTTCCCAATCTTTGGACAAACACGTCGTCATATGGAACTTTCAAACCTTGTTCATATGGTCGCCGCTCTTATCCTTATCTGTGGTTTCGTGTTCCATATCTATATCGGTTTGTTCGGTATGGAAGGTGCATTAGAAGGCATGGTGACAGGCGAAGTTGATGAAACTTGGGCAAAAGAACATCATGATCTTTGGTACAAAGAAGTGATGGCCCAAGAGGAAACAGGTAGTGAGCAAAACGCTAATCATGTTGATACAGACAAAGCTGTTGATAGTAAAGAGGTGAAGAATGAACAAACCTCATAAAGGTATTTGGGTCGCTTATATACTAAGTTGCTTTACGCCATTTACTTGTCTTCTCTCGGGTGTGATTGCCATCGTGTATGCGGGTTATCGTTTGGATAAAGGTGAAGATGGCGAAGTCGTTGATACTCATTATTATGGATTGATTCGTTCGTTCTTCTTAAACCTGACGTTCTTTGTAGTGCTCATCGTTACAGTGGCAACGTCTAACGGCGTGTTGATTGGCGTTAACGATTACTGGTATCAAAACCACTTTATTGATGAAATTGCTTACTACATTCCTTACGTAGGTATGTTGTTTGGTGGTGTCGCGATCGTGGTTTGGTTTATCCGTATGTATCAAGGTATGCAACGTTTAAGTCAGAATCTACCGCAGAACCCATCAACAGGACCAAACCTGTAATTGATGTAAATAAGCGGTTTGGATAAATGAACCACGCTTGGTTCGTTATCGAAGAAAGCAATTAACAATTAGTAATTGGTAATTGGTAATTAGTGATGAAAAGCAAAGCCCAGTGATCAATGTCACTGGGCTTTTTGTTTTGGGTTAACGCTTATCTAAAGTCACACAACGTTGCATGCTTCAATCTGGTGCAACCCCCTTAATTGGTGCAATGAATCTTAAGCTTTCCGCTAAATTTGAGAACCAATAAAGTGCACCAAAATAATTAATTAATAATAATCAGAAACTTAAAGTCAAACTCTATTGCACGAAATTTACACCGACGAGTTGGAACATATCTTGCATTGACTGTTGAGTCTTTAATTAATTGCAGCATCAATTCGCACGAATCTAGTGCAATTGAGACGAAGCTAAGGGAGAAAGCTTTAATGAGTCAAACGGTTACCCAAGTTCATAGCGCAGTAGAGAGCTTGACGCAGAGTTCAGACACTCTATTTCTATTATTAGGCGCCATCATGGTCTTCTTAATGCACGCAGGCTTTGCATTTTTGGAAGTAGGTACAGTAAGAAAGAAAAACCAAGTGAACGCGCTGGTTAAGATCCTCTCGGATTTCGGCGTTTCTGCTATTGCTTATTTCTTTATCGGTTATTGGGTCGCTTACGGCGCACATTTCTTTGCTGACGCAGAGACGTTATCGCAAGGCAATGGGTATGAGTTGGTTAAGTTCTTTTTCTTAATGACGTTTGCAGCCGCCATTCCTGCCATTGTTTCTGGTGGTATTGCAGAGCGTGCTCGTTTCTATCCAATCCTTATCGCCACTTTATTTACGGTTGGTTTCGTTTACCCCTTCTTCGAAGGCATCATCTGGAACGGCAACTTTGGTTTCCAAGCGTGGCTTGAGGCTCAGTTTGGTTATGGCTTTCATGATTTCGCGGGGTCTGTTGTGGTTCACGGTGTAGGAGGTTGGATTGCTTTGGTCGCGGTTTACTTCTTAGGTATGCGTAAAGGCCGTATTCGTGCAGGTAAACACACTAACTTCGCACCATCTAACATCCCATTCTTAGCACTAGGTTCTTGGATCTTATGTGTGGGTTGGTTTGGTTTTAACGTGATGTCTGCTCAAGCAATCAATGGCATCAGTGGCTTAGTTGCGATGAATTCATTAATGGCGATGGTTGGCGGTATTCTTGCAGCTCTAGTCGCAGGTAAAAATGACCCAGGCTTTATTCACAATGGTCCTTTGGCAGGTTTAGTCGCAATTTGTGCAGGTTCAGATCTAATGCACCCACTTGGCGCTTTGGTTACAGGGGGCGTGGCAGGCGCGCTGTTTGTTTACCTATTTACTTACCTGCAAAACAAAACACAGATCGATGATGTACTCGGTGTGTGGCCTCTGCACGGCGTGTGTGGCGCTTGGGGTGGCATTGCGGCAGGTATCTTCGGCCAGCAAGCATTCTGGGGGCTTGGGGGCGTGAGCTTTGCGTCTCAGGTTGTAGGTACATTAGCGGGTATCGCTGTTGCACTGATTGGCGCTTTGATTGTTTACGGCGTTCTTAGCAAAGTGACAGGCCTACGCTTGAGTGAAGAAGATGAATTCAACGGCGCGGATCTTTCAATTCATAAGATCTCGTCGATCAACGAAGACTAGTCGATTAGTCGTTTTAGCAATCAGTCAATTCAACAGGCAATCATTTGAAAAGAAGTCGCGTCAACGGTTTGAACGACTTTGCCTGAAAAACATTTGATTCATATACATTGGTTTAATAAACAATAATAAGCGGCTTCGGTCGCTTTTTTTGTGCCTGCTCAATCTTAATCCGCCGATATCGAGCGAGTTATGTCACAAATAACCAATGAATTCAGTTGGCTAAGACTATGGTCTAATCCCTAAAACTATTGTTGGAATTTGAACAGTGCTAAGCTGTTACAAAGTGACATATTGAAAAGGACGTTGTATGCATTTCCCATATCAAAATATCGTAATTCTTACTGGCGCCGGCATCTCTGCGGAGTCAGGAATACAAACATTCCGAGCACAAGACGGATTATGGGAAAACCATAAAATCGAAGACGTCGCGACACCAGAGGGGTTTGAGAAAGATCCAGATTTGGTGCAAGCATTCTACAACAAACGTCGTCATGGCTTACAAAGTGAAAGTATCCTTCCTAATTCTGCCCACAAGGCGCTAGGAGAGCTTGAAGCCAAACTAGATGGCAAAGTGACTGTCATTACTCAAAATATCGACAACCTGCACGAGAGAGGCGGGAGTAACAATATTATTCACATGCATGGCGAACTTCTTAAGGCGCGCTGCAGTGAGTCAAATCAAGTGCTTGAGCATAAAGATGATATCCATACCGGAGAGCTTTGTCATTGCTGCCAAATCCCAGCGCAAATGCGGCCACATATTGTTTGGTTCGGCGAAATGCCGTTACGAATGGGTGACATTTATTCAGCGTTAGAAGAAGCTGATTTGTTTATCTCTATCGGCACGTCAGGTGTGGTTTATCCAGCGGCAGGTTTTGTTCATGATGCTAAAATGCATGGCGCACATACGATTGAAATCAATCTAGAACCCAGTGCGGTTGAGAGTGAATTTGAAGAAAAGCGCTATGGAAAAGCGAGTATCGAGGTACCGAAGCTCGTCGGAGAGTTATTGTGTACTGAGAAAGGGTCTTTAACGGCCTAGCCAGCCAGTGATTAGAGAAAACGCATCAGTTTCTGAATCTGAATCTGAATCTGAATCTGAAAAAGTTTAGATAAAAATAAAGCGGCTTACGCCGCTTTATTCATTTATTGAACTGACAAACTAACAGTAACTTAGTTGTTCACTTTAAGCTTTTGAAAGTACTCGTCATAAATAACGCTCGCTTCGCCAACTTCATCCTGCCATACGCCGTTATCCATCACAGATTGCGGTGGGAAAACGTTCTTATCTTCAGCAAATTCTTTAGGAAGAAGAGGGTAAGCCGTTTTAACTGGAGTCGGGTAACCGATCTCTAGAGCAATCTTCGCTGCATTTTCTGGACGAAGAAGGAAGTCGATCATCTTATGCGCTGCTTCAACGTTTTTAGCGCCAGATGGGATAGCTAGGCTGTCCATCCAGAAAATCGTGCCTTTTTCTGGCCAGATGATATCGATAGTTGCGCCTTCTTGGCGTGCCATGTAAGCAGAACCATTCCAAAGCATACCAAGAGACACTTCACCAGCTAGGTAAGGGTTAGCAGGGAAATCAGAGTTAAATACCAATACGTTTGGCATTAGCTTACGAAGTTCTTCGTATGCTTCTTTGATCTCTTCAGGATTAGTCGTGTTTGGAGAGTAACCCAGTTTAGACAGTGCGATATGGAAAACCTCACGAGAGTCATCCATCATCATTAGTTGGCCTTCCCACTGCGTATCCCACAAGTCACCCCAGTTTTTAACTGAAGACTTGTCTAGCATATCAGAGTTGATACCAATACCAGTCGCACCCCAGATGTATGGGATCGAGTAGTTGTTGTTTGGGTCAAACGGCTTATCTAAGTAGTTTGGATCCAAATCTGCAAAGTGGCTTAGCTTAGTTTTATCAAGCTCTTGAAGCATGCCTTCTTTACGCATCTTTGAAACGAAGTAAGTAGAAGGAACCACTAAGTCGTAACCCGTACCTTGAGTTTTTAACTTAGCGTACATGCTTTCGTTAGACTCATAGGTTGAGTAATAGACTTTGATGCCGGTTTCTTCTGTGAAGTCTTCTAATACTTCATTTGGAATATATTCAGACCAGTTGTAAAAATACAATTCTTGGTCAGCTGCGAAAGAGGGTGTCGAAAGTAAAGTAGCAGCACACAATGCGCCGGTATACAGTGTTTTTTTCATTACTGTTCCGTTCATTTGTTTGATTTGGAGCTGGGTAGTGAACCCAAAGTAAAAGGATTTCTAAAAATCGCGCTGAATTATAGCAGTGATATAACAAAATAGGCAGCCTAAGCTGCCTATTCATTGATATTCTTATTTTTAACTTGTTGGCTGTCTGGCAGGGTTGTTAGCTAAACCAGTCACTTACCGCCAATTAGATAGCAAACAAACGAGTTAGCTTACTGACCCGCTTTAAGCTTCATGAAGTAGTCTTCATACTTCACGGTCTTATCACCAACCGCTGCTTGCCATTCAACACGGTCAAGATCTTCTTGTGAAGGGAACAGAGCAGGGCTGTCTTTGAACTTCTCGTTTGATGCTTTCACTGCTGTTAAATAGCCAGTATCGCGAGAGATTTGTTCTGCAATTTCCGGACGAAGTAGGAAGTCGATCATCTTATGAGCCGCTTCTATGTTGATTGCGCCAGAACTGATTGCAAAATTATCGACCCAACCAATACCGCCTTCTTTAGGAAAAACCAGTTTAATCGGTAACCCTTCGTTTTGCGCAGCAGCGGCAGAGCCGTTCCAAAGCATACCTAAGCCAACGTCACCAGACATGTATGGCGTACCTGGGTTGTCAGAGTTAAATACCAAAACGTTTGGCATTAATTTCTGTAGCTCGGCGTAGGCTTCATCGATTTCTTTTTCGTTTGTTGTGTTACCTGAGTAACCCAGCTTACGTAGAGCAATGTGGAACACTTCACGAGTGTCGTCCATCATCATCAGTTGACCTTCGAGCTCTGGCTTCCATAAGTCAGCCCAGTTTTGGAAATCTTCTGGATCGTACATATCTGTATTCACAGCAAGGCCAGTTATAGCAACGACGTGTGGAATAGAGTAGTCGTTGTTTGGGTCATATGGCTTATCTAGGTAGTTTGTATCTAGATTCTTGAAATTGTTCAGCTTGGTTTTGTCGATCTTTTGAAGCATGCCTTCATCGCGCATTTTAGACACGAAGTAGGTCGATGGAACCACAAGGTCGTAACCTTTGTTGTGTGTTTTCAATTTGGCATACAAAGTTTCATTCGACTCGTAAGTTGAGTAAATCACTTTGATGCCCGTTTCATCCGTGAACTGTTCTAAGATCTCACTGTTGATATAAGGTCCCCAGTTCATGAATACCAATTCTTTGTCATCTTTTGCAAACGATGGTGCAGATAACATTGAAAGCGCACATGCACTACCAGCCAATAGAGTAGCCCATTTTTTCATTGACGTTAGCTCCAAACTAAACGTTGCCCAAAGGCACTAGATAGAAAAACAGAATGGCAATTTACCATTCTGTTTATGAATAACACTTTTTTTGAACTTGAAGTATCTTAACTTCGTATCAAGTCAGTCTCTTAATAGAGTAGGAGGCTTACTTAACTTTTTCTCTCGCTAACAACTGAGAAATGATCACCAGTATCAACGATACCACCAACATCATTGTTGCTAGAGCATTCACCTCTGGAGAGATGCCTACTTTAACCATCGAGTAAATCTTCAGTGGTAATATTTCATACGTCGGGCCCGTTACGAAAGAGCTGATGATCACATCGTCCAAAGACAGAGTGAAGCTCAATAACCAGCCAGCAGCGACCGCAGGTTTAGCAAGAGGCAGGATGATCTGCTTTAGAATAGTCCATTCACTTGCACCTAGATCTTTTGCTGCTTCAAGCATCTTCACATCAAAACCATTCAAGCGACTGTAAACTGTTACTACAACAAACGGCAGACAGAACGTAATGTGCGCGGCAAGTAGGGTAAAGAACCCTAGTTGCACACCCATTACCAAGAAGAGCGCAAGAAGCGAAATAGCCATCACAATATCAGGCGACATCATTACGATGAACAGCATGCCGTTGACGATACCTTTACCTTTAAATTGATAACGGAATAGGGCAACAGCGGTTAGGCTTCCTACAATCGTGGCAGCTGTTGCTGAGAATACCGCTACGTTGATCGAATGCCATGCAGCCTGCATTAGGCTGTCATTGTTAATCAATGCGTCATACCATTTTGTCGTGAAGCCACCCCATTTCATACCAAATTTATTGGCATTAAATGAGTTCGCAATCAATACGATAATTGGTAGGTATAGAAAAGCGTACACCAACGCCATAAAGCTGAACTTAACTGTGCGACCCATTAGTCTAGCTCCACTTTCTTGTTCAATAGCTTGCCTGCTCGGTAGTAGGCATACAACATCACAGCCATAGCGGTGGTCAGTGCAATACTGGTTGCGGCGCCAAACGGCCAATCACGAGCATTCAGCACTTGGCTCTTAATGACGTTACCGATCAACAAGTTCTTAGCTCCGCCCAACAAGTCTGAAATGTAGAACATTCCAAGCGCAGGGAGCAATACAAGTAAACAACCGCCGATAATGCCTGGCATCGTTAGAGGTAAAACAACCTTCAATAGCGTTTGAAGTTTGTTCGCACCTAAGTCTTTAGCCGCTTCTAAATAAGTATCGTCTAGCTTTTCAATCGCTGAATACAACGGCAAAATCATGAACGGGAGCAGGATATACACTAAACCGATCATTACTGCCGTTTCTGAATACATAATACGAAGTGGTTTATCGATAATATCTAACGCTAACAAACCTTTGTTCAAAACACCTTGAGTACCCAAAACCACTTTTAAGCCGTAAGTACGAATCAAAGAGTTAGTCCAGAATGGCACAATCACTAAGAACAACATGATTGGACGCCATTTAACCGGCATTTTTGCCACTATGTAGGCAAACGGGTAACCAATAATTAAACAAAGCAGAGTTGCGACTATCGCCATATAGAAAGAGTGCATAAGCACTTTAAAATACAACGGATCAGCTAAACGCAAGTAGTTATCGAGAGTGAAAGTCATCTCGATTAAATTCGCTTCATCACGAGTTAAGAAGCTCGTTCCGATGATCATGATGTTTGGAATCATCACGAACAGAACCAGCCAACCTGTGATTAAAGCAACAATCGCGTTTTGTAAATTAAACTTCTTGCTCATCTTCTAATACCACTTCCCAACTCTCAACCCAAGTTACTGCAACTTTTTGGCCCAGTGAGTGATCAACATCAGGGTCATCTTCGTTGAAGAATTCGCTAACCATGACACGCATACCAGATTCAAGTTCAACTACTGAATCTAACGTCATGCCTTTGTAGGTTCGATCGACAATATGGCCAACAATAGAACGCTGTTCCGACTCTTTAATTTCTTCAAGACGAAGATCTTCAGGGCGAAGTAGTACTTGCAACTTTTGACCTGGTGATACGTCTTTATCGTGATAGATAATTGACTCTTCGCCTTCGATTGTCGCAATAATGCGCTTCTCATCTTGACGAGATTTCGCTGTCGCTTCGAATACGTTAATTTCACCAATGAAACGAGCAACAAATAAGTTCTTGGGCTCTTCGTAGATTTCTCTTGGTGTTCCGTCTTGTTCAATCACACCATCACGCATAACAATAATACGATCAGACATGGACAGTGCTTCTTCTTGGTCGTGCGTTACAAAAATGAACGTAATCCCAAGTTGACGTTGCAATTGTTTAAGCTCGATCTGCATTTGTTTACGTAGTTTGTAATCAAGGGCAGACAGGGATTCGTCCAACAAAAGAACTTTAGGTTTATTAACAACAGCACGAGCGATTGCAATACGTTGTTGTTGACCACCAGATAGTTGGTGTGGCTTTCGTTGCGCCATTTGTTCCAAGCGCACCATTTTCAAAGCATCCATTACACGAGGTTCAATCTCTGTGTTTGGAACTTTCTGCATGCGTAAGCCAAATGCCACATTGTCGAAAACGGTCATATGTGGGAATAGGGCATAGCTTTGGAATACAGTGTTAACATGCCTTTGTTCAGCAGGAACTTGGGTTACATTCTGATCCGCTAATAGTATTTGACCACTATCTGCCGTTTCAAAACCCGCAATCATTCTTAGTACCGTTGTTTTACCACAACCTGATGGTCCTAAGATCGTGAGAAACTCACCATGATTTACATTTAGATCAAGATTGCCGATGACTTGCTTACCATCGAAACTTTTACTAATGCCAGTAAGCTGTACGACTGGCTTTCCTACTGATTTTTTAGCGTTCAACGTCTGTTTTTCTCCACCTTGGTTCTTTTTGAGACCTGTTGCTATACACTTTTAAGGCGCGCATCATAATCACCAAAAACGTGAATTCAAAGCATTTTTTATCATTAGTAGACAAAAAATTTCGCAGGTAAAAGTAAACATCCTTTACCATACTGTAATTTACAAGGTTTACACCCCAATAAGTGTCTAATTATTAACCATTAAGACGTAAAAGCAAGCCTTGTTACAGATTCATATTTTAGTTTGTAGCCGACATATGGGTATAATGAAGCCAATTTTTTATCAATAAGTTAGGTGGCTTCGATAAAGTAAGCGCACCTAGGTATCATTATGAACAACGACATCGAAAAAGATTTTAATTTAGGCGGTAGCATCGACCGAGCTCTTTCAGGTGATTATGAGCTGAAAGCAACGGCTGTATTCCAAGAAGCTTGGAAGCATACCGTCGGTCACTTCCTTTCATTTTCTCCCGCGATCGTTGCTCTAATGTTCGTGCAACTGGCTATTTTTTATATCGCATTGAAATTACAACTGGGTGACCCTGCCGTCATTCTAGATGCCGTTATCGACCCAGAAGCGTTTACCCCACAGATTGTTGAATCTATTTTCATTGCTAACTTTAGCTACGAAGTGGTCAGTGCTCCTATTTACGCGGGTATTAGTCTAATGGCTATGAGCCACGCGGCAGGCTTGCAAACCAAGACTCGTCATATCGGTAAAGGTCTACAATTTACTGTCCCAGTAATACTAGTGACTTTGTTCAGCCTGATGCTTCAAGGCATAGCCGGAATGCTCTTACCGTTTCTTTCTATCTACTTCTCACTGGCGTTCAGTCACTCAATTCTATTGATTTGTGATAAAAAAGTGCCACCGATGCAGTCGTTATTGCTTTCGCTGAGAGCAGTGAATAAGAAGATCTTCACCGTCGCATCTATCTATTTAGTGGTTATGCTGATGTTCATCGTTGCGGCTATGATGTACGGCATTGGTCTAATCTTTGTTCTTCCATTCTTTTTCCATGTGAAAGGCATTCTTTATCGTGAAATGTTTGGTATTAAGTTAAAGGTTATTGCGTCAGATCGAACAAATAACGATGACGACAATGATCATGACAACGAAAGTGGCAGCAACAACGACGATAACAACAAAAACCCTCAGGTGTTCGATGCGTAATAATGATCAAGCAGGCGTTGGTAAGTCTCTAGCGCTTAAAGTGACGGCTCTAGCGATCGTTGGTTCTATCTCACTGATTGGTCCATACATTTATCAAGAAGAGGAACGTCGACGTACGGCAGACCAAAGTTCCAATTCAACGAACCAATTTGGTGACTTAACCGTTGCTTCAAGCACACCCAATTTTACAGCTATCGAAGATGTGAACGAAAAAAAAGACGCATTCTTTTCGTTCTTACGTCCTAGCATCAACATTGAAAATAAGCGTATCGTCAAAGAGCGAGCGTTTTTGACCAAAATTTCAGAATCTGGTTTAAGCAATACAGATTCGGAAGACACGTTGTATGCAAAAAGGTTAGGGAAGTTATACAATTTACCAGTGTCACCTTCAGGTTTAGATAAAGCATGGTTAACCGAGATGCTCAGTCGCGTAAACGTATTGCCAGAGGCGCTTGTGCTCACACAAGCTGCTAACGAGTCAGCTTGGGGAACATCGCGTTTCGCGACCAAAGCCAATAACTACTTTGGCCATTGGTGTTATACAAAAGGTTGCGGACTCGTCCCATTACAACGTAACGAAGGCAGTTCACATGAAGTCGCGACATTCTCTTCAAGCCAAGAGTCTGTTCATCGTTACTTCATGAACCTTAACCGCAACCGTGCTTATGCTGATTTAAGAGCTATTCGAGTGAACCTCGCTGAAAAGGGTGATGATTTGCTGACAACTGAAACCGCTACAGAGCTAACCAATGGCCTATTAAAATATTCTGAGCGAGGTTCAGACTATGTGACTGATTTACAAGCTATGATTCGTCACAACAAGGTATACTGGAAAAAGTAACTCGATTTGATATCGGTTTGGTTACCTTGCATCATAGGTTTCTGCCAAGCAAAGTCACAAAAGAGCAGCTCACAGCTGCTCTTTCTATTTATAAACGCTCAACTTCAACAAGATTATAATAATGAAAAAGACAGCACTCGCTTTATTCGCCTCACTAACCCTTGTGGCTTCTCTTCCAGTTTTGGCGCAAGAATACATGTTCACGTATTCTAAACTTTATACTCAGCTTAAAAATAACACCAAAGAAGGGCACGATGATGTCAAAGTTGCGGTCTTCTTTGTCGATCAACAAGCTCAAAAAATCTGTCATATCAGCAAAGCTTGGATGGAAAAAGAAGAGCACTATGAAGAACTCAAAGTGTCTCCAGTGCATGAACTGCTTCTGCCGGTAGATAAAAACTTGCGTTCAGCAAACCCTCTTATCTTTGTTCAGACTCAAGAACAAGAATGTGCGTACTCTTTAGTTGTTATGACTCAGGAGCCTTTAACTGGCAAAGTAGAGATTGCACAGATAGAGAGCTTACTACCACAGATGCAAGCGATGCTAGAAGATGTAAGCGGTATGTTTTCAAGCTGGTTTACCCCTGACGTGGAAGGTTTAACACTCGAGTTTGCTAACAAACTTGAAGGTAACATCGAGCTGTCTAATGGCAAACAAATCCAAATTAATGAAGGGCGCGCTAAGTTTACTGTGGCTGAGTTGGAAGGGAGCAGCATTACACTTCCGGAAGCGACGGTACGCGTTCTTCCCTACATTCCAGCTCAATAGTTCGAACTTCATTAAGTTTCGACAATAGTAAAAGAAGCAGTGCCCATAAAAATGAGGCACTGCTTTTCATTTCATACTGACAAAAAATCTTGTTTCAATAACCAGTGTTCTGATTCAGTACAATTTCCCGTACATTTACTGATTTATCACATGACATTGCAGAATCTTTCTATCGCTTAGCTTGTTTATCCTTCCGTTACTATTTAAACCTCAAATAAAAATCCGTATAATCCACGCCCTAAAACAGTCCCACTAGCAATCTACAGTCGATAATAAGACGGTGTGAGAGTCGCAATGAACCAAAACGATATAAAAAAAGAGACACTTGAATTCAACAAACTTCAGAAACTTTTAAGAAGAAATGTTGGAAACGCCATCGTCGACTACAACATGATCGAAGAGAATGATGTCGTTATGGCATGTATTAGTGGCGGTAAAGATTCATTTGCGATGCTAGACATTTTGTTACGTTTACGTGAAGCCGCACCCATCAAATTTGATGTTGTAGCCGTAAACCTAGACCAAAAACAACCTGGTTTCCCTGAGCATATTCTTCCTGAATACTTTGAAACACTGAATATTCCTTACTACATCGTAGACAAAGACACATATTCAGTTGTTAAAGAAAAAGTGCCTGAAGGTAAGACAACATGTGGCCTATGTTCTCGTCTGCGTCGTGGCACTTTGTACTCGTTTGCAGAAAAAATTGGTGCAACTAAAATCGCACTTGGGCACCACCTTGATGACATCGTAGAGACTATGTTCCTAAACATGTTCCACGGTGCTCGTTTAAAGGCGATGCCACCGAAGCTACGCTCTGACGATGGTCGTAACGTTGTTATTCGTCCATTGACTTATTGCCGTGAAACGGATTTGATTAAATACGCTGAGCACAAAGAGTTTCCAATCATTCCTTGCAACCTTTGTGGGTCTCAAGAGAACTTACAGCGTCAAAACATCAAGGCAATGCTGATCGACTGGGATAAGCAAACTCCAGGACGCGTAGAGAAGGTCTTTAAGTCCATTCAAAACGTAAGTCCTAGCCAGTTAGCAGACCGTGAGTTGTTTGATTTCATTAACTTACCGCTAGACCGTACTGAAGAGCGCAAAGCATACGAATTCGAAGAAGCTGAAATCTCGTCGTCAAACATTGATGAATCAATGTATATCGACGTGACTAACGTATAACGATATAAATCGCCTTTAGGCTATTCGGTTCTTTGAAGCTATTCTATTGTTATGAATAACGAGTAGTATTAGACAAACAAAAACGCCTCAAGTAATACTTGAGGCGTTTTTTCGTTTACAAGTTAACTATTCTTGAACGTAAACCACAGAGGCTAAATCTGTCCCGAGTTTAACCCACTAGGAAAAACTTAACCTTTAGAAAGGTTAGGGTCCAGAGGACTCACATAACCTGAGGGCTTAAGCGCTAAAACGTCACAGTTAATCTTATCGATAACATGTTCCGCTGTATTACCAATAAACACGGCAGACAAACCAGTACGGCCAGTTGTACCAAGAATCACCATCGCAGCGTTGTGTTCAGACGATACGCGAGGAATAACATCTTCCGGCAAGCCTTGCTCAACCACGGTTTGCTCTTCACACATACCATGCTTCTGGCGCAATGCTTTCATCGCCGTCAAATGATGGCCTCGTACCGCATCGGTATAAGACGTCGGATCAAACTCTGGTAATTCAATAGTGATGTTAGCTGGCGTAACAGGATAGGCATTCACCAAAAACGGCTTAGCATCTAAACGACCAGAAATCTCAAGTAATCTGTCAACCATTGAATCATTGAGCTCTAAATGAGCTTCTGTCTCAGAGCCAACATGAACTGAAGCGTAAATCTTAGCATCATCCGGCCAGAAATCATTTTTAACCAACAGCACTGGGCTAGGGCACTTTCTCAATAAATGCCAGTCTGTCGGGGTGAAGATAACAGACTCTAACGTATCGTGCTTACGCGTGCCTTTGATCAAAATGTCATGCTCACCACTGTAAACCTCAGCAATGATCGCCTCATACGGGCGATTATGCCAAACCACTTGTACGTTAAATTCAATAGAATCATCAAGGTAAGGAGCAGCAACCTTATTCATCCAAATTTCACGCTGATGAATTACGCCTTTGCGCATTGCATCTCTCTCATCAACAGAGAGCATAGATGTCATTTCATACGAGAAGTCGTAGATCGACAAAAAGAAAGTGATGTGGCTTGTTGAGGTGCTTTTCTTGGCAAGTTGGATAGCACGAACTAGAGCAGGTTGCTCATCGTGATTAATGTCTGCGACAACTAAAATTTTGTTATAGATACTCATAACTAAGCCTACTTTTCAGACCGAACATATAAATAATGTAGCGTAGTTATGGAGAGAATAAGAGAAATATAAGAGGTTTTAAGAGAGAAACATGATGTAGCTCATTATTGAACTACATCATTGATATCTAGACTATTCTTTTGAAACGCCAGCAAGTTCCATCAACGCATCGTGATCTTCGATAGTGATGTATTTGCCTTTAACGCTCAAGATGTCCGCTTTTTGGAAACGACCTAACAGACGGCTGATTGTTTCAACAGTCAAACCAAGGTAGTTACCAATATCGCCACGAGTCATCGTTAAGCGGAACTCACGAGGGCTGAAGCCACGCTGAGAGAAGCGAGTTGAAAGGTTGTAAAGGAATGCCGCAAGGCGCTCTTCCGCGTTCTTTTTAGAAAGAAGCAGAATCATTTCCTGGTCACCTTTAATCTCATTACTCATCAAACGCATAATCTGCTGACGCAATTTAGGCATTTTCCCTGATAAGTCATCGAGAATCTCATATGGAATTTCACATACCATAGAAGTTTCCAAAGCTTGAGCGAAACTAGGGTGTTCGTCACCCGTGATCGCGTCAAAGCCAACAAGATCGCCCGCTAAGTGGAATGCAGTAATCTGCTCATCACCTTGCTCGGTAATCGTATAGCTTTTAATCGTTCCAGAGCGAATAGCATAAAGAGACTTAAGTTCGTCTCCCGCTTTAAATAGCTCTTGGCCTTTTTGAATAGGTTTCTTTCTTTCAATGATCTGATCAAGTTGATCTAGCTCAGATTCATTCAAAGTAAATGGGATACAGAGTTGGCTAATACTACAATCTTGGCAGTGGATCGCACAGCCACCAGACTGAACTCGTTTCGTCACAGGCTTTTCAGAAATCATAACAATCTTTCACTATTTGATATACGTCAATATTTTAGCATTCCTTAATCCTAAAGGGTAGTAAAAAAACCGGATTAAAGACACCACTATACGGTATAAATAATGAGCTGTAGCGCCATATAACCGGTATAGAAGCCGTAAATGAGGATTAAAATTGCGCCAAACTGGCGAAATAAGTCAGCTTGTTGCAGTTTTTTGAGGAAATTGGCACCCATTCCAACCGTGAGCATCGCTGGAAGAGTACCTAAACCGAAAGCAAGCATGATACCCGCTCCGTTATACCAACTTCCTGATACGGCCGCCCACGTTAGCATTGAGTAAACAAGACCACATGGAAGCCAACCCCAGATAAAACCAAAAGGTAAAGCATGGCTAGGGTGCTTCAATGGTAGAAATGATTTGCCTAAAGGAGAGATATAACGCCATAGCTTCTGTCCAACTTTTTCAAAGAACAACAAGCCAAACCACCATTTACCAATATACAAACCTAAGACGATCATAAAACCAGCAGCAAACAAACGCAGCCAGCCCAGCAGAGCATTAAAATCGCTCAGCTGACCTATCGAAGAGATTGCACCACCAATAACACCGCCAATCACAGCATAGCTTAGCAAGCGCCCTAAGTTATAAAGCAGAGGAATGACAGGGGAAGGTTTACTGTTGCCAATCGAAAGAAGCGACGCAATACCACCACACATTCCCATGCAATGGCCTGCGCCGATCAATCCAACAACAAAAGCGCCAATCCAATCAGGCGTCATCGTTATTTTTGTCTAAGTTAGTTTGGCTTTCTACGTTAGCTTTCTCATTCTTGACAGGTTTACTATCAGAATGATGATGAACATTAGTATCTTCATCAAACAGAATGTTATGGCCTTGGCGTTCAAGGTCTTCAAACTGCTCGCTCTTCACTGCCCATAGAAAGATTCCAACCGCGATACATACAAGTACGATCGCAATTGGAATGAGTATGTATAAACTTTCCATTATTTACCTTGCTCTTTTAAAAGCCTTAACGAGTTAGATACTACAATAATAGAGCTAGCAGACATGCCAACAACGGCAATGTATGGAGCAACCAAACCTGCGACAGCCAAAGGAAGAATAAGTAAGTTATACCCTAGTGACCAAGCTAGGTTTTCACGGATTATCCTACGCGTTTTTAGCGCCAAAGTACGGGACTTAAGTAATCTATCGAGCTTATCACCCAATAGCACCATATCCGCAGAGGCTTTCGCCACATCAGTACCGCCGCCCATAGCAACAGACAGGTGAGCACCGGCAAGAATAGGGGCGTCATTGATACCGTCACCAACCATCATGGTAATGTCACTTGCGTCTCTAGAGTTTAAATAAGCCAGCTTGTCTTCCGGCTTCGCGTTAGCAACAATGTCAGTAATACCAATCTCTGCTGCAACAGGCTTCGCATTAATCAAAGAGTCGCCAGTCAGCAGCGTAGTTTTGATTCCCGCTTCTTTGAATTGCTTAATGAACTCGATACTTTCTTTACGAATCGGATCTTCATAAGTGAATGTTGCAATATGACGACCAGACATCGACAAGTAAATACCATTACTTTCAGATGGCTGAGCTTCACCTAGAATGAACTCGCTGCTACCAATCGCCACCTCTTGCCCATTCAACTCGCCAGTAATGCCCGAGCCAATCACGTTGTTTACCGACTCTACTTCGATACCATCAGAAATATAAGTTTTGAACGCTTTAGCGATAGGGTGGTTAGCGTGTTGCTCTAGGCTTGCTGCAACTTGCAAACAAGTGTCTTTATCAAGGTCAGCAAACGTCTCAACTTTACTGATACGAATATCACCTTCAGTCAGAGTGCCCGTTTTATCGATGATCAAGTGGTTTACCTTGCACAAGGTTTCAAATACGTGACCTTTGCGCAGCAAAATACCAAAGTTACCCATACGAGATGTTGAACACGTAATCGCCGTCGGCGTCGCAAGAGACAAAGCGCAAGGGCAGGTCGCTACTAATACTGAAAGCATGATCCAGAAAGCGTCCTCTGGTCGTGTTTGATGCCAGTAGAACCAAGTCCCGAATGAAATGATTAAGATAACCGCGACAAAGTATCGAGCCACCACATCGGCGATTTCAGCAATTCGGGGTTTAGACAATTGAGCTTCATCTTGAAGACGAACGATATTAGAAATAACCGAATCCACTTTAGAGGTCATCACTTCCAATTCAAACGATTCATCACCATTCAATGTGCCAGCAAAGACCGTATCACCTTCATTCTTGACCACATGGATAGATTCGCCAGTCAGCATGGATTCATCGATATGAATTCTGCCAGACAATACTTTGCCATCTGCGGGAATATGTTCACCCGGTAGAACGCGAATCTGGTCGCCAACTTTTAAGGTTTTTACCGGTACTTGCTCACCGTCTAGCGTTGTCGCCATCGCAGGAACGAGCTTAAGCAAGTTACCGCTAGCTGCTGCAGCTTTACGACGCGCGCGCATCTCAAGGAAACGACCAAGCAACAAAAAGAAGGTGAACATCGAGATAGATTCAAAGAACACTTCGCCTTGCTCTGTCACTGTTGCCACTAAACTCGCAACGTAAGCAAATAGCAGAGCGATCGAAACGGGTACATCCATACCCAATGTTCGGCCTTTAATACTGCGCCACGCATTAATATAGAAAGGCAACGCAGAGTATAGGAGAACAGGTGTTGCGAAGATCAAACTTACCCAACGGAAGTAACTTTTGAATTCAGGTTCAAGGCTGCCAAATACTTCGAGGTAGAGCGCTACAGCTAACATCATGACTTGCATGGTCGCTAAACCAGCAATACCAAGACGATAGAGATAATTCTTCATCGATCGATGATAGGCGGCTTCTTGTTGATCAGCCTCGAATGGAGCGGCTTTGTAGCCTAGGGTATGGATTGCAGACAACAGCTCGCTCAGTTTAGCCTGAGTGTTGTCCCAGCTGAGCAGGGCGCGGTTAGTCGTGGTATTAACACGAATACTAACAACCCCTAACTTTGAAGAGACTTGCTTCTCAATAAGCCATGCACAAGCAGCACAAGAGACACCTTCTAGTGACAATGTCACTTCAGAAGTATTTTCAGAGTTACGGACGAACTCCAATTGAACATCTTCGTTGTCGTAATGACTGAGTGCCAGAAGTTGCTCTGGAACTAGATCCGCTTTTTCAGCCGGAGCGGTACGATATTGGTAATAAGAGACCAAACCGCTATCAACGATTGTCTGGGCTACGGTTTCGCAACCTGGACAACACATCGGTCGAACCGATCCTAAGATTTCTACTTTAAAATCCGTTTCCGCTGGTACATCTTCACCGCAGTGATAACAGGATTCACACATAAGCTTTAGTTCGTTAGTTGAGTAGGAGTATCAATTGGGAAGTTCATGCGACCTTGCACTAACCATTCAGAATCATGCGGAGAAAGCTCGATAAACCATGGACCTTGCATTTCATGGTCCAGAGTCAACGTGTAGTTACCGCTCGCATCAGCGGTCAGTAGCTGAGTAAAATCACGGTCAGGGAGCGTTCGGTGCACGAACATTGCGCTAATAGCAGGGAAGTGGTCTAGCTTGCCTTTGTCTAGGGTAATGATAACTGAGTTACCTTTCTCGCTAACTGAAGCTGATAGGCCAAGCTTTTTAGCAACGTTTACTTTTGAAATGTCGACATTAATACCTTTACCTTTTTTATAGTAATCTTCAGTGACAACGTTAACTGAATGGTTGGTAAGTATCGCGACTCGAACCAATGTTAGCATAGAAACGCCAACGGTTAGGAAGATCAAAAACCACGGCCAAAACTGCTTATACCAAGGTTGTACCATATTATTATTCTCAATATATCCAATGAAATAAAACTAATTTTTACAAACACTTAAGGTTATAACTGTAAAAGAAAGACAGCCCCTTAAGAAGGGGCTGTTATTATTATGTTACTCTTTATCTGAGTTGCTGAGGCTCCAGACGTAGGCAGCGACGAGCTGTACTTTATCCTCACCGAGGATGTCCTTCCAAGCCGGCATTACACCAGAACGACCGTTCATTACTGTTTCAGTTACATCAGCACGAGAATCGCCAAACAACCAATCGCGGTCTGTTAGGTCAGGAGCACCAACAGCAGGGTTACCCTTACCATCTGTACCATGACACGCAGCACACACTACGAAACGTGCTTTACCAGCTTCTGCTTCACGTACGTTCACGCTACGACCAGAAAGGCTAAGAGTGTAGCTAACCACTTCTTTAACGCCTTCTTCGCCAAGTGCGTCTTTCCACGCTGGCATTTGACCGACACGACCATGCATGATGGTAGTAACGATCGCTTGTGGTTCACCGCCATATAGCCATGCATCGTCAGTCAAGTTAGGGAAGCCCTTTTGACCACGAGCATCAGAACCATGACACTGAGAACAGTTTTGCAGGAACAAGCGTTGACCAACTTTGATTGCGTCAGCATCTGATGCAATGTCAGGAACAGAACGAAGACCGTTCTCATCATGAGCTAGCTTCTTAAATGCTTCGCCAAAGTAAGTATTCGCGTCATCAAGCTCTTTTGCGTACTCATCTAACTGTTTGTTAGCTTGAGCTGCAGCGATTGCAGAGCGAGACTCTTCTACGCTACGAACTGTTTGGTTTGAACTCGTCCAACCTAGTAGACCTTTAAAGTTGCCAAGGCCTGGGTATAGAGCAAGATAAACAGCTGCAAACACAATTGTGCTAACGAAAAGGTATGTCCACCATTTAGGTAGTGGGTTATTAAGCTCACGAATACCATCGTATTCATGGCCCATGTCATGACCTTCTTCTACACCTGTTTTATCGTTGGAACACCAACGAAGTAAGGCTGCACAGCCAATCAGCGTACCGATTGTGATGACTGTTACCCAAATACTCCAGAATGTACTCATTACTTCGTCACTCCTTGATTTTTATCTTTCGCAGGTGCTTCATCAGCGAACACTAGGTTTGCATCTTCGTCGAAACGCGACTTACGATTCTTACCGAAAGCCCACCAAACGATGCCGATGAAACAAGCAAAAACAGTAACAGTCCAAACACTTTGAAATGTAATAATGTCCATAATTATTCCTTATTTCATTGCGTGGCCAAGCGATTGAAGGTAAGCGATGATTGCATCCATCTCTGTTTTTCCTTCAACATCTTGTTTAGCGTTAGCAATTTGTTCGTCTGTGTAAGGAACACCAAATTGATTACGGAAGATTTCAAGCTTCTGCTTAGTCAATTTGCCATCAAGTACATTCTCAGCAAGCCATGGGAAACCAGGCATGTTTGATTCAGGAACAAGTTCGCGAGGGTCGAGAAGGTGAACACGGTGCCACTCATCAGAGTAACGATCACCTACACGCGCTAGATCTGGGCCAGTACGCTTAGAACCCCATAGGAATGGGTGTTCCCAAACACTTTCGCCAGCTACAGAGTAGTGACCGTAACGTTCTGTTTCAGAGCGGAAAGGACGAATCATTTGGCTGTGACATACGTTACAACCTTCACGAATGTAAATATCACGACCTTCCATTTCCAGAGCAGAGTAAACGCGTAGGTTTTCTACAGGCTCAGTCGTCTGCTTTTGGAAAATAAGCGGAGTGATTTCTACTAAAGCACCAAAGCTGATTGCGATAACAATTAAGATCGCGAGTAGACCAACGTTTTTCTCGACCAACTCATGGCGATTCTTTGAATTTGAGCTCATTCTAAATCTCCTTAAGCCGGTTGAGGGATAGCTTTAAGACTATCTTTAGGTGCAGAAACAGTTTTGTACGTGTTGTATGCCAGTAAGAACATACCAGATAGGAAGATAAGACCACCTAAGAAACGCACAAAGTAGAACGGGTAAGAAGCTTCTACAGATTCTACAAAGCTGTAAGTCAATGTACCGTCAGAGTTAACTGCACGCCACATCAGACCTTGCATCACACCAGAGATCCACATTGCAACAATGTAGAAAACTGTACCAATCGTTGCTAACCAGAAGTGAACATTGATTAGAGATACAGAGTACATACGCTCTTGACCAAATAGTTTAGGAACTAAGTGGTAAACCGAACCAATTGAAACCATAGCAACCCAACCTAACGCACCAGAGTGAACGTGACCGATGGTCCAGTCCGTGTAGTGAGATAGTGCGTTAACCGTTTTAATTGCCATCATAGGGCCTTCGAAAGTCGACATGCCGTAGAATGATAGAGAAACGATTAGGAAACGTAGGATTGGGTCGTAGCGAAGCTTATGCCACGCACCAGATAAAGTCATAATACCGTTGATCATGCCACCCCAAGACGGAGCAAACAGAACCAATGACATAACCATACCTAGAGACTGAGTCCAGTCTGGAAGTGCAGTGTAGTGTAGGTGGTGAGGACCAGCCCAGATATACAGTGACACAAGAGCCCAGAAGTGAACAATCGACAAACGGTAAGAGTAAACAGGGCGACCAGCTTGTTTAGGAACGAAGTAATACATCATACCTAGGAAACCAGCTGTCAATAGGAAGCCTACCGCATTGTGTCCGTACCACCATTGCACCATTGCATCAATTGCACCTGCATAAATCGAGTAAGATTTAAACGCAGATACAGGAACAGCTAAGCTGTTAACTATGTGCAACACGGCAACCGTGATGATGAAGGCTCCGAAGAACCAGTTTGCTACATAAATGTGCGATGTCCTACGTTTAATCATGGTTCCGAAGAACACGACTGCGTAAGCTACCCACACAAGAGTAATAGCAATATCGATTGGCCATTCAAGTTCTGCATATTCTTTACCAGAGGTTAAACCTAACGGTAAAGTAATTGCAGCGGACAGGATAATCGCTTGCCAACCCCAAAAGGTAAAGGCTACGAGAGGGCCACCAAAGAGACGCGTCTGACAGGTACGTTGCACAACATAATATGATGTTGCAAACAGCGCACTTGTACCGAACGCAAAAATAACCGCATTAGTATGCAGGGGACGTAAACGACTGTACGTCAACCACGGCGTATCAAAGTTTAGCTGTGGCCAAACTAATTGAGCGGCAATCAAAACACCAACGCCCATACCGACAATACCCCACAAAATTGTAACGAGGGTAAATTGACGGACGACCGTATAGTTGTAGTTTTGTTCAAGCTGCTTTTCTTGGCTCATTTGCATGCTTCCAATTTCTTATTTACTACACTTTACTTCCAACACGACTCACGTCGTAATGCCACCCAAATTAGAAAAGGAAATTCAGCCTATTCAGGGCTTTATTTCCACTTGCTGATTTTGAAAAAAAGTGGCATTTTCAACGCGACACTATACTTGAATTAACAAATCAATGACAGAGTAGTAACCTTACGCTTGGTCTGGAATTGGATTTTTATTTAAAAACTTTGAACTTTGTAACAAGGAGTAAAGATTATAATGGCGGCACAAAAGCTAACAAAGGGCAGGCTCGTACAAATTATCGGCATGTTGGTTGTTTTAATAGCGGCATTTACTTGGAGAACAGTAACATACGACAATAACGAAACGGTGAACTGTATCGTTTCCAAACCTTGTGAATTTGGTATTGATAAACATAATGTTTTGATTTCGGGCAATAGCCTGGGGTATTCAATCGAAACATCTGAAACTGGCAAATTTATCATTAACCAAAATGGAAGCGGGATTTTAGAAGAAAAAGGCCCTTCAAGTTGGCTTTTACAAACTAGTGATAATACATCCTCAATAACCGTTACATTTCCACAACAGGTCAGCACGTTTTCTGTAAACCTATCTAAAGAGTAACAGATCCAAAACTGAGTCATTCCTCGGTTCTTTTGATAGAAATATGTACTAAATCAGTGAAACACAGTGCACTTAAGTGTTATAAAGAGTGCATTAATAAAGTTTCCAGAAATCTATGAAATTTCTATCAAAAGTCTCTTATTCCTTAAATGATAAAATTGCGGTAGATGAGCTGCTCAGCGGGGTGGATAATCCCGACGATATTGCTTGTCTTATTTGCTATTGCACAGAAGAGTACTCCACACTCGCTGTGCAACGATATTTGGTAGACGCTCTTCCTAATACTCCCATACACGGTTGTACAACTTGCCACGGTATAATGACCGAAACTGGATTTCATTCAGGCCCAGTGATTGGTGTGCTGATCATTTATGATTCAGGGATCAATGCTTATGGTACTGGTATCGAACACTTTGGTGACTCTATACACCACAGCACCTTCAACGCCATCGATCGAGCACTTAAGAACGCTAATCGAGAAGGTGAAATACCCGACCTCATCTTGCTGCATTCTACTCCAGGTAATGAAGAGAAGGTTATGGCAGCTATCGATAAGAAATTCGGCACTGAGGTACCTATTATTGGTGGAAGCGCAGCTGACAATCAGGTTTCTGGAAATTGGAGCATATTTACCGAAGAGTCACTCTCAATTAATGGAGTGTCACTGACCGTCGTCTTTGCATCTCAGTCTATCTATTCATCCTTCAGTGCTGGTCACACACCCACCCGTTATTCAGGTACCGTGACCAAAGTCAGAAACAGAATCTTATTGGAAATAGACCACAGGCCAGCTGCTACCGTTTATAACGAATGGACGAACTTCCATTTAGGTGGAACTGATGATGGTTATATATTTGAAAAGTCTTCTGTTTATCCACTTGGCAGAAAAGTAGGCTCTTCCTACGATTACCCATATTTCAAATTATCTCACTCAATAAGAGAGACAGAATGTAACGGTATCGAGTTATTCACTGATATCAATGAAGGCGATACCATTTATTTAATGCAAGGTTCTAAGCAACAATTAATCAGCCGCGCTGCTAATATCATTCATTCTTCTTACTACAATGATATGGATCTCGAAGAGAAACTAGGTGCGATTAATATATTTTGTGCAGGACCTATGTTGAATCTTAAACAAGATATGGACGAGGTTTGCATTCAAATAAATCAAGCACTTAATGGACTACCTTACATTTGTCCGTTTACTTTTGGCGAGCAAGGAAGACTCTCTGGTGGCGAGAATGCACACGGAAATTTAATGGTGTCGTCTGCAACTTTCTATAGGTTAAAAAAGTAATGAGTTCTGAAGGTCAAGAAGCGCTGCAAGAAGCTCGAATTGAACTGCAAAAACTAAAATCGCGCGAACGGAAATTAGCTGAAGAGAATAGGGTGATCTTGTCAACTATCTCGGCTATCAGTAAGGCTGGCAATATCTCGGAGATATTCTCAAGCTTGGAGTTCGTACTAAAGAAATACATCCAGTTTGATGATTTTATCGTGGTATCAAGGGTAGGGAATGAAGGTAGTTTCAAAACCCTATTGACCAATAACAAAGTCTTCGAACAGATAAATTGGACTGATTGCGGCAAGCTATCGAGAGTCATCAATGGAGAATGCGCCATCCTTTTTGAACCCAAGTCTTTGGGTGAATTCAACTCTTTGCATCCCATTGTTCTTGACCAAATTAACTCTGTACTGATTACTGGGATTGACAGCGGATTGACACAATCCGTCATTATCTTTGTCCATTCCAACACCAAGCACTTTAGCATCGAAACCAAAACCACCTTAAATCGTTTTCGTCCGCTCATTGAGCGAGCCGTTTTCGATATCGAGAACAAAGAAAAGCTTGAAGCAACGGTTCGCGAACGCACTGCAGAACTCGTCACAGCAAGAAGAGACGCGGAAAGAGCTAACAAAGCAAAGTCTGAATTCTTAGCCATGATGAGTCATGAATTAAGAACCCCCTTGAACGCAATTATAGGTTTGATCGACACACTAAAATCCACACAGTTAAATAAAGAGCAACAATCTATACTGCTTAATATGAGCACATCATCTGAGCTTCTATTGGCGATTATCAGTGATGTCTTAGACTTTTCAAAAATCGAATCCGGATGCTTCTCGCTTGCACCTCAATGGAGTAACGTAAGAGACACTGTAACTTTTGTGTTATCAGAACAAAAGAAGACAGCTGACAACAAAGGACTCGAGTTAACTATAACCAGTGATATACCTGAGGGTGAACTTCATTATATTGACCCGAGTCGCTTGGCACAGATTCTCTTTAATCTAATTGGTAATGCGATTAAGTTCACTGAACACGGACATGTTCATGTTTCTATTGAGTACCAGCAAAGCTCATTCTATATAACGGTAGAAGACACCGGGATTGGCATCAGCTCACAACAACTTTCTTCATTGTTCAGTCCGTTTGTACAAGCCGATAGTACAATCACGCGTAGATTTGGGGGCACTGGCTTAGGCTTAGCCATCACCAAACGACTTGTTGAACTCATGCGTGGACGTATATCCGTAGAGAGTGAGCCGGGAAAAGGTTCCAAATTTGAAGTACAGTTACCAGTACTTACTAGAGTAACGAACAATCAAAGCCAAAATGATGCAGATGAATACTCACAAAAACTAAGAAGTTGCTATTCAGTTTTGGTGGTCGAAGACAATCCGACAAACCAAATGGTGATTAAGTTAATCCTAACGCGACAAGGCCACGAAGTTTTCATTGCGAGTAACGGTGAAGAAGCAATTGGCTTCATTGAAAGAGGCAGCGACTCAATAGATATTATCTTGATGGACGTGTCTATGCCTGTAATGGATGGCCTGACCACAACCAAATATATGAGAGACGCAAACATCAAAACGCCAATCGTCGCACTAACAGCACACACATCAATAGAAGACAGATGTTCGTGTTTAGATGTAGGCATGAATGATTTCGTCACCAAGCCCGTGAGAACCAAAGAAATCACAGAAGCAATTGATAGACTAATGCTTGAAATCTAATAAACGTATTCTTAATCGAAGATTAGGATATATGTTTATTAGGTATTTTATGGTAAATAGCCTTACTGTTAAATAGACTCCTAATTTGGAGCCTAATTGAATAGCGGGGTGTTATAAGTGGAGACTAGCCTTACCATTATTAATTTCAATTTAACATAATATACATAATACGCACTGAGCTTGTAAGCGCAAAGTTGTAATGTCACTATTTTCCAAAGTTAAAATGTCCCTTTAGCTCATCACCACTAGGCTTAATTGATATTGGTAAACGCTATGGACATAACAACATGCTGGTGACTATGAGTGAT
>NZ_CAWQUW010000002.1:101635-234587 GCF_963898195.1 Vibrio sp. L3-7 | reverse complement strand
CTATAACAACATGAGGCCGCACCTTAGTCTCAGAATGAAAACTCCAAATGAGGTGCATGAAAAAAGCCAACAGCTGACGCTGTTGACTTATTAGAAATACTGTCAACGTATTTTAGGACGAGACATGTTAGCTTATCGAGCTATAGAATAATGATTACTCTTGATCACCAAGAAGAACAGAATCTAAGGCAATTACCATCATGTCGTTAAAAGTCGTTTGACGTTCATCTGATGTGGTTTGATCGCCTGTTTTGATGTGATCAGAAACAGTACAAATAGTCAGAGCTTTTGCGCCATATTCAGCACACACACCATAGATACCTGCCGCTTCCATCTCTACGCCAACAATGCCGTACTTATCCATTACGTCGAACATTTCAGGATCTGGCGTGTAGAACAGTTCAGCTGAGAATAGATTACCGACTTTAACGTCGACACCACGAGCTTTAGCTGCATCTTCAGCAGCGCGTACCATTTTGTAATCTGCGATTGCGGCGAAGTCATGGCCTTTAAAGCGAATACGGTTCACTTTTGAATCCGTACACGCCCCCATACCGATAACGACATCACGAACTTTGATATCTTCACTCACTGCACCACAGCTACCTACACGAATGATCTTTTTAACACCAAAGTCTTTGATCAACTCAGTCGCGTAAATAGAACAAGATGGAATGCCCATACCGTGTCCCATTACAGAAACCTTACGACCTTTGTAAGTACCCGTGTAACCAAACATGTTGCGAACGTCGCACACCTGAACCACGTCTTCTAAGAAGGTTTCAGCGATGTATTTAGCACGTAGCGGATCGCCAGGCATTAGAACTACGTCAGCGAAATCACCCATTTCAGCATTAATATGTGGAGTAGCCATTGAAAATATCCTTAATCTCAAACAAAAAAGAAGAGAGAGGTTTCCCTATCTCTTCGTTAACTATTATAGAAAGCTTGTACCGTGTCCCATTGGCGATGTGCCAAAGTATGACGCTAAGCTTTGACCGATATCAGCGAACGTATCACGGCGGCCTAGAGAGCCTGCAGGAACCTTGCTACCGTAAACAATCACAGGGATATGCTCACGAGTATGGTCTGAACCTGGCCATGTTGGGTCACAACCGTGGTCTGCAGTCAGGATAAGCACGTCATCTTCTTTCATCATATCGATGATTTCATTGATACGACCGTCGAAGTACTCAAGCGCAGCTGCGTAACCGGCAACATCACGACGGTGGCCGTAAGCTGAGTCGAAATCAACGAAGTTAGTGAACACGATTGTGTTGTCGCCTGCTTCATTGATCGCTTCTTTGGTTGCTTCAAATAGCGCAGGAATACCTGTTGCTTTCGTTTTCTGAGTGATACCACAACCTGCATAGATATCAGAGATCTTACCGATTGAGTGAACGTTACCGCCCTTCTCATCCACTAATTTTTGAAGAACAGTCGCCGCTGGCGGCTCAACAGAAAGGTCACGACGGTTACCAGTACGTTCGAATTGACCTTTACCGGCACCAATAAACGGACGAGCGATAACACGACCTATGTTGTAGTCAGCTAGCTCTTCACGAGCAATCTGACAAAGGTCTAATAGATTTTGTAGGCCGAATGTCTCTTCATGACAAGCGATCTGAAAAACAGAGTCTGCAGAAGTATAGAAGATTGGCAAGCCAGTCTTCATATGTTCTTCACCTAGATTATCTAGGATTTCTGTACCCGATGAGTGGCAGTTACCTAAGAAATCAGATAGACCGGCACGCTCAAGGATGCGGTCAGTCAGTTCTTTTGGAAAGCTGTTCTCTTTGTCGGTGAAGTAGCCCCAGTCAAACAGTACCGGTACACCTGCGATTTCCCAGTGACCTGATGGTGTGTCTTTACCAGAAGACAACTCAGCAGCGTGACCGTAAGCGCCAATGATCTCAGCATCTGCATCCATACCAGGAGCAAAGCGACCTGTAGACTCTTTGTGAGCCATAGCTAAACCTAGCTTAGACAGGTTTGGCAGCGTTAGTGGACCTTTACGGTCCGCGTTGTCTGCAAGGCCTTGATCACAATGGTCAGCAATGTGACCCATTGTATCCGAACCTACATCGCCAAATGTATCAGCATCTGCTGTTTCACCGATACCGAATGAATCTAAAACTAAAATAAATGCTCTTTTCATTTTCTTCACCAACTAATTGCTCTTTGCACCAGAACTCTGTTTATCGGTATACACGAGGTATACCGATATCTTGTTATTTACACGTCTTCAGAACGAATCTGACGGTAAACATCCGGCGTTGCTGTATATTCTCCGCCCACAGTGATTGCATTTTGTAATGCCGTCGCAGCTTCTTGCCACTGTTGTTCATTGCGAGCATGAATCATTGCTAATGGTTTAGCATCACTTGCTACTTCGCCAAGGCGAATGAAGTGATCAAAACCGACTGCGTAATCAATACTGTCAGTTGCTACGCGACGACCACCGCCCATACCAACGACAGCCATACCAATTGCACGAGTATCCATTGCTGATACCACACCGTGTTCTAGTGCGTACACTGGTTTAACAATTTCTGATTTTTCTAGGTAGTTATCGTAGTTTGTTACGAAGTCTACTGGACCACCAAGGCCTGCAACCATCTTACCGAAACACTCCGCAGCTTTACCGTTATCCAGTACAGCCATCAGTTTTTCACGCGCTTCGTCAGAATCTTTTGCAAGGTTACCCAATACCAACATTTCAGCACACGATGCTAAAGTGATCTCTAACAAGCGTGGGTTGCGGTATTCACCCGTTAAGAACTGAACTGCTTCGCGAACTTCAACTGCGTTACCCGCTGAAGAAGCCAATACTTGGTTCATATCCGTTAGGATTGCCGTTGTTTTAGTACCTGCACCATTAGCTACAGCCACGATAGATTTTGCTAGCTCTTCAGATGCTTCATACGTCGGCATGAATGCGCCAGAACCTACTTTTACATCCATCACTAGAGAATCAAGGCCAGCAGCCAATTTCTTAGATAGGATTGAAGCAGTGATTAGTGAGATGTTGTCTACTGTTGCTGTGATATCACGAGTTGCGTAAACACGCTTATCAGCAGGCGCTAGATCACCCGTTTGGCCGATGATCGCTACGCCTGCATCTTTGGTCACGTCACCAAACACATCATTGGTAGGTGTAATATTGTAACCAGGGATAGATTCAAGTTTATCTAGCGTACCACCAGTATGGCCTAAGCCACGACCAGAGATCATTGGAACGAAACCGCCACATGCTGCCACCATAGGGCCAAGCATCAGAGAAGTTACGTCACCAACACCACCAGTAGAATGTTTATCAACGATTGGGCCATCAAAGTTCATGTGGCTCCAGTCAATCACCATGCCTGAATCACGCATTGCACAAGTTAGCGCAATACGTTCTGGCATGGTCATTTCATTAAAAAAGATAGCCATTGCAAATGCGGCAATTTGGCCTTCAGAAACCGTATTTTTAGCCACACCTTGGATGAAGAAGTTAATTTCTTCAGTCGTTAGGATTTCGCCATCACGTTTTCTGCGAATAATTTCTTGAGGTAGATACATTAGTGCCTCCCAAACTCTAGTGAGTATGGTTTGTAGGGAAAGAGGTAATATGGAGTGGTTAATACCACTCCATCAAACAGACTTTTTTAAGGATTAATACGCAGTAGGATCTGCAGTTTCGTCTGTCACTTCTAATGTATTAAGAAGGTTCGTTAGTAGGCTTGAAGCACCAAAACGGTAGTGCATGTTGTCTGCCCACTCAGCGCCTAGTAGCTCATCAGCCATTGCTAGGTAAGCTTGAGCGTCTTCAGCGGTACGAACACCACCAGCAGGCTTGAAGCCAACTGTTTTAGCTACGCCCATGTCACGAATAACTTCAAGCATCATGCGTGCGTACTCAGGAGTCGCGTTTACTGGCACTTTACCTGTTGAAGTTTTGATGAAGTTTGCACCAGCTTCGATACAGATTTGAGAAGCTTTCTTGATAAGTGCTTCTTCTTTTAGCTCACCTGTTTCGATGATCACTTTAAGTGTGATGTCACCACAAGCGGCTTTACATTGTTTCACTAACTCAAAGCCAACCTCTTCGTTGCCAGCAATAAGAGCACGGTATGGGAATACTACGTCAACTTCGTCTGCGCCGTACGCAACTGCTGCTTTAGTTTCTGCAACAGCAATTTCGATGTCGTCATTACCATGAGGGAAGTTAGTTACAGTCGCAATGCGTACTTCTGGAGTACCTTGCTCACGCAACGCTTTCTTAGCTGCTGGGATAAAGCGAGGGTAAATACAGATTGCAGCGGTGTTGCCTACTGCAGTCTTCGCGTCGTGACAAAGCGCCACTACTTTTTCAGTAGTATCGTCGTCATTTAGCGTAGTTAGGTCCATAAGTTTAAGTGCACGTAGAGCTGCTGCTTTTAAATCGCTCATTTCTATCTCCGATCAATATATTCAAATAGTTAACTACTTCGCCCTCCATCCAGTATAGATGGATATTTTAGTAATGCTCAGTAGTCACAAATGAACGGACTTGGTTCCCTGAAGACTTGATAACTTTCGCTATCAATTGCAATCCTTGTCACCGCACAGTACCAGTTTGGTCTATGGCACAACAAATCAGTCATGTTGTGTCTAACATCTATAGCGTATCGCTAAGTTTGGCTTAATCCCAGAAGAATAACGTTCGAGTCGAGCTCGCGGTTACTTTCTTGCCAACAAGAGACATCCTATCCCTTAAGCTTATACATTATAGGTATCCATCTATAAATTGTAGTGCTCCTTAGAACGCAAACGGTTTGTATCTCAAAAAAACATTCTAGACCCATCATTGAACTTAAGCACATGCTCAGCTCATGCAAAAAACACTGGGCCTAAAAACAAAAAAGCCCCGCAGCAATTTCTTGCTACGGGGCGATATTATTATGGCGTCTATATATCGATGTCTAACTAATTAGAAAGACAGGAAGAAGCCAGCAATTGTTGCTGCCATCAGGTTAGATAGAGTACCAGCTACAACCGCTTTAACACCCATACGTGCGATGTCGTGACGACGGTTTGGAGCAATACCACCTAGACCACCTAGAAGAATCGCAATTGAAGAAAGGTTTGCGAAACCACATAGAGCGAACGAGATAATTGCTTGAGTCTTAACAGACATTACTTGACCAGTCGCTTCAACGATTTGAGCGTTGTCACCGATGTATGGTACGAAGTTTAAGTATGCAACGAATTCGTTAACAACTGTCTTCTGACCAATGAAAGAACCAGCAATAGTTGCTTCTTCCCATGGCACACCAATGATGAATGCTAACGGTGCGAAGATCCAACCTAGAAGAAGTTCTAGAGTTAGGTTTTCCATACCGAACCAACCACCGATGCCACCTAGGATACCGTTGATAAGAGCGATTAGACCGATGAATGCTAGTAGCATTGCACCTACGTTAAGTGCTAGTTGTAGACCAACAGACGCACCGCCAGCAGCTGCATCGATAACGTTAGCAGGCTTGTCGTCGCCACCGTCGATGTCAGAACCTAGGTTCTCGTCAACTTCATCAGTTTCAGGCTTGATGATTTTAGCGAATAGTAGACCACCAGGTGCTGCCATGAATGACGCTGCTACTAGGTACTCTAGAGGTACACCCATAGATGCGTAACCCGCTAGTACACCACCAGCAACAGATGCCAAACCACCACACATTACTGCGAATAGTTCAGAGTTAGTCATTTTAGGAACAAATGGACGAACAACTAGAGGAGCTTCCGTTTGACCAACGAAGATGTTTGCTGCTGCAGACATAGACTCGGCGCGAGAAGTACCTAGAGCTTTCTGAAGACCACCACCAAGAACCTTGATTACAACCTGCATCGCACCAATGTAGTAAAGTACAGAGATAAGAGCAGAGAAGAAGATTAGTGTTGGTAGAACTTGGAATGCAAAGATGAAACCGATACCGTCAACTGAGAAGTTAACAAGGCTACCGAATAGGAAGCCAGTACCATCTTTACCGTAGTCGATCACGTTTGCTACACCAGCAGAGAAACCTGCAAGTAGATCACGACCCCAAGGGATGTAAAGTACGAATGCACCAAGTGCGAATTGGATAGCGAAAGCGCCAGCCACTGTTCTGATATTAATTGCTTTGCGGTTGTCGGATAGTAGTACTGCGATTGCAATCAGTGCAACCATTCCGACGAGGCTCATAAACAGGCTCATAGTTTATGACTTCCTTATTAGTTATTTATTGGCGTGTTACAAAATGGGGCTATAAAGCGGAGGCAATTATACTCATGCGACCACTAATAAAGTAATGCCGTCCTCACACTTTCGTACAAGATTCATGTACCATTCACACGCAAATGTGAGCCAAATCACACGACCAATGCAATTTACGCAAACGATAAACAAAAACCTTCGATTTTATTCACATATACCGAATGCGAGATGGCTATTCTGCCAAATTTGCGCTGCAACCGATTGCTTTGTCTCTTTTCTAATCAAAAAAAGTTCATTTAATATCGTAACTAAATATTTGGAATGATTAACATTTCCTTGTTTTCCATGCATGGGCATATCCGGTGCATCGGTTTCCAACACCAAGCATTCAAGGGGAAGTTTAGCGATGGTTTTGCGTGTTTTTTGTGCTCTAGGGTAAGTTATCGTTCCACCCACCCCAATATAGAAACCGAGCTTGATCCATTCAAAAGCTTGCTGTTCACTTCCAGAAAAGCCATGAATCACCCCACCAAAAGTGAATTTATGCAGCTTCAATAGTTCAATGAGTCGGTTGTAAGACTTCCTCTCATGGATGATCAAAGGCAGCTCAAATTCCTTAGCAAGCTCCATCTGTTGGATAAAAAAGCGCGTTTGTTTCTCCCAATCGACATCAACAAAAAAGTCGAGACCACACTCTCCTATCGCAACACATTGGCTCGTTCTTGAAGAGAGTAATTGGCGAAATTCTGAAAATTGCTCGTCATTAGCTTGCTCTAAAAAGTAAGGATGGAAACCTAAGGCGTAATAAACATTAGGGTAAGATTGAGCGATTTCATCAAGCTTCCTCCAGTTACTTTGACCAGTAGAAGGAATAAGAATCTTCTCGACTTGAGCTTGTTTCGCTTCTTTAAGATAGCTATCAATACTTTGATCCGGTGTAAAACCTTGCTCAAAAGCCTCAAAATCCGCATGGCAATGAGTATCAAACAGCGGAAAGTCACTTATTTGCTGTGTCATCTTCCCTACTCTCTATTTCTTGTTCTTGTTCTTGTTCTTGAGGATCACGGCGATACACCACGCAACTGCGCTTGTTTTCAGGTGTTAAACCAAGCTCCTCACACCACTTATCGTATTTCTTAATCCAAGCTTTTATCCAAGCCAACATACTCTCTCTCAACCTTCAATCTTCAAATAAAACGCATTAAAAAACGCCTATTGCAGAACAATAGACGTTTTTGTTTAACTCGAATAGAGCGCGGAAGAATTAGTGTTCGCGCGTCGCTCGGAATTGAACTTCAGGGAAACGTTCAGAAGCTAGGTTCAAATTCACCATTGTTGGTGCAATGTAAGACAGGTTATCACCACCATCTAACGCTAGGTTAGCTTGGCTCTTACGTTTGAACTCTTCTAGTTTCTTAGCGTCATCACATTCAACCCAACGTGCTGTTGCAACGTTCACACCTTCGTAAATCGCTTCAACGTTGTATTCCGCTTTCAAGCGCGCTACAACCACATCAAACTGAAGTACACCCACAGCGCCAACGATCAGATCGTTATTTTGCAAAGGACGGAATACTTGAACCGCGCCCTCTTCAGAAAGCTGAACCAATCCTTTTAGAAGTTGCTTTTGCTTCAGTGGATCACGTAGACGAATACGACGAAATAGTTCAGGCGCGAAGTTTGGAATACCCGCGAACTTCAAGCTTTCGCCTTGTGTGAAGGTATCGCCAATCTGAATAGTGCCGTGGTTATGCAGGCCGATAATGTCACCAGCATACGCTTTCTCTGCGCGAGAACGGTCACCCGCCATGAAGGTTACCGCATCAGAAATACTAACGTTCTTACCAGTACGAACATGGTTCATCTTCATACCTTGGTCATAAGTACCTGAAACGATACGCATGAATGCGATACGGTCACGGTGTTTAGGATCCATGTTAGCTTGAATCTTAAATACGAACCCAGAGAACTTCTCTTCCATTGCTTCAACATCACGCTCATTTGCTTGACGCGTTTGAGGTTCAGGAGCCCATCGAGTTAGGCCGTCAAGCATATGGTCAACACCGAAGTTACCTAATGCAGTACCGAAGTAAACCGGAGTCAACTCGCCAGCCAGGAACAGTTCGCGGTCAAACTCAGGGCATGCGCCGATAACCAATTCAAGCTCTTCACGAACACTGCTCGCCAGATCTTCGCCAACAGCTTCGTCTAGTTCAGGGTTATCTAGACCTTTGATGATGCGAACTTCTTGGATCTCATGGCCGTGGCCAGATTCATACAAGATCGTTTCATCACGGTGAATATGGTAAACACCTTTAAACTCTTTACCACAACCGATAGGCCAAGAGATTGGAGCACAAGCCATACCTAGCTCGCTTTCCACTTCATCCAGTACTTCCATTGGGTCACGAACATCACGGTCAAGTTTGTTCATAAACGTGACGATTGGCGTATCACGTAGGCGCGTTACTTCCATCAGTTTACGAGTACGATCTTCGACACCTTTCGCAGCATCGATAACCATCAAACAAGAGTCAACAGCTGTTAGTGTACGGTACGTATCTTCCGAGAAATCTTCGTGTCCAGGAGTATCTAGTAGGTTTACTAGGCAGTCATTGTATGGAAATTGCATTACCGACGTAGTTACCGAGATACCACGTTCTTTTTCCATCTCCATCCAGTCAGATTTAGCGTGCTGGTTAGAGCCACGGCCTTTTACGGTACCCGCTTTTTGAATCGCGTTTCCGAATAAAAGAACTTTTTCAGTAATCGTGGTTTTACCCGCATCCGGGTGAGAGATAATCGCAAACGTTCTACGTTTGCTCACTTCTTGTTGGAAAGACATAGTCGCCCTTTGCTGATCTAAAGCGTAAAAAGGGCAAGTAGATAATACTTGCCCTTGAATTCTGTGTGCGGATTATACAGAAAGCGTGTCACTTTCTAAAGGGTCAGTTTACACCCAATTTCATCGCTGATTCTGTGGTTAGCTATCTAGGGTTAGCCAAAAGACATAATATGACTAGCTAAACGACATAAAAAGATAGCTCATAATGATCGCATCTTCATTGCCTTGCTTGGTTGGATAATAGTTACGACGGCGGTCGACTTCATTAAAGCCAGCCTTCTCGTAAAGATGAAAAGCATTAACGTTACTTTCTCGAACTTCCAACCAAGCACTTTCAGCGTCAGCTTGCTCACACATATCGAGAAAGTGCTCCACCAAAGCTTTACCATAACCTTTACCTTGATGCTTCGGATCAACCGCTATCGTAAGCAAGGTCACTTCACCAACAATATTCTGTGCGTAGAAATAACCGACAACCTCTCCACCCACCTCTAAAACACGGTGGCTGCCTCCACGGCTATTAAGATCACGGATCATGTTTTCGGACCAAGGATGAGAATGCGCGCTCTGCTCAATCTTCCAAATAGCGTCAAGGTGTTGTTCTGAAGTCGGTAATAATTGATTAGTCATAAGCACAAATTTGTTGCCATAAGTCGCGGCGATGTTGGTTGTTTCCGTTAATGTCAGACAGTAATGGAGATTGAAGTGTCTTTGCATTCAATTCATGACTGGAGTCACAACCAGCAAACCACACCCATTCAACCGCGCCTAGATCAAGGGAAGATAAATGTTGAGGTTGAATATGTAATGCTTGAGATAAGTCGAGCTTAATACTTTTGAGAACTCGCTCAAACATCACGGCGAGATCTTCCTGCGGTTTTTCAGGAGAAACTAGTAATAACTTGCAGTCATTAGAGAGCGGAGTCAGTTCAGACTCGTAACCAGCCAAACGTTCAGGGTGACTAAGCTCCCATTGGCTGATGCCCATCTCTTGCAGGTATTGCGCGTGTGTTTGTGACATATCTAGCGGTTGTAACCTTAAGTTTGTTAGATCTGAGTTTGTTGAAGCTGTATTTATTGGTACTGAACTAATTGAAAGAAGCTTATTAGAACGGGCTGATACTAACAAAAAATAAAGGAGCATCAAGCTCCTTTATTTATACTGAATCAGTTCATGTAGTTTAGCGCTATCTTTTGATGCGCATGGCTACTTTAGCACTGCATCTAAGTGTCGTTGGTTATAAGTCATCAAACTCTGGGCTATAAGCAATCTCACCCGAATGACCAGCCAACGTACCTTCGACCAGTTCAATAGCTTGGAACGCCCCTTCAGGCACATCCCAAACACAACTAAGGCCAAATTCATTCGCTGCTTTGAACCCAAAGCGACCATAGTAAGCAGGGTTACCTAGCACAACACAGGCTGGATAACCAAAATCAACTAAAGTAGAGAAAGCTTCTTCGACCAAAGACTTCGCAATACCTTGATTACGATACTCTTCCTTCACAGCTAGAGGCGCAAGGCCCTGCCAGTTATGATCGTCACCGTCGAGGGTGATAGGGCTAAACATCAGGTGACCAACCACCTCACCGTCATCAGAACAAGCCACCAGCGATAGCGTTAAATGACTATTCTCACGCAAGCTCATAACCAAATTAGCTTCTGCATCCGTATCAAAAACAGATTTCAATAAACGATCAATGACAAGTATATCTGCCGGTGCTTCAGTTCGAATAAGCATTCATTACCTCACTTTGTGTATCTGGGGATTGTACCCCCTTCTGCACAAAATCAGCTAATTGATTTAACAAAGTTTTCATAGGAGTCGGCAATAAGTCCAAATCTACGCTATCCATCAAGTTTTTGACTTCTAAACCTAGCTCAGTATCACCCTCAATAGACAGTCTACGTTGGAAGAAAAGCGTATCAGGGTCTTCTTTACGGCCCGCAATGAGTACAAGATCGTTCAGATTACCGCTGAAGCTTACATCTTCATCAACATCTTTATCAGCTACAACTAGTTGCTCATTTTGGTAGCTAATACACCAACTTAATCCCATATCTTTTATTGAGACCTTAAGCCACTTGTCTTCTAAGAACTCAAAGTCACCGTCTTCTAAAGCTTCCTTAAAAACATTTTTCAGTGCTTCTAATAAGGCTCTTTTTTGTACTGTTTTAGGCAATAACTGGACTGGAGATCGCAAAATTGATGCGGCATTTTGAACTAGTTGAGTGCGAATCTTGTTTATCACGTGACTTATCCGTAACTTTGTCAATAATATGGAATGCATCATAGATGATGTTGAAATCTCAGTTACTGTTATGTATCAAATTAACTTCTCTTTGATACTCGACCTTTAATATCCTGAAAATCACAGTTATAGTAACTCAGGTAATGAGAATTACAGCGGATCGCTGCACTCACAGGTAAATATCGATAGCCACACAAAAAGTAATAAATATTTATCGATAGTGAATATTCAAGCTCTTGGAGAATTGGTAGTACTTTGATGCCACCCCAACAACTACAACATTGGTTTACCCAGCTAACGGCAAACAGTCCGTTTTTTTTTGCTGTCCTTGATGCTCAACATAATTATTTTATGGTTAATGAGCGTTATTGCGATATTGCTGGTTTAAGTCAAACAGAGCTTGCTGGCATGAATGACCGCCAAACACTGGGCGAACAATTCTACCAACACCTTAAACCGTATTATGAGCGTGCGTTCAATGGCGAAGCGATTGAGGCCGAAGTCACCCTCAACGAAACCGATCTCGATACCAGCCTGCATTTCAGCATATCCCCTCTTACTAACGGCAACAAAACCGACTACATCGTCTTTCACGCCTTCGACACCTCAGAGAACCAAGTGCTTGTCCGTTCTTTAGAAGAATCCGAAGCAAAATTCCACAAGCTATCTCAACTGCTCCCAGACGGGTTACTCCTAGTCGAAAGCGACTACATCTTGTCGTCAAACCCGGCCGCAGCACGATTGCTCGGGTTCAACTCGACCACTGAGTTAATTGGCGAAGAATTAGGTCGCTTATTTATCGATGAACAAACCAAAACAGTCTTCAATAATAGCCTGAGTTCTATTATTTCTGAGTCTGGTTTAGTTTGCTTAACGGGCGCCAGATGTGGTTTTGAACGTAAAGTTCAATTGCATATCGACTCAACTTCCATTCTTGGAAGTAATACGCAACTTGTTCTTATCCAAGACGCGCAAGAGACCGCAAAGCAGTTTACACCGGCTAACAGTGAAGACGCCTACATTGATGCGCTGACGAAGCTTTATAATCGAGTTGGATTTACCAAGCGCCTTGAGCAGTTCATTCAGAATGACACTCCTGTTGTGATGCTCTATTTGGACATTGATAACTTTAAAAATATCAATGACTCACTGGGCCATCACATCGGTGACAAGGTGATTAAAGAGGTCGCTTCTCGCTTAAAACGCCTACTACCTCGACAAGCTGTTATTGGTCACTTAGGTGGAGATGAATTTGGTATCATTCTGCCAGAACCAGAACACCCTCGAACACCAGAGACGCTCTCAGAAAAGATCATCGCGTTGATCAATCAGCCCTTCGATCTTCATCACTTTAGTAAGCGCTTAGCCTGCTCGATTGGCAGCGTGAGCTTCCCTCAAGATGGTACAGACGCACGTATCTTGCTGCAAAATGCAGACACTGCGATGTATGAAGCCAAAGATCGTGGTCGTAACCGCTTGATTAAGTTCAACGAACAGATGAACAAAGAAGCGCGTATGCGCCTATGGCTTGAGATAGAACTACAAAAAGCACTTCAACAGAACGGACTCGAAGTTTGGTATCAACCGAAGGTGAATGCGCGTGACTTCACCATCAATGGCGCTGAAGCTCTGGTACGTTGGAAGCACCCTGTAGAAGGCTATATCAGCCCTGCGGCATTCATCCCAGTAGCAGAACGTGCCGGCCTTATCGAGCAGCTTGGTCGTGTGGTTATGCGTGAGGTATTTGCTACGGTTAAACGCTGGAAGATGCAAGGTATCCTTCCAGGCCGCGTAGCGATCAACCTTTCGCCAGAGCAATTTGGCAACCCAAAACTGATTGATTACGTTGAAAAACTACTGCGTTCTACTGAGTTAGATCCAAGTGCAATTACGTTTGAGCTAACAGAAAGTGCAGTAATGAGTGATAGTGAGCACACACTTCAAATGCTCAATGCTATTAAAAAGCTGGGCTTTGCTCTGTCCATCGATGATTTTGGTACGGGCTACTCTTCTCTGTCTTATTTGGCTCGCTTCCCAATTGATGAGCTTAAAATTGACCGAGCTTTTATCTCTGATATCGATACGCTACCAAAGCAAATCACAGTAATCGAAAACATCATCAACCTTGGCAAATCTCTCGATTTAACAGTGGTTGCAGAAGGTGTCGAAACCAGTGAACAAGCGACGCTACTGTCGAACCTCAACTGTAGCTCCATTCAGGGATTCCATTTCTACCGCCCTCAACCAAAACAAGATGTTGAAGAGCTATTTGCCCAGAATCGCCGTCATAAAAACTAGTTAAGTAATTCGACTCAAACTCCCCTTATAAATCAAACCCACAAAACCAAGCAAAATGGTCACGAGTCAGTACCTCAAACGGAGTAAAAGTAGATTTATCCATCTAAACCTGCCTTACATCAATTCTGTCATTCATAATTCTTCATAAAATGCTCGCCTCAACTTATTTCTACTGGTAGTGAGCAAATGGAACTCTTATGCCCAGCGGGTAACTTACCTGCTTTGAAAACCGCCATTGATTGCGGTGCGGATGCTGTCTATATCGGATTCAAAGACGATACCAATGCCCGACACTTTGCAGGCCTAAACTTTGCGGGTAAAAAGCTCGATCGTGCTGTTCAGTATGTGCATGACCGCAACAAGAAAATTCATGTTGCCTTAAATACTTTTGCTCACCCAAATGGCTTAGAACGCTGGACCAATGCCGTAGACAACGCAGCTGCACTTGGGGTTGATGCCTTGATCATCGCTGATATTGCGGTTCTCGAATACGCAGCAAATAAGTATCCAGATTTAGAACTGCACCTCTCGGTACAAGCTTCTGCAACCAATGCAGCAGCAATCGACTTCTATCACAAAAACTTCAACGTTAAACGTGTGGTATTGCCTCGCGTATTATCGATTCATCAGGTCAAACAGCTTTCTCGTAATATCACTTCTGACGTTGACCTTGAAGTATTCGCTTTTGGTAGTTTGTGCATTATGGCTGAAGGTCGTTGTTACCTCTCTTCATACATGACAGGTGAATCACCCAATACGGTTGGCGCATGCTCTCCAGCAAAATACGTCCGATGGCAAGAAACAGAAACAGGCCTAGAATCGCGCTTGAATGAGATCCTTATCGACAAATATGTAGCCGGTGAAAACGCAGGCTACCCAACACTGTGCAAAGGTCGCTTTGAAGCGAACATTGATGGTGAACGTAAACGCTACCACGCACTTGAAGAGCCAACTAGCCTCAATACGCTGTCAATGTTACCAGAGCTTTTTGCCGCTAATGTAGCCTCAGTTAAGATTGAAGGTCGCCAGCGTAGCCCAGCTTATGTTGAACAAGTAACTAAAACTTGGCGAGCAGCTATCGACCGCTACTTAGCCAATCCAGAACAATACCAGGTGGAACAAGCTTGGAATGCGACACTGGCGAATGTATCGGAAGGTACACAAACTACGCTTGGCGCTTATCACCGTAAATGGCAATAGAGCCACATGGAGAACTCAATGAAATACGCATTAGGCCCTCTGCTTTATTTTTGGTCAAAACAAGACGTTGAAAGTTTCTATGAGCAAGCGAAATCAAGCTCTGCTGATATCATCTATCTAGGTGAATCGGTTTGCTCAAAACGTCGAGAGATGAAAGCCAAGCATTGGATGGATATCGCCAAAGAGCTGTCGGCCTCAGGTAAGCAGGTGGTGTTATCGACCATGGCCTTGCTGGAAGCATCAAGCGAAGTCAACATCATGAAGAAGTACATTGATAACGGCGACTTCGCCATTGAAGCCAATGACGTGTCTGCGATTCAGCTAGCAAGCGAAAGCAAAGTACCGTTTATTGTCGGCCCAGCAGTCAATACCTACAACGCTCGAACTCTAAACCTATTCTTAAAGCAAGGCATGACTCGTTGGTGTATGCCTGTTGAGCTTTCTCGTGATTGGTTAAACAACGTGATGACCCAATGCGAAGAGTTGAACATCCGTAATAAGTTTGAAGTTGAAGTGTTTAGCCACGGCTACCTGCCTCTTGCTTACTCAGCACGCTGCTTTACCGCTCGTGCAGAAAACAAAGCTAAAGACGACTGCGAAACTTGCTGCATCAAGTATCCAACAGGGCTACAAGTAGATAGCCAAGAAGGCCAGTCTGTATTTAACCTTAATGGTATCCAGACACAATCAGGCTACTGCTACAACCTAGTGAATGACTTACCCAACATGCATGACTTAGTTGATGTGGTACGTTTAAGCCCACTCGGTATCGATACTTTCTCTGAGATCAACAACTTCAGAGCCAATGAGCACGGCCAAAAGCCAATGCCAATCGAAAGCCGTCAATGCAACGGTTACTGGCATCAACTCGCAGGCCTAGACGTTAAGAACATCTAGCACAGCGATTAAGCCAACAAATTGCGCATACAAAAAGGTCTAGCATGCGCTAGACCTTTTTAATTCAATTCAAGAAAAATGCCCTACGCTACTGCCGCTTCCAGCGTCGAGGGTTCGAGCTTTTTTACATCTTTATACAACATAACCATCACGACTACACTCAACGCAATATTCGATAGCGGATACGCAATCCATATCCCAGGAACACCATATAACTTAGGCATGATGTACAAGAAAGGTAACTGGATAAGCATGTTACCTATCGTCACAAACATCGCCTTACTGCCCTTATTCACTGCCTGATAATAAGCACCAGCCACAACCAAGAAACCATCTAGAGCCAATGCAAACATATGAAGTCGAATACCCAGTACCGTGTATTCAATCAGTTGTGGTTCATCAGAACTAAACACTGAGACAAACTCTCTCGGGAATAGGTTCAAGAGCAACACAAAAGCGATACCAATCAATACTGAACTCAACATCGCAATCTTTAACAACTTACGAATATTGGCTTGATTACGAGCACCATGATTGTAGCTTACTAATGGCTGCATCCCGTTCGCGATACCTTCAGCTGTGAGGTAATAAACCGTCACGATGTAGCCTAATATAGCGTACGCACCAATCATCAATTGGTTACCATACTGTGCAAATAAAGCATTATGCAGAGCGACCATCATCGAGCCATAGGCATACATAAAGAAGCTTGAAGTACCGATAGCAAAAATTTGAGGAATCACATCGAGCTTCAGCCTTAGTTCACTCCAACGTAAACGAAGGTTTGCTCTACGAGAGAAGAAATACGCTAAGCCTAAACCTGTTACCACAAATTGAGCAATGGCAGTCGCCACTGCTGCGCCCATCAACTCCCAACCAAACAATGCGATAAACAAGTAATCAAGAACGATGTTAATCACCGCACCGACGATCATCAGTATTGTAGCTAAGTTGGGGCTGTCATCGTTCCGCAGCAAAAACGGCATAGCGATAGAGCCTAAGGTAAATACACTCGCTCCAATAAGAATGTGTAGATACTGCAACCCAAGATCAAACACCCTGCCTTCAGCACCCTGCCATAACAGGAAATTATCAGCAAACAAGAACAGCACTATAGAGACAATTGGTGTTATCGCTAACAACAAAGTTAAACCCGTCGCTAAGATTTGCTTAGCACCTTGGGTGTCCTTTTCTCCTTGACGAATAGAGACAAGCGCACCAGTACCAACACCCACAAGCATGCCAATACCCAAGATCGAACCAATCACAGGCCACGCGACATTAATACCCGCAAGTCCATCGGCACCAACATAACGACCAATGAAAATACCATCCACCACTTGGTAGAGGCCATTCACTAACATAGCCGCAACAGTAGGAATTGTGTATCGCCAAAACTGACGACTAATTGAGTTACTCATTTCTTACTCTACTTTCATCTGTGAGCCACCTATCATTAAGATGCGGCTCGAAAATTAGTTAACAAGGCTAACTAAATATCTAAATTGTTTACTTCAAAGCTTTATCTAACAGCTGGTTTAATTGTAAGGATTCCTGCTCAGACAAACGACTTTCTAATATTTGTGCCATTACCTGATAGATCTTACTTTCTTCTTCCAACCCCACTTCTGCCTTATCGGTCAAAATTACCAATTTGGATCTCGCATCTTCTAGAGAAGCTTTACGTTCAACGAGACCTTTTCTTTCTAACCTTTGAACCATGGTAGTCGCTGAAGGCTTAGTCACTTGCATCTCAATGGCAAGGTCGGTCAACCTAATTGGCTCTGGCGCAGCCTGAATGACCTTCAAATAATCATACTCATTGAAGCTCAGCTGGCAGATCGGATCTTCATTAACTTGAGTTCGCCATATCTTAGAAGCAAAGCGTTCAATTTTTTCTAGATTTTGGTCCAGCATAGATTTCCAACCACAGAATTTACATTTAGTTAGCAAGGCTAACTATTTTAGTGTTGTTTAAATAAAAAGCAATCAAAAACGAGCTCCCCGTTTATAAAAAAGGAGCATAAAAAAGGGCCATAAAAAAAACCGCTGACAGGCAGCGGCTTTTCGGAATCAAAATGTATCGCTTTACTTAGCGTTAGCTTCTTCTTCAGCTTCTGCCAATTTAGCGGCCGCTAATTTAGATTGCGCCAAATGTTCGGCTTTAAGCGTAGTGAAGATACGGCTTAACTCTAAGAAAGAGTAACGGTGTTCTACGTATTCATACACGTTAAAAGAAACCGCTAACTTGTACAAAGAGATAGCATTCGCGTAATCACCA
Source organism: Vibrio sp. L3-7 (assembly GCF_963898195.1). Lineage (NCBI taxonomy): Bacteria > Pseudomonadati > Pseudomonadota > Gammaproteobacteria > Vibrionales > Vibrionaceae > Vibrio > Vibrio sp. L3-7. The sequence continues at coordinate 216,596 of NZ_CAWQUW010000002.1, read as the reverse complement.
TTCATGTGGTGACGCTTAGCAAGGTAGAAGTACGTTTCCGTCAGACGTTGAGCAAGAAGCGTGTTATCACGAGTACCGGTTAGGATAGCTTTGAAAGCCTGTTCTTCAGTAATGTCGTCAAGCATGATTGCAACTAACACCCAACCCCATTGCTCATCACGACTCTCATAACGGGTTTGCAAATCAATCTTAGCTTGTTCAGGCGTGAGTTCATGCTGGATGATGTAAAGCCAAAGCGCACGAAATGGATCACTTGGATCATCGGCGTAATGTTTCATCATCTCTTCGTTAGCTAAGTCGTAACGCTCACCATAATAGAGTGCGATAGAGCGATTTCTTTCTGCGTACGAGTTTGCAGGATCAAGCTCTAACGTAGAATCAAAAGATTCATAAGCGGCATCAAACTCCCCTACTTGCGTAAAGTAAACACCCAAAAGGTTGAAGATATTAGGTTGAGCGGGGTTCAATGAAAGAGACTGATTGAAATCAAGACGCGCTAAATCACGTAGGCCAACGCTGTCGTAATAGTTACCGCGCTCGAACAACATTTTAGCTCTAACTTCATCGTTCAAATCTGGACGCTGCAGTAACTGACTAAGGCGTGCAATTTGAACTTCTTGTTGAACGCTTGGTTGCAGTGGCACAGCCATTGGTGGATACACCCAACGTGAGGTGTTATCTGATGTTGTCGCACAACCAGTTAGTACAAGCAGTAAACACATACTCGCGGTTTGAAACCATTTCACAAATAATTACTCCTGTTATGACCGCAATAAAAAAGGGGAGCGATATGCTCCCCTTTATAACATGCTTTTTTACCAATGGGTTAGAAATCACTAAAAAGCGATATTCCCATTAATACACTAAGAATTACTCAGCAGCAGGTGCTTCGCCTTCAACAGGCGTTTCAACTGCTTCTTTCATGCTTAGACGTACACGGCCTTGACGGTCAATTTCAAGAACCTTAACAGGAACTTCTTGACCTTCAGTTAGGTAGTCAGACACTTTCTCAACACGCTTGTCAGCGATTTGAGAGATGTGTACTAGACCATCTTTACCTGGAAGGATAGTAACGAATGCACCGAAGTCAGCTAGACGAGCAACTTTACCTTGGTAGATGCGGCCAACTTCAACTTCAGCTGTGATCTCTTCGATACGACGGATAGCTTCTTTAGCAGCTGCGCCTTCAGTAGCAGCAATCTTGATTGTGCCATCGTCTTCGATTTCAATCGTAGTACCCGTTTCTTCACAAAGAGCACGGATAACTGCGCCGCCTTTACCGATAACATCTTTGATCTTATCAGAGCTGATTTTCATTGTGTGGATACGTGGAGCGAATTCAGAGATATCGTCACGAGCACCAGAGATAGCTTCATCCATTACAGAAAGGATGTGCTTACGTGCACCTTGCGCTTGGTTAAGAGCAATTTGCATGATCTCTTTAGTGATACCTTCGATCTTAATGTCCATTTGAAGTGCAGTGATACCAGCGTTAGTACCTGCTACTTTAAAGTCCATGTCACCTAGGTGATCTTCATCGCCAAGGATGTCAGAAAGAACAACGAAGTCGTCGCCTTCTTTAACAAGACCCATTGCGATACCCGCAACAGAAGCTTTGATTGGAACACCAGCATCCATAAGCGCTAGAGATGTACCACATACAGAAGCCATTGAAGAAGAACCGTTAGATTCAGTGATTTCCGATACAACACGAACTGTGTATGGGAATTCATCAACAGAAGGCATTACTGCTTGGATACCACGTTTAGCAAGCTTACCGTGACCAATTTCACGACGCTTAGGAGAACCAACGAAACCAGTCTCACCTACACAGTATGGAGGGAAGTTGTAGTGTAGAAGGAAGTTGTCTTTCTTCTCACCCATTAGGCTATCGATGATTTGTGCATCACGTTGTGTACCAAGCGTTGCAGTAACAAGTGCTTGAGTTTCACCACGAGTAAATAGAGAAGAACCGTGTGTACGAGGAAGAACACCAGTACGTACGTCTAGCGCACGAATCATGTCTTTTTCACGGCCATCGATACGTGGGTTGCCAGCAATGATGCGGCTACGTACTACGTTTTTCTCTAGAGAACCAAGCATGCCGCGGATTTCGCGCTCATCTAGGTTTTCATCTTGTGCAATTAGAGTTTCAACAACGTCGCTCTTGATTGCGCCAACTTGCTCGTAACGAGCCATTTTCTCAGTGATCTGGTACGCGTCAGATAGACGAGTTTCAGCTTGCTCAGCAACTTTAGCTTTAAGCTCAGTGTTAACTGCAGGTGCTTCCCAGTTCCAAGATGGTGTTGCAACTTCAGCTGCAAACTCGTTGATCGCTTTGATTACAACTTGTTGTTGGTCGTGACCGTAAACAACAGCTGCAAGCATTTCTTCTTCAGATAGGTTATCTGCTTCAGATTCAACCATTAGTACTGCGCCTTCTGTACCAGACACAACTAGGTCTAGTTTAGAACTTTCAAGCTCAGTATTTGATGGGTTAAGAACAAGTTCGCCGTCGATGTGACCAACACGTGCAGCACCGATAGGACCATTGAATGGAGCACCAGAGATAGCAAGAGCAGCAGACGTTGCGATCATAGTGATCATGTCTGGGTTTACGTCAGGGTTGATAGAAACAACCGTAGCGATAACTTGAACTTCGTTTTTAAACGCACTTGGGAAAAGTGGACGAATTGGACGGTCAATCAGACGAGCTGTTAGCGTTTCGCCTTCAGAAGGACGACCTTCACGCTTGAAGAAACCACCTGGGATTTTACCCGCAGCGTATGTACGCTCTTGGTAGTTAACTGTTAGAGGGAAGAAATCTTGACCCGCAACAGCTTCTTTCTTAGCAACAACAGAAACGAATACTGATGTATCGTCCATAGTTGCCATTACAGCAGCAGTAGCTTGACGTGCCATTACGCCCGTTTCTAGAGTAACGGTGTGGTTACCGTACTGGAACGATTTTACAACTGGTTTTTCAAACATTGTATATCCTTAGCTCTAAAGTCATGACTTTAGATTAAGTGAATAATGACTCAAGATATTACCAATCGCGACTAGTAAAAAGGGACTCGGGAATGATGCTTCTTTGTATGAGTTCATACGCCGAATTAAGACCAAATCCGCCTTTGAATAGTCGCGACCTATTGGCCGACATCTGTGACTGTAACGTCTTGAGAGGTTGATTGCCCAGCGTTGAAAACGCATAGGCGGGCGTAGTATAAACTATTTTTATTAGGAGAGATATTTCCTATCAGAAAAAGCCAGATGATATTCTGAGCATCCGGCCAAACATTTTCTTACAGGCACAAAAAAAGGAGCATAAATGCTCCTTTTCTTCAAACTGTCTTTGCAGACATCGCTATTAGCGACGTAGGCCTAGACGCTTGATTAGGTCTTGGTAACGAGTAAGGTTTTTGCCTTTCAAGTAATCAAGAAGCTTACGACGGCTAGAAACCATGCGTAATAGACCACGACGGCTGTGGTGATCGTGTTTGTGTGCTTTGAAGTGACCTTGTAGGTGGTTGATAGAAGCAGTAAGTAGTGCTACTTGTACTTCTGGTGAACCTGTGTCGCCTTCAGATTGTGCGTATTCTGCAACGATTGCTGCTTTAGTTTCTGCATTCAGAGACATAAATCTCTCCTGATAAGAGTAAGTTTATATTTGTAGCAGCCAATCTCTGATTCAGCCGCTACGCGAGCCGAGGATTATAGGGAAGTTTATGAATTGGTGCAATAACAATCGAACACCTTAAAAACTAAAAAAGCGAGCCACTTAATTTAAGAGCCCGCTTTCTGAATTATTTGATCGCTTTCAACACGAACAGCTACTATCTGATTCGACTTAAGCGCTAAGCTTGTGGTTCTTCATCTCTGAAAACAACCAAACGCTTAGGTGCGACACGGCCATCATCAGCGATATGAGCAACACCAACAAACAGCTTTTCTTCACCACTTGTCATGCGAACCGTACCTTCAGTTGGAGCACCAGAAACCTGAACTGGCATACCGTGCTGAACTAGGTCAGTCAGTTCCGCATTCAGATTAACTTCCGGTAGATCTTCCACTGCGGTATCCATTGCCATAAGCAGAGGATCAAGCAACTCTTTAGGCGCAATTTCTTGCTCCTGTGCTTGTTCTAAGATCGCATTTAGTTGCTCTAAAGTGACCATACGCTCGTATGGATACTTTGCAACGCCAGTACGACGAAGCATGGTAACGTGAGCACCACAGCCAAGCATTTCACCAAGATCGTCAGTGATTGTGCGAATGTAGGTACCTTTAGAACAATGTACTTCCATCTCAACTTCATCACCTTCAAAGCGAAGTAGCTCAATAGAATACACGGTGATCTTGCGAGACTCACGAGGAACCTCGATACCTGCACGTGCATATTCATACAAAGGTTTACCTTGATACTTCAATGCAGAGAACATTGATGGAATCTGATCCGTTTCACCTTTGAAGCTTGCAATGCAGCGTTCAAGTTGTTCTTGAGTCACATTAATATCACGCGTTTCAACCACTTCACCATCAGAGTCAGAGGTGTTGGTACGCTCACCAAGCTTCGCGATCACAACGTAGCGCTTATCAGAATCCAATAGAAACTGAGAAAACTTCGTTGCTTCACCAAGACAAATTGGCAGCATGCCAGTCGCAAGAGGATCCAGAGCACCGGTGTGCCCAGCCTTCTCTGCAAAGTAAATACGTTTTACTTTTTGCAGTGCATCATTAGATGAAATGCCCGTAGGCTTATCTAATAAAATTACCCCATTTATAGGGCGACCTTTACGACGGCGAGCCATTACTCTTCGTCCTTAGACTGAGTTTCGTCAGTACGGCCTGCTTCTTCTTGCTTACGCTTGTCGTCGCTTAGTACTTCGCTTACTAGGTTAGACATACGCATGCCTTCTACCAAAGTGTTGTCATAAGTAAAACGAACCTCAGGCGTTAGGCGGTGACGAATACGCTTACCAAGAGCCATACGAACTGGCACTTCATGCTCTTTAAGAGCAGCAAGGCATGATTCAGGCGTTTGCTCACCAATACATAGAAAAGTCACGAACACTTTTGCGTATGCAAGATCACGAGACACTTCTACGTCTGAGATAGTTACCATACCAATACGTGAATCACGAACTTCACGTTGTAGGATGAAAGCAAGCTCTTTTTGAAGCTGCTGAGACACACGTTGTGTGCGGCTAAATTCTTTTGACATTTTCTTTTCTCACTTAGAAAGATGGGGGGCTTGGTAATTACCAGCCCCCCATGGTGTATTCAACAACCGATTACTTATTACCTTTACTAGTAATGTTAGTAACCTTAGTCAATATGTCGAGTCGTACAGACTGGTTAGTCTAGAGTACGTTTGATCTCAACGATTTCGAATACTTCGATCTGGTCACCAACGCGAACGTCGTTGTAGTTCTTAACGCCGATACCACACTCGTAACCATTTTTAACTTCTTGAACGTCATCTTTAAAGCGACGAAGTGACTCTAGTTCACCTTCGTAGATAACAACGTTTTCGCGAAGAACGCGGATTGGGTTGCTACGCTTGATGATACCTTCAGTAACCATACAACCAGCGATTGCGCCAATCTTAGGTGACTTGAACACGTCACGAACTTGAGCAAGACCAATGATCTCTTGACGGAATTCAGGAGCAAGCATACCGCCCATCGCCTGTTTAACTTCGTCAATCAGTTGGTAAATGATTGAGTAGTAACGTAGATCTAGGTTTTCGTTTTGAACCGTGTTACGCGCAGTTGCGTCAGCACGAACGTTGAAACCAAGGATGATAGCGTTAGAAGCAGCTGCAAGTGTTGCATCAGTTTCAGTAATACCACCAACACCAGAACCTACGATGTTCACTTTAACTTCGTCAGTTGACAGTTTCAGTAGAGAGTCAGCAATAGCTTCTACAGAACCTTGAACGTCAGCTTTAAGTACAACGTTAAGCTCAGCAACTTCGCCAGCCGTCATGTTCGCGAACATGTTCTCTAGCTTCGCTTTTTGTTGACGAGCTAGTTTAACATCACGGAATTTACCTTGACGGTAGTTCGCAACTTCACGAGCTTTACGCTCATCACGTACAACCGTTGCTTCGTCACCTGAAGCAGGAACGCCAGAAAGACCTAGAATTTCTACAGGAATAGATGGACCTGCAGTTTCAATGTCTTGACCATTTTCATCGCGCATTGCACGAACACGGCCGTACTCTTGACCACAAAGAACGATATCGCCTTTGTTTAGAGTACCAGACTGTACTAGTACTGTTGCAACTGGACCGCGACCTTTATCAAGACGAGATTCAACAACAACACCAGATGCCATGCCTTCTTTAATCGCTGTAAGCTCAAGAACTTCAGACTGAAGAAGGATAGCTTCTAGAAGACCATCGATGTTTGTACCCTGTTTTGCAGAGATGTGAACGAAGATGTTCTCACCGCCCCATTCTTCAGGGATAACGTCGTATTGAGCTAGCTCATTCTTAACGTTGTCTGGGTTTGCACCCTCTTTATCGATCTTGTTCACAGCAACAATCAGAGGAACACCTGCCGCTTTCGCGTGCTGGATTGCTTCGATTGTTTGTGGCATTACGCCATCGTCTGCTGCAACTACAAGTACAACGATATCTGTCGCTTGAGCACCACGAGCACGCATAGCGGTAAACGCCGCGTGTCCAGGAGTATCAAGGAAAGTGATCATACCGTTGTCAGTATCTACGTGGTAAGCACCAATGTGCTGCGTGATACCGCCAGCTTCGCCAGAAGCAACGTGTGCTTTACGAATGTAGTCAAGTGTTGAAGTTTTACCGTGGTCAACGTGACCCATGATAGTAACAACAGGAGCACGACCTTCAGCAACTGCATCGTTATCACGGTCAGCTAGTACTGCTTCTTCAAGTTCGTTTTCTTTACGTAGGATTACCTTGTGACCCATTTCTTCAGCAACAAGTTGTGCTGTTTCTTGGTCAATCACTTGGTTGATAGTCGCCATAGCGCCCATCTTCATCATTACTTTGATAACTTCAGTTGCTTTAACTGACATTTTGTTAGCCAGTTCAGAAACAACAATAGTCTCACCGATAGCAACGTCAGATTTAGCAACAGTCGCTGACTTATCAAAGCCTTGCTGCATTGAAGTTGGTTTAGCAAGCTTACCTTTACCGCCACGACCACGTTGGTTACGACCACCACGGTTATTGCCAGGTTGAGTTGCTGGAGCAGGTTTCTTCTTGCGACGACGAGGAGCTTTCTCATCTTTTTTATCAGCCGCATCTTCTGCTTCACGAGCGTAAGTAGAAGTAGTCACATGGTAATCCGCAGATTTCTCTTGCTCTTTCTTCTTCTTCTCTTCTTCAGACCAACGTTCTTGGTTCTCTTCTGCTAACTTACGAGCCTCTTCAACAAGCTTAGCTGCTTCAGCTTCTGCTTTACGAGTTGCTTCTTGCTCTTGACGAGCTTTTAGTTCATCCGCTTCTTTTTTCGCTTGTGCGTTAGCGTCTGCATTTTTTGAATTCATGTCTTTTTTAGCCTTTTCAGCTTGTGCGCGTTGAGTCTTCTCTTCAGCATCACGTTTTGCATCCGCTTCACGTGTTACTTTTTCTTCGACTTCGCGCTGTGCTTTCTCTGCAGCATCACGTTTCGCTTGCTCTTCAGCATCGCGTTGTGCATTCTCTTCCGCTTCACGATTAGCTACTTCCTCAGCTTCACGTTTCGCTTCATCTTCAATAGTGCTGCGCTTCACGTACGTACGCTTTTTACGTACCTCTACTTGAACATCCTTACTCTTACCGCCTCCTGCAGCAACACTTAACGTGCTGCGGGTTTTGCGCTGAAGAGTTAAACGAGTCGGTTCTGCTTCACCAGAAGTATCGCCATGCTCCTTTTTAAGGTGCGTTAGCAATGATTGCTTCTCTGAATCAGTAACTTGATCCGAATCTGTTTTCTTCATGCCTGCATCAGCAAGTTGTTCAATTAAGCGGTCAACTGGCGTACCAATCTCTTCACTCAGTGCTTTAACTGTTAATTGTGTCATACCGCTCTCTCTCCTTGCTGAGTTATTCTTCGTCGCCGAACCAACAGATGTTACGCGCAGCCATAATTAGCTCGCCCGCACGCTCTGTAGTTAGGTCTTCAATGCCTTCTAGTTCATCAACGCCTTGGTCAGCTAGGTCTTCCAATGTTGCCACGCCTTTTGCCGCTAGTTTGTAAGCCATTTCACGCTCTAGGCCTTCAAGTGCTAGCAAATCTTCAGCAGGTTCAACACCGTCGAAAGCTTCTTCTTTCGCTAGCGCGAGAGTAGTTAGTGCATCTTTTGCACGGCCACGTAATTCTTCAACGATACCTTCATCTAGACCATCTACTTCAAGTAGTTCGTTTACTGGTACGTAAGCGACTTCTTCTAGCGTAGAGAAACCTTCTTCAACAAGCAGTTGAGCAAAGTCTTCTTCGATGTCTAGGTGCTTCATGAAGTTTTCAATAGAAGCAACTGCTTCTTCTTGGTGTTTCTTCTGAAGGTCAGCAACCGTCATTACGTTTAGTTCCCAACCAGTAAGTTGAGATGCTAGACGTACGTTTTGACCACTACGGCCGATCGCTTGTGCTAGGTTGTCCGCTTCAACAGCGATATCCATAGAGTGTGCGTCTTCATCAACGATGATAGAAGCAACATCAGCAGGAGCCATTGCGTTGATTACGAACTGAGCCGGGTTATCGTCCCAAAGAACGATATCAATACGCTCACCGCCAAGATCGTTAGAAACCGCTTGTACACGTGCACCACGCATACCAACACACGCACCAACTGGGTCAATACGTCTGTCGTTTGTTTTAACAGCGATTTTAGCACGAGAACCCGCGTCACGTGCAGCACCTTTAAGTTCGATTAGCTCTTCGCCAATTTCAGGTACTTCAACACGGAATAGCTCAGCTAGCATTTCAGGCTTAGAACGAGTAACGAAAAGCTGGAAACCACGAGCTTCTGGTTTAACTGCGTATAGAAGGCCACGAACACGGTCACCTGGACGGAAGTTTTCACGAGGAAGTTGATCATCACGAAGGATTACTGCTTCAGCGTTGTTACCTAGGTCTAGAATAACGGTATCACGGTTAACTTTCTTAACTGCGCCAGTGACTAACTCGCCTTCGTTATCAATAAACTGTTCAACGATTTGAGCGCGTTCAGCTTCACGTACTTTTTGTACGATAACTTGCTTAGCCGTTTGAGTCGTAATACGGTCAAACGTTACTGATTCGATATCATCTTCGATGAAACCGCCAAGTTCGATCTCTGGATCATCGTACTTTGCAGCTTCAATAGAGATTTCTTTTGTTGGGAATTCAACTTCCTCAACAGCTTCCCAACGGCGGAAAGTTTCGAAATTACCCGTTTTACGGTCAATCTCAACACGAACTTCAATTTCTAGTTCGCTTTTCTTTTTTGTTGCCGTTGCAAGCGCGATTTCAAGCGCTTCAAAAATACGCTCACGAGGAACTGCTTTCTCATTAGAAACAGCTTCTACTACCGCCAAAATTTCTTTGTTCATTAATCTAGCCTCTTAAGCTCATCTCTCTAGGAGAACTAAAATTTAGGGATCAGGTTAGCTTTCGCAATATTGCTAAGGACGAATTCTTCTTCTTGTCCTTCAACCAATACTTTTACTGTCTCGCCTTCAATAGATTGGATATCACCTTTCCATTTACGACGGTTGCCGACAGCCATTTTCAAAACGATGCTTACCTCGTGACCAATAAATTGTTGGTAATGCTCTGCTTTGAACAGTGGTCTCTCTAAACCTGGTGAAGACACTTCAAGGTGATAAGCCACTGAAATTGGATCTTCAACGTCCATTACGGCACTTACTTGGTGACTAACTTCAGAGCAATCATCTACATTGATACCATTTGGTGAATCGATGTAAATACGTAGCGTTGAGTGCTCACCAGCACGAATAAATTCTAATCCAACTAACTCATAACCTGATGCTGCTACTGGAGCGTCAAGCATTTCAGTAAGTTGTCTTTCTAAACCAGTCATTTAACCACTCCAGAAACAAAAAAAGGGCTCAAAGCCCAATTTAAATTCCAAGCAAACATTATCTAAACGCATTTACAAATGCTTAGATAACAAAAAACCCCGTATAAACCGGGGTTTTTGTTGCTGGACCCTTATATGTTAAGTGCCATCACATTGGATATCACACTTAACTCACAGTGAGGTTCACACTGTGCAAACTTGCTACCAATACAAGCTATATAATAGCATTGAAATTGGTTGCGGGAGCCGGATTTGAACCGACGACCTTCGGGTTATGAGCCCGACGAGCTACCAAACTGCTCCATCCCGCGTCCGACTTGCGAGCATTATACGCCCAACAAGATGTTTTACAAGTTTGTAAACATGGTGCCGAGAGAGGGACTCGAACCCTCACACCCTAAGGCACTAGCACCTCATGCTAGCGTGTCTACCAATTTCACCATCTCGGCATCAAATCTTTACAGATTATTGTGGAATTTCGTCGCCTTGCGCCGGAACTTCACTCACTGCATCATCAGCTTGCTGAATTACCTGACCTTGAGTCGGGTCAATCCATTGTGACTCAGTTTTATGTGTAGACATATTACCAAGCACTAAGCTAAGAATAAAAAATGTAGTTGCAAAAACTGCAGTCATTCGGGTAAGGAAATTTCCTGAGCCACCAGCACCAAACACAGTGTTTGAAGCGCCAGCACCGAAAGAGGCTCCCATATCTGCGCCTTTACCTTGTTGAATCAACACTAGGCCAATTACACCAAGCGCTGCCAACAGGTAAATCACAAGTAGAACTGTAAACATTTTTCCACCTATGTTCCTAATTGTTGAGCCAGCGCCGTTCAAAAAACTATTTTTAAGAACAAGGCTAGCGACCTCCTAACTGAAGGCCGAGCAATACTAGCGAATGAGGCGAAGGCTGACAAGGAGAATTTGCTAAAAAATAAGCCTTCACCAAGTGAATGGTCAAAAAAAGGTCAAAAGCGACACAAAACTCATTTGGGCCTCTTTTAACCTTCATATAACTCAACCACTTCTGATAACAGACGCAATTCATTGTGTCCGTTAAAGTTAAGGCTAAATTAACAGTTCGCTTTTACCGCATCTGCAATCTTAAGTGCCGACGCTTGAACAAGTTCTGCATCTTCACCTTCTACCATCACACGCAGTAATGGCTCAGTGCCAGACTTACGTAATAGCACACGGCCTTTATCACCAAGATCAGCTTCTACTTCAACAACGGCAGCTTTAACTGCTTCTGCTTCTAGTGGGTTTGAATCACCACTGAAGCGAACGTTTTCTAGAACTTGAGGGTATAAAGTCATACCTTGAGAAAGTTCGTTTAGTGTCATTTCACTATCAACGACTGAAGCCAACACTTGAAGCGCAGCAACAATTGCATCGCCCGTCGTTACTTTGTCCAATAGAATAACGTGACCAGAGTTTTCAGCACCTATCTTCCAACCTTTAGCCTGCAGTTGTTCCATAACATAACGGTCACCAACAGCGGCACGAACAAATGGAATACCCAATTGCTTAAGCCCGTTTTCCATACCAAGGTTCGTCATTAATGTACCAACAACACCGCCTTTCAACTCACCTCGACGTAATGCATCACGAGCAATGATATAAGCGATTTGGTCGCCATCAACCTTGTTACCTAACTCGTCAACCATGATGATGCGGTCACCGTCACCATCAAAGCCAAGACCTAATGCTGCTTTTTCTTCAACGACTTTCACTTGCAGAGCACGTACATCTGTCGCGCCTACTTCGTGGTTAATGTTAGTACCATTAGGTTCAACGCCCATGGCAATAACTTCTGCACCCAACTCTTTAAATACAGCAGGAGCAATGTGGTAAGTTGCGCCATGTGCACAATCGACAACAATCTTCATTCCCGCTAACGTCATTTTGTGTGGGAATGTGCTTTTACAAAATTCAATATAACGGCCTGCTGCATCATTTAAGCGTACAGCTTTACCCAATGCAGAAGATTCCACGCACTCAATATCTTTGTCTAATTCAGCTTCGATAGCCAACTCAATTTCATCTGACAATTTAGTTCCTTCAGAAGAGAAGAACTTAATGCCGTTGTCATAGAAAGGGTTATGCGATGCTGAGATAACGATCCCGGCTTCCGCACGGAATGTTTGCGTTAGGTAAGCAACAGCAGGTGTTGGCATCGGGCCCGTAAAAGTCGCCTGAAGACCAGCAGCAGCAAGACCGGCTTCTAACGCAGATTCCAGCATGTAGCCTGAGATACGAGTATCCTTGCCAATAATCACTTTCTTCGTGCCTTGTTTCGCAAGAACACGGCCCGCAGCCCAGCCAAGCTTCAGAACAAAATCAGGTGTAATCGGGTACTGGCCTACTTTGCCACGCACACCATCTGTGCCGAAGTAACGTCTTTTATCAGACATATTGATTTTCCTTAATTATTATTAGTGATTGTTATTCATCACTTCGATTATTTTCATCGCTTCCAACGTATCTTCAACATCGTGGACGCGAATAATTTGGGCACCTTTCATTGCGGCGATCGTGGCGCAAGTGACACTTGCTACCATGCAGTCAGTCGGTGCTTTGTCCAACAGCTTAAAGATCATCGATTTTCTCGACATCCCAGCTAAAATTGGCAACCCAAGCTTATGAAATTTATCAAGTTGTGCTAATAGGTGGTAATTGTGTTCAATGGTTTTACCAAAACCAAAACCGGGGTCAAGAATCAGTTGCTCTTTAGAGATACCTACAGTTTCACAAGCTTCAACTCTTTCTTTCAAAAAGCCTTCCACATCTGTTAGCACATCATCGTAACTTGGGTTAGCTTGCATGGTTCTTGGTTGGCCTTTCATGTGCATCAGGCAAACAGGAACATCAGCATTTGCGGCAGCTTCTAAGGCTCCGGGCTCTTGTAAAGCGCGCACATCATTGATCAGATCTGCGCCGACCTCAACAGCTTGGCGCATCACTTCCGCTTTACTGGTATCAATAGAGATCCAGACATCAGACTTAGCACGAATTGCTTTAATCGCAGGAATCACTCGGGATAGCTCTTCTTCTAAGGTAACTTCCGGAGCACCAGGACGGGTCGATTCGCCACCAATGTCAATAATGCTAACGCCAGCTTGAATCATTCGTTCAGCTCGCAGTAAGGCATTATCTAATGAACTGAATTCCCCACCATCAGAAAAAGAATCAGGGGTGACATTGAGGATACCCATTACATGTGGGCGGTCTAAAACGAGCGTTTTATTGTTTGCTTTTAATATCATGAAAGGCAGGTCTTAAAGAGTAAAAAAAAACACCTTGAGCTATAAACAGAAAAACCCTGAGCGTACTCAGGGTTTTAATTTATAGCTTAGCGATTAAGAATCTTTGTTTTGAGTATCATCTGATTCAGATTTAACGTCTTCAACTTTCGACTCTTCAGCTTCTGGTTCGGCTTTAGCTTGTTCTTCAGATTTAACGTCAGCTTCAGGCTTGGCTTCTTCCTTTGCAGGTTCTGCTTTTACTTGTTCACCCCAACCAGCAGGCTCACGGATCTCGGTTTTACGATCCATCAAATCATCAATTTGCCCCGCATCAATCGTTTCATACTTCATTAATGCATCTTTCATTGAGTGCATTAAATCCATATTGTCTTCGAGTATTTGTTTCGCTCGAGCGTAATTACGATCAATTAGGATACGAATCTCTTCATCGATAAGTCGAGTGGTTTCATCCGATACGTGTTTAGCTTTGCTCATTCCTCGACCTAAGAAAACTTCACCTTCTTCTTCTGCATAAAGAAGAGGGCCTAGTTTTTCAGAGAAGCCCCATTGAGTCACCATCTTACGAGCAATATCAGTGGCACGTTCAATATCGTTTGATGCACCTGTCGATACCTTGTCTGAACCGTAAATCAATTCCTCAGCAAGACGACCACCGTATAGGCTAGAAATCATCGATTCTAGGTGTTGACGGTTCATACTTACACGATCTTGTTCTGGTAAATACATAGTAACACCAAGCGCTCGACCACGAGGGATGATAGATACTTTGTACACTGGATCGTGCTCAGGCACTAAACGACCAACAATTGCATGACCAGCTTCATGGTAAGCCGTCGATTCTTTCGTTTCTTCAGTTAGAACCATTGAACGGCGCTCAGCACCCATCATGATTTTGTCTTTCGCTAATTCAAACTCAACCATAGAAACATTGCGCTTGTTACCGCGAGCAGCGAATAGAGCGGCTTCGTTCACAAGGTTCGCAAGGTCTGCACCAGAGAAACCTGGTGTACCACGAGCAATCAGAGATGGTTCAACATCACCTGATAGTGGAACCTTACGCATGTGTACTTTAAGAATCTGTTCACGACCACGTACATCCGGTAGACCAACCACTACTTGACGGTCAAAACGGCCTGGACGAAGCAATGCTGGGTCAAGTACGTCTGGACGGTTAGTCGCAGCGATAACGATAATACCTTCGTTACCTTCGAAACCATCCATCTCAACCAGCATTTGGTTTAGTGTTTGTTCACGCTCATCGTGACCACCACCAACACCAGCGCCACGCTGACGACCAACAGCATCGATTTCATCGATAAAGATAATACAAGGTGCTGCTTTCTTCGCTTGTTCGAACATGTCACGCACACGAGATGCACCGACACCAACAAACATTTCAACAAAGTCAGAACCTGAGATAGTAAAGAACGGTACTTTCGCTTCACCGGCAATCGCTTTTGCAAGCAATGTTTTACCAGTACCAGGAGGACCAACCAACAGGATACCTGTCGGGATCTTACCACCTAGCTTTTGGAAACGACTTGGGTCACGAAGATAATCAACAAGCTCTTTAACGTCTTCTTTTGCTTCGTCACAACCAGCAACATCAGCAAACATCGTTTTGATTTGTTCTTCGCTCATCATTCGAGCTTTACTCTTACCGAAAGACATCGCGCCTTTACCGCCGCCGCCGCCTTGCATTTGACGCATGAAGAAAATCCACACACCAATCAGTAAGATCATTGGGAACCAAGAGATGAAGATAGTGCCAAGCAGGCTCTGCTCTTCAGGTGGTGTACCCTGAACTTTTACGTTTTGATTAATTAAGTCATCAAGTAGCTTTTGATCATAAACAGGCATGTAAGTTACATACTTAGAACCACCGCCACGACGTGTGAAAGTAATTTCGCTGTTATTGAACTGTGCGTCTTGAATCTGGCCTTGGCCAACTTCCTGTACAAACGTGGTGTAATCTACTGCTCTGCCGTTACTTTCCCCAGGGCCAAAGCTCTGGAATACCGACATCAACACAACCGCGATAACAAGCCACAGAATTAAATTTTTTGCCATGTCACTCAAGGTGTAAGCCTCTCGATAACTAATTGTAATTAAAGGTAGGGTACTACAGTTTGTAACCTGTAGCCATGTTGTTAACTCTCACTCTTGGAAGAGAATCGTTAACCTTTGTAACCAGTTGCTACGATAAACACTTCACGAGATCGAGCTCGAGAAGAGTCGGGTTTTCTCACTTTGACTGTTTTAAACATCTCACGGACGTCCTTAACATATTGGTCAAACCCTTCGCCTTGGAATACTTTTACAACAAAACTACCATTGGTAGCTAGAACTTGTCGACACATATCCAAAGCTAATTCAACTAAATACATAGCTCTTGGCTGATCCACAGAATTATTGCCTGCTATATTAGGCGCCATATCAGACATCACTACATCAACCATGTTTGGTTGTATACGTTCCAATAAAGCTTCTAGCACAGCATCTTCACGGAAATCGCCTTGCAGAAAGCTCACTCCTGCAATCGGGTCCATTGGCAACAAATCACAAGCAATGATTTGTCCGTTGTCTCCAATAATCTTAGCAGCATATTGAGACCAACCGCCAGGCGCTGCCCCTAAATCCACAATGGTCATTCCAGGAGTCAGCAATTTATCTTTAGTTTGAATCTCTTCCATTTTGAAATAAGCACGCGAACGATAACCTTTTTTTCTAGCTTCGTTTGCATACTTGTCGTCGAAGTGTTCCTTCAACCAACGGCCTGAACTGGCCGAGTGTTTCTGTTTACTCATTGGATACCTAAATTGGAGGAAAGTACTAATTGCTGAATAAATTATAGTCTTCAGCTTTAGATGGCGTTAAAATAGGTTTTTTCAACCCTAATACTAAATAAAATTGGCCGCGTAATGAACCTAAGTACCAAACAAAAGCAGCATCTAAAGGGCCTAGCTCACAGTTTAAAACCTGTCGTGCTAATGGGCGCAAATGGACTTACTGAAGCTGTTCTAGCGGAAATCGAATTGGCTCTAGACCACCATGAACTGATCAAGATTAAAGTTGCATCAGAAGACCGTGAGACTAAGCAACTGATTATCGATGCAATTGTACGTGAATCTAAAGCTGAGAAAGTACAGACTATCGGTAAAGTTCTAGTACTGTTCCGTCAATCAGAAGCACGTAAAATCGAGATTCCACGCAAATAAGCGAGCTTAATAATAAGCTAACTTCACTTAGAGAAAACCATAGCGTTTATCTTTTAGTGTAGCGTGAGAAACGAAAAAGGTCGCATTAGCGACCTTTTTACTTATCAGAAACAAAGCAAATTCAATTAGATGTATTCAACTTTGTCAATTTCGAAATCTTTATCACCGCCAGGGGTAGAGATGTGAACTTCGTCGCCTTCCATCTTACCGATAAGACCGCGAGCAATGGGTGATTTCACAGAAATACGACCCGTTTTAATCTCGGCTTCATCTTCAGAAACGATTTGGTAACGGAATTCTTCGTCCGTATCCACATCAACCAAAGTCACTGTCGTACCAAAGATAATCTTACCCGTGTTGTCCATCTGGGTTACATCGATGATCTGAGCCAGTGATAGCTTATATTCGATATCTCGAATTTGAGCTTCACAGATACCCTGCTCTTCACGAGCTGCGTGGTATTCAGCATTCTCTTTCAAGTCACCTAGTTCACGTGCTTCACCGATAGCTGCTGAGATAACAGGGCGTAGCTTAAGTAGGCGATCTAATTCGTCACGTAGCTTTTGAGCGCCACGTACTGTCATTGGAACCTTTTCCATTTTTTACCTCTATGCCAAAGCTTTCTTTGGCCAACATAAATCCACCCAACATAGTTATTGGGTGATAGAAACAAAACGATTTGGCTTAGTGTAAACAAACTTTATGGCTAAATCACCTTTATTCCACTTTGCGTTATAAAAGCTTTATCTAGGTCTAAATTACAGACATCACAAAAATGAATAATAACCTCCTCATCAATAAGCTGAGAAATAAATA
The DNA here is from genome assembly GCF_963898195.1 of Vibrio sp. L3-7. Classification (NCBI taxonomy): domain Bacteria; kingdom Pseudomonadati; phylum Pseudomonadota; class Gammaproteobacteria; order Vibrionales; family Vibrionaceae; genus Vibrio; species Vibrio sp. L3-7. The sequence continues at coordinate 199,243 of NZ_CAWQUW010000002.1, read as the reverse complement.
CCTAAAAAAACAAAAAACAAACAAAATAAACACAGATCACACTTTTATAAAAAACATTTAAAAACATACACTTGAGAAACAATAAATATAATAAAACAGTGTTCATTTTTTAGTTTTATATCATTTTACTAACTAACAATGGAACTTTAGAGGTAAAAAGTAACCCATGGATTGCACTGGCATTTTTCAGACTTCTGTTCTAATCATGATTATGAAGCCTGATTAATACAGGCAATACACAAAAGGGTTCAAATCCTTGATAAAACCTCTATGGACAGTAATTAGGAATTAATAACATGAACAAGACTATGATCGCGCTTGCTGTATCGGCTGCAGCTCTTGCTACTAACGCAGTGGCAGCGGACGGCAAACAAGCTGGTGGTATTGACGGTACTTCTGTATACAGCTCAAACGGCACTTCTCTAGAAATCGGTGGTCGTGCGGAAGCTCGTCTATCTCTAAAAGATGGTAAAGCACAAGACAACACACGTGTACGTCTTAACTTCCTAGGTAAAGTTGAAATCCAAGACAGCCTATACGGTGTTGGTTTCTACGAAGCAGAATACAACGCAAACGACTACGAAGGCGACGCTGATTCTATCGATCATCGTTACACTTACGCTGGTATCGGCGGTACATTCGGTGAAGTAACTTACGGTAAAAACGACGGTGCGCTAGGCGTAATCACTGACTTTACCGATATCATGTCTTACCACGGTAACTCAGCAGCATACAAGATTGCAGCGGCAGACCGTACAGACAACATGCTTTCATACAAAGGTGAATTCCAAGACCTAGCAGTTAAAGCAAGCTACCGTTTTGCTGACCGTTCAGAAAACCTAGCTGGTGATTTCGTTGATAACAACGAAGACGGCTACTCTCTATCTGGTATCTACGCAATCGGCGACTCTGGCTTTAAGCTAGGTGCAGGTTACGCTGACCAAGACGAGCAAAACGAATACATGCTAGCAGCATCTTTCCGCACTGAAGCTCTTTACTTTGCTGGTGTATTCACTGATGGTGAACTATCGAAAGACAACGGTGATTACACTGGTTACGAATTCGCAACTGCATACACGCTAGATAAAGCTGCATTCACTCTAACGTACAACAACGCAGAAACAGATGGTGATACATCAGCTGACAACGTTGCTGTAGATGCGACTTACTACTTCAAGCCTAACTTCCGTTCGTACATCTCGTACAACTTCAACCTAATCAGTGAAGGCGACAAGTTCGGTACAGCTGATACTTTAGTAAACCGTGGTGCAACTAAAGCACAAGCTGAAGACGAACTAGCTATCGGTCTACGTTACGACTTCTAATTCTGGTTATCTAATTGATTAATTAGTTAATTGAGAATCAAAACGCCCGCTATCTAGCGGGCGTTTTTTATATCTGTATACTAAAAACATCAGCCATCCAAGAAAATCTTCTATGCGCCTTCTACCCACCCTACTTGTATGTAGTTTTTCGATTAGCCTTTTCTCAATTAACGCTTTCGCATATGCCCCTCTTGATAAACTGCCCGATGGTAGTAGTACAACCTTAATACTGCAGTCATTAAGTGGAGGTTCAAATAAAATGAATACCGACACTGATGGCTTTTATCCACCAGCCAGCACTTTAAAACTGGTTACGGCTTTGGCAGCCAAGTTGGAATTGGGGGATGACTTTCACTACACGACCAACATAGCTCGTTCTAATGAAGATGTTGTGATCTCATTCAGCGGTGACCCAACGCTACAACGAGAACATCTAAAAAGCCTTTTGGCTCAATACGCTAAGTCGCAATCTAAAACCATCAAAGGCAACTTATACCTCGATAACTCGGCTTATACGGGCTATCAACGAGCGGTGGGTTGGCCTTGGGACATTCTAGGCGTTTGTTACAGCGCGCCTTCTAGCGCGATGACCTTAGACAATAACTGTGCACAAGCCTCTATTTATACAAAAGATAACGGCAGCACTCGTGTCTATATTCCCGCTCACTATCCGATAGACGTGACAACCACCGCAGCCACCGTAACTCGCTCAGGGCAGAAAGCCACGCAATGCGACTTAGAGCTAATTACTACTCCAGACAACGCTTACAAGCTGTCAGGTTGCTTAGTAGAGCGTAAGAAGCCACTGCCGCTCAAGTTCGCGATTCAAAACCCAGAGCTTTATACCTATCAAGTCGTGACATCGCTTCTTGAAGAGCTGAAAATCCAAGTTAAAGGCGATGTAATTGTTGGAAAAAAAGCTAAAGCAAACAAAACCACGTTAGTCGCGAGCCATCATTCTGAAAAGCTTCCCGAACTGCTCGATACCATGCTGAAGAAATCAGACAATCTAATAGCAGACAACCTAACCAAAACACTGGGTGCAACGTTTTATGTCCAACCGGGCAGCTTCAATAACGGCACAGAAGCAATAAAGCAGATACTGCTGACGAAGGCCAATATCGACCTCAGCAAAGCACAGCTAGTCGATGGTTCAGGGCTCTCGAGGAATAACCGAATGAAATCGCAAACCATGGCTCAGGTTCTCCGTTATATCTGGGATAACGATCAACAGCTCAACCTGATTGAGGCTATGCCTACATCTGGCACTGATGGAACGCTCAAATACCGTCAAAGCATGAGAAAAGCACCAATCCAAGGTAATATTATTGCGAAAAGTGGGTCTTTGTATGGTAGCTACAATATGGCAGGTTTTGGTTTAGATAAAGCGGGAAAACCAAACTCTCTGTTTGTGCAGTTTGTGCGTGATTACTTCCCCGACAAGCCAGATCCAGACAAACCAGTCGAAGCACCTATCACCCAATTTGAACGTGCTTTCTACACAGATGTAGTTAAATTCAGCCAAACACATAGCAAATCCAGATAACTGCTTACTTGTAAGAGGCTGTTAATTAAACAATAAAAAATGGCGCTGAAGATCTTAAATCTTCAGCGCCATTTTTGTTTCTAAGGTGTTTTTCTTCGGAAGTGCTTTTTGTTTCCAAAGTCTTTATTTGACGGCGTTAAGCGATACCCAAAAATAAATTCACTACCGTGAAGTAAATCCACATCCCCGAAATGTCGACTACTGAAGCCAAAACAGGGCTCACCAGCACCGCCGGATCTAACTTGAATAACCGAGCAACAATCGGTAGCCCAGCACCTAGCACAGTTGATATTGTCACTTGAATAAACAGAGCGACAGCAATCGCATAAGCAATCATATTAATGTCGTAACCGCCTGTAGATTGATTGTCACTGAATAATAAAATACGGCCTATCATCACCAAGGCAATAGCAAGTGCTAAGCAGATAGCGACTCTAAACTCTTTCCAAAGAACCTTAGCCCATTGGCGCTTCTTCAACTCGCCTGTGGCTAAGGCCCTGATGACCAGAGTCGCAGCTTGTGTTCCGGTGTTACCACCAGCAGCAGCAATTACAGGCATGTAAATTGCCAAAAGTACCAACTGACTGAGAATGTCTTCATACTGAGCAATGATAAGCCCAGAGACAATACCCAGCAGTGCTAATGCAATAATCCAACCGATACGCTGCCTAACATGACTAAGCACTCCAGTTGAAAGGTAACCCTGTTGAGGTTCAACCTCTGAGTAGATCAGCCCTAGTTGGTGAGCTAGATGTCGAGAGCGCTTCTCAAAACCCTGCACCTCTAACTCACTAAGTAAAGTCTGAATCGTACTAAGAGAACATTGCCCAAGTACTAGCACCGCATCTTCAAGTGGCATTCGGTTTAAAAGGTTAATTTGTTGCTCACGCCCATACTGTTGAAATGCATTAGATACAGCTTGGATGTCTTGCTCTGTGTACAAAGCTTCGATAGATAAAAAAGTGTTGTTCATTACCGTCATGGCGAATCTCCCGATTGGCAAAGGTAACGACCATCAAAACAAATAGCATAAGTTTATAGATTTATAGATTTATAGATTTATGCGCACCAAGAGCTGAAAGCTACTGGTGTGTCTACTTGTTAGAATCTAGTGTGTGGAAAAGAATGAGGGGGAAAAACAAAGATACCCTACCCGAACGGCAGGACAATAGATCAATACCGAGACGGGTTATTCTTCTCCATTCAAACTAGGAGGATGGTCGGTATTGTTCATAAAAATCTCCAGAATTACTGTCAATATGACAGCGCGCATAGTATAGCAACAGGCGTTTAAATACTTCGTCAACTTTGTGTCAATAAAAAAGGCATCCGTGGATGCCTTTTGTTCAATTATTGATGTGCGTTATTACTTAATAGTAATACGAGCAAACTTACGCTTACCTACTTGGTAAACTGCAGTACCTGCTTCAGGTACGAATTTGCTGTCTTCAATCTTCTCGCCTTCAAGCTTAGCCGCGCCTTGCTTGATCATACGCATCGCATCAGAAGTAGAGTTTACAAGACCCGCTTCTTTTAGAACGTTAGCAATCGGTAAACCTGCTTCGAATTCGAATTCAGGCATTTCGTCTGGTACTTGATTCTTAGCAAAACGGTTAACGAACTCTTGCTCAGCCGCTTCAGCATCCGCTTCACTGTGGAAACGAGCAATGATCTCTTTCGCTAGAAGTACTTTAACGTCACGAGGGTTTTTGCCCGCCTCAACGCCAGCTTTCAGTTCCGCAACTTCTTCAAGTGGACGGAAAGACAGTAGCTCGTAGTAGCTCCACATTAGATCGTCAGAGATAGACATGATCTTACCAAACATCTCGCTTGGTGCTTCGCTAATACCGATGTAGTTGTGCGCAGACTTAGACATCTTCTTAACGCCGTCTAGACCTACAAGTAATGGCATCATCAGTACCGCTTGTGGTTTTTGACCTGCTGCTTTTTGCAGTTCACGACCCATTAGAAGGTTAAACTTCTGGTCAGTACCACCAAGCTCAACATCACTCTCTAGTGCAACAGAGTCGTGACCTTGTAGAAGTGGGTACATGAATTCATGGATTGCGATCGGTTGACCACCAGCGTAACGCTTTTTAAAGTCATCACGCTCAAGCATACGAGCAACAGTTTGGTTAGAAGCAAGACGAATCATGCCTTCAGCGCCAAGCTCAGATAGCCACTCAGAGTTGAAACGAATTTGTGTTTTCGCAGGGTCTAAAATTTTGAATACTTGCTCTTTGTAAGTTTCAGCATTCTTCAATACGTCTTCACGGCTTAGCGGCGGGCGTGTTGAGTTCTTACCTGATGGATCACCAACCATTGCAGTGAAATCACCAATAAGGAATGTCACTTCATGACCAAGCTCTTGGAAAGCACGAAGCTTGTTAAAGATAACCGTATGGCCTAGGTGGATATCTGGAGCAGTTGGATCGGCACCCAGCTTAATGCGTAAAGGACGACCTTCTTTTAATTTAGCAATCAGTTCGTCTTCTGGAATCAGTTCTTCTACGCCACGTTTGATCTCGGCTAGTGCAGCTTCAATACTCGCCATTCTTGTTCACTCCCACAGATTTGGCAAAAATATAATAATTAGACATCTTACTTGAATAGCGATGTATTTTGAAACCAGTTACACTATTCCGTCGTCGATTTTCATAATATTTACAGAACGAACCGGAACATGTTGTCTATTTTTGCACGCCTTCCTATTTTGCACCGGGCTTTTATCGCATTTTTTAGTGCCGTAATTTTCGTCGCGATCTTCTTACTCCCCGATGTCAGCAGTTTACGTGACGATACGGGCGCTTTAGTGGTGGGGAAACATTACCCACTGACTATCAATGCATCTGCACTTGTTAGCTCGAGTGACGCGCCGCCGACGGCTGTGCTTAATTGGGAGAAATACACCGTTCGTTCTGGCGAAAGCACCTCTGTCTTATTTGAACGTATTGGCCTCTCATACCGCTTGCTGATCACGCTACTCAATACCAATAATGATATTAAGAAGCAGCTGTCTAACCTAAGACCTGGCGATGTATTGCAGTTTGGTTTTGATGAAAACAATGACCTTATTCAGTTAAAACGACAACTTAGTGCGTTTGAAAGCTTCAAGATCACTAAGTCTGGCGATTCTTTCTCATCAAGTTTCGACAAAAAAGAAGTGGCTTACCAGTACAACTATGCCGAAGCCAACATCACTTCTAACTTCTGGAATGCAGGCGTCAATGCAGGCCTAACTGCAAACCAAATCATGGAACTGGCGGGTATATTCGGTTGGGATATCGACTTTGCGTTAGATATTCGCAACAACGACAGCTTCAAAATCTTGTACCAAGAGAAAGTGGTTGAAGGCGAAGTTGTTGGTCGCGGTAAGATTATGGCGGCCGTATTCAAAAACCAAGGTGATTCATTTACCGCGGTATTGGATGATAAGAGTGGCAACTATTTCGATGAGAACGGTCGCGCAATGAAGAAAGCCTTCCTGCGCTCACCGATTGATTTCCGTCGTGTGACATCGAACTTTAACCCTAACAGAAAACACCCAGTAACAGGCAAGGTTCGAGCTCACCGAGGCACCGACTATGCAGCTCCTGTTGGCACGCCGATATGGGCAGCCGGTGACGGTATTGTCCAGAAGTCGGGTTACAACCAATTCAACGGTAACTATGTGTTCATCCGACACAGCAACACCTACATCACCAAATACCTGCACATGAAGCGACGTATGGTGAAAACAGGCCAGCGTGTAAAACAAGGCCAAACCATTGGTACTTTGGGTGGCACAGGTCGTGTTACTGGTCCGCACTTACACTATGAATTCTTGGTCAATGGCGTACATAAGAATGCGCGTACCGTGAAATTACCGCAATCTAAGTCGTTAACGGGTAAAGCAAAAGCAACATTTATTGCGAACTCAGAAATTCGATTGAGTAACCTTGAGCGATACGGCCAGTTAATAGCAACTAATTAGGCTACTAGTGACTAATTAGATTAATAGCCATATAAACCAACGAAAAGAGCGCCCATCAAGGCGCTCTTTTTATTTCCATCGAACCAGGAATTATCTTTCACTATCGTTGCTTGGGAACACATCGGGCTTCTTATTTCGACCTAGCATTAATAGACAAGGAGTAAGCACCAAGGTCAATACTGTCGCAAAAGCCAAACCTCCCGCAATTGCCGTAGCGAGTTGCGACCACCATTGCGTGCTCGGTGCGCCAAACTCAATCTTTTGATTAATCAAATCGATGTTCATCTCTAACACCATCGGCATCAAGCCTAAAATGGTGGTAACCGTAGTGAGCATTACTGGTCTTAAACGCTGAACACCTGTCCTGAGAATCGCATCTCGCTTGTCCAAGCCGCGTTTTATCAGTTGGTTATAGGTATCAATCAGCACAATATTGTTGTTTACCACAATTCCTGCCAGCGCTATCACTCCAATACCGGACATCACAATGCCAAACGGACGCTGGAAGATAAGCAAACCAACAAACACACCAACCGTTGAGAACAGCACCGCACTAAGAATCAAAAACGCTTGATAGAAGCTATTGAACTGAGTAATCAGAATCAGCGCCATCACCGCCAGTGCAACCAAAAACGCACTTTGCAAAAAAGCTGACGAGTTCTCTTGCTCTTCATTTTGACCTCGGATACGGAACTCCACGCTACTTGGTAAGCCCAACTCACTTAACGCTTGCTCAATCTTTGGCAGTTCGAGCGCAAGGTTATAGCCCTCTTCCATATCTGCCATTATGTTCACCACACGCTTGCCATCAAGGCGCTTAATCGTGTCTTGCTTATGGTCAGGAACAATCTGCGCAAAGTTGGTAATCGGCACTAAGCCAGCCGGTGTTTTGACTCTTAACTGGTCAAAGCGGCCAATGTCTCTCTTATCATTCGGGTAACGCACTAAGATATCGACCTCTTCTGATGAGTCATCAGGGAGGTAGTCACCAATCTTTAACCCGTTAGTCACGAATTGGACGGTATTACCCACCAAAGTCGCGTCTGCTGCAAAACGCGCGGCATCGTCTCGGCGAATATCCACCTTCCAATCAATACCATCTTTGCTCGCAGTATCGCTGATGTTAGTCAGTGCCTGATTACCATCCGCCCAGTTTCTGACGATCTTGGCCGCTTGACTAAGTTGCTCTGGCGTTCTTGCTGACAGTTCAATAACTAGGTCATTCTCAACCGGAGGCCCTGCATCTGGAAACTTATATTCAATCTCAACCCCAGCATATTGATCGGTTTGCACCTTTAACTCTTCAATGATCGCCTTAACACTGCGGCGATATTGCCAATCAACGGGAGTAATTGATATCAAACCAATTTGGTCGTCACCACCTGTTCGCGTGTAAACCGTATCGAACTCATCATGATTGAGCATCGTTAGTTCAATATCACGCATGATCAGGTCTTTTTCTTGGATAGATAAATCACCATGAGAGCGAACTTTGACATTGAAAAATGGAGGATCAACCTCAGGGAAGAACTCTGCACCGAGCCCTGCCTTTGAGTAGGTAAAACCAACTGCGATAGACAATACAATCGCACTGATCAGAATTTTAAATGGATGCTTAATCGCAATCGACAGTGTCTGGTAATACGCTTTCGTTAAACCTGTTGCTTGTGAGAAGTCACCATTGTGCAGTGCCACCATTCGAGCTTGGTTTTTAGGCGAAACGTATTGAGGTTTACCGATCAAGCCACCCAAAACTGGAACAAACAGCAACGCCATGATCAATGAAGCAGTTAACGTGGCAATCAGTGTTAATGGCAGGAATTTCATGAACTCCCCTGTCACATCAGGCCAAAACAGTAACGGAGCAAACGCAGCTAATGTCGTTGCCGTTGATGCCGTTATCGGCCATGCCATACGCTTGGCGGCATCTCGGTAAGCGGCTTTTCGATTTTCCCCTTCTTGCATTCTCCGGTCGGCAAATTCGGTCACCACAATCGCACCATCGACCAACATACCCACAGCCATGATCAAAGAGAACAAGACCACGATGTTGACGGTTAAGCCAAATACCGACAGCACCAGCAGCCCTGTCAGGAATGAGCCGGGAATTGAAATGCCCACCAACAAGGCGGTGCGAACACCAAGAATCGCGATGATAACAATCACCACCAAAATAATGGCTGATAAGATATTGTTTTGCAGATCATTGAGCATGATCTTCACATCTTTAGATTCATCCCAAGTATATTTGACCAAGAGATTGTTTGGCCACTCGGCTTGCTGCTGAGCACCAGCCATTACCGCTTTGACTAGCTCAACGGTTTCAATGATGTTTTCACCTGCACGTTTCTTGATATCCAAGACAACCGCGGATTTGCCATCTAAACGGGCAAAGCTTTCAGGATCTCGAAACGCTCGGCGAACCGTAGCCACATCGCCAAAGGTTACTACCTGTTTACCATCCACTTTGATTGGCAACTCAAGTACGTCTTTTAAGGAGTTAAACACAGAAGGGACTTTGACAGAAAAACGCCCGTAGCCTGTATCAACAAAGCCTGCGGCCACCACTCGGTTATTCAAAGCAATCAGATTATAGATGTCCGCTTGATCTAGGCTGTAACTCTCCATCAATAATGGGTCAACGATGATTTCCACGATGTCATCGCGATCGCCTGCAATATCGACCTCTAAAATTTGGCGATAACTTTCTAGTTCATCGCCAAGATCCCGTGCAATCTGCACAATGGTACGTTCAGGGACAGTTCCGAATAAAACCACCGAAAGTACCGGTTGTTCCGATGCTAGAGTCACCTCATTTACAGTCGGCTCATCGCTGTCTTCTGGCAACTTGGGCTTAGCCAGATCAACGGCATCGCGAACATCAGCCATTGCTTTGGTGAGGTCAACACCGACATTAAATTCCAACACAACAGAGGCATGGCCTTCTGCTGCCGTTGCCGTCATTTCTTTTACGCCTTCAATAGACCTAAGCTCTTGTTCTATTGGTCGAACTAATAAACGTTCGGCATCAGTAGGAGAGATACCTTGATGCCCTACAGAAACATAGATAATAGGAATCGTGATGTCAGGGCTCGACTCCTTAGGGATCGTAATATAAGTCACAGCACCCGCGACAAGGATCAACGCTAGAAGGGAAAGCATTGTTCGAGCGCGAGACAAGGCTGCATCAATAATTGAATACATCGGCTATCTCCTACTCTGCTTTCGCTTTAGAAAGTTCAGTATTTTGCTCAACAGCAATCACCGCATCACCATCTCGTACAAAACCTTGCCCGACGGTGATGATATCGACTTGTTGACCTAATCCAGTAAGCCATACTCCGTCTTGCTCAGCTTTGACTAATTGAATACCGACAAACTTCACGATTGGAGAGTCATCAATAGATATTAAGGTTTTGACCCCAAGATTACCGGCCTCATCTAATGCCAGCATTGCAGGTGTAATCTTGATTGCATCGCTTGTTTCTAGGTTGAGTGTTACTTCTGCACTGACCCCCGCAGGTAAGAAACCTTCGGAGTTATCAATTTCAATCTCTATTGGGAAGGTGTTCGTAGAAGTAGAAGAAATTCGAGATACATAACGCAAACGACCTTGAGCTTCTTCTCTCCCTAGCAGGCGAACCGACGCAGATTGATCAACTAATAAATGTTGAATATGGCGCTCGCTAACATCGGCTTCGATGACTAAAGGATCGAGATCGATAACTCCCGCAACTGGGTCTCCAACGCCAACAAAATCTCCGAGTTCAACCATCAAGTCTTGAACCACACCAGAAAAAGGCGATGTAATAACTGTATTTTTTAAGGCCAGTTCAGCATTGCGCTTCATGGCTTTGGCTTCGGTTAGTGAAGCCTCTGCGGTGGTATAAGCGATTTCTCCTTGAAGCCCTCTTTTCTTCAATGATTGCGCAGCCTTAAATTCTTTTTGTTTTAATCGATATAAAGCAGAGGCTCGTTCCAGTTGAATCTCTAAGTCGCCTTTGTCGATTTGAGCAATGGCCTGTCCTGCTTTGACCATATCGCCTTTAACCACGTTTAATTTGACCACTTTACCAGCCACTTCAGCCCCCAAACGAGCATGCCTATCTGGCGCCGTTCGTCCGTAGAGATCAATCGTTTTAAAGGTCGGTGAAGACGTGAATGCTTGAAAGGAGACTTTTGCCATCGGGATTTCTGTCGACTTTTTTACAGGCGACTCTTCAGCTTGCCCTACACCTAAGCCAAGCCAGATCGACAATAAAATGACGAGAACGAGTGAAACTAACCAAGGCTGCTTAAATTTCTGAGAAAGCGATGAGCCAGAAAATTGAGTAGGCATAACAAATCCTTTTGTGCAGTGTGGTTGAAGCGTGCGATTTTATTGCACAACGTAATGTACAACATCCTGATGCACAAAGAGTTACCTTAACAGAGCAACACCGATCGAAGTTGGACGCTCTCGACAATTTAAAAAATATGGCGTCTACTATAATTAAAGTAAATAAAACAAACGCAATACATCACAATTCAACATAACCCATAAGATACGCGAATAGAAGAAATGAACTTACCCTTTGTTTTATATGATGTATTCATTAAAAAAAAACGCCGAACATAAGTTCGGCGTTTACAGTATTTCTAAGATAGCTTTCAACTCAAGCTATCTTTCGGTCCAAGCTATACGCTAAATGATGCGCCACAACCACATGTTGTCGTTGCATTCGGGTTATTTACAAAGAAACGTGCGCCTTCTAGGCCTTCTGTGTAATCAACCATGCCGCCCATTAAGTATTGCAGGCTCATTGGGTCAACAACCAGCGTTACGCCGCTGTTGATAATAGTAGTGTCGCCATCATTTACTTTTTCATCAAATGTGAAGCCGTATTGGAAACCACTACAACCACCACCTGTAATGTATACACGTAGTTTTAGTTCTGGATTTTCTTCTTCTGCAATCAACGTTTTTACACGGATGGCAGCAGCATCAGAAAATGACAATGGGATATTTACTTCGCTCACAACAACCTCTCTTACCTGTGTCAAAAACAACATGATACAAACCTAATTCGAGACCATAGTTGTTGAGTATTTTCTTATATTCTGATGATTATCTAATACCTGACTGAAACGTTCAAGTATTCACCACAGGATCATTACTTTTACTGCCGTAAACTCGTCAATATCTGATCATTAAAACGTGTAACCACACAAAACAACCAGATTCGGGGGATTATATCAGCGAAAGCATTCCTAGTTGGATTGTGGATAGGTACAATGCGTGCCAATTGGTCCGACAGTCAAAAGAGGATATATCAATGACCAAATCAGCAGAACTGTATCAAAAGGCACAGCAAACTATTCCGGGTGGCGTTAACTCTCCAGTGCGCGCTTTTAACGGTGTAGGTGGCTCTCCAATCTTCGTTGAGCGAGCTGACGGCCCACTTATTTTTGATGCTGATGGTAAAGCATATATCGATTACGTTGGCTCTTGGGGCCCAATGATCCTAGGTCATAACCACGGAGTTATCCGTGAGGCTGTGATTGATGCAGCACAACGTGGCCTAAGTTTCGGTGCACCAACAGAAACTGAAATCAAAATGGCTGAACTTGTCTCTGAAATGGTTCCTTCTATGGAACAACTTCGTATGGTGAGCTCAGGTACAGAAGCGACAATGAGTGCAATTCGCTTAGCTCGTGGCTTCACTGGTCGTGACAAAATTCTTAAGTTTGAAGGTTGTTACCATGGCCACGCAGACAGCCTACTAGTAAAAGCAGGTTCTGGTGCATTGACTCTAGGTCAACCAAGCTCTCCAGGTGTTCCTGCTGATTTTGCTAAGCTGACGCTAACAGCAACGTTCAACAATCTAGACTCAGTACGTGAAATCTTCGCTGCAAACAAAGGTGAAATCGCATGTATCATCGTTGAGCCAGTAGCAGGCAACATGAACTGTATCCCACCAGTAGAAGGCTTCCACGAAGGCCTACGTGAAATCTGTGACCAAGAAGGTGCATTGCTAATCTTTGATGAAGTAATGACCGGCTTCCGCGTTGCAGAAGGTTGCGCTCAGGCTTATTACAACATCAAACCCGATCTAACGTGTCTTGGTAAAGTTATCGGTGGTGGTATGCCAGTGGGTGCTTTTGGTGGCCGTAAAGACGTGATGCAATACATCGCACCAACAGGTCCAGTTTATCAAGCAGGTACGCTTTCAGGTAACCCGGTAGCAATGGCTGCAGGTTACGCGTGTCTGAGCCTTTTAAGAGAAGAAGGCAACGAGAAGCGTCTTGCTGCGAAAACCAAACAGCTCGCAAGCGGTTTCAAATACCTAGCTGAAAAGCACGGCATCCCGATGCTTGTACACCAAGTTGGTGGCATGTTCGGTTTCTTCTTTACTGATCAAGAGTCAGTAACGTGCTACGAAGATGTAACTAAGTGTGATGTAGAACGCTTCAAGCGCTTCTTCCACCTAATGCTTAAGCATGGTGTTTACCTTGCACCATCAGCATTCGAAGCAAGCTTTACTTCTCTTGCTCATGGTTCAAAAGAAATTGATGCAACATTAGAAGCCGCTGACCGTTGTTTCGCTATCATTGCTTCTGAAAGCAACTAATCAAACCACGAGCATTTAAGCTAAGCGTTTGAATTTAGGGCTGCATTACTGCAGCCCTTTTTAATACATCGCACTCATCAATCACGCATATTGTCGCTTGGGTTCTCCTGCCTTTCGACTCAGAAACGCTTAACGTTCCCAAAAAAGAAAAACCAACAACATGATTGTACCGAGGAACATTCTGAACCAAGGGATCTCTTTTTTTGTTTGCTGTTCTTCGTCTTGGCATTTCTTATCTTTATTACAGCATCCCATAATCAAAACTCCTCATTGCTAACTCTCTGTTTTGCAGCCATTATAAACTCAGAATGCCAATATAGAGACCATTACCGTGTCAGAAAAACTTAAAATTAATTCCAGTCACTGGGTGATCATCATTGCCCTGCTCGCGGCGGCTTATGCTTGTTATTTACTTATCGAGCCGTACGTTAACTCAATCGTGATGGCATTTATCATTTCACTATTGATGTTCCCGATCCATGAGTGGCTTGAAAAAAAACTCCCTAATAAAGAAAACATCGTCTCCCTACTATCGTGTGTGATCCTGACCTTTATTATTGTTATTCCTTTATTAGCCGTATTTGCAGCCATTGTTCAACAAGGGTCTCTATTCTCTCAAAACACCTATCAATGGGTGACACATGGCGGTATTCAAACTCTATTTGCGCATCCTCTGGTTGTTAAAGCCCTGTCGTTTGTAAATAACTACCTACCTTTTGACAACATTGAACCACAAGCTATCGCACAGAAAGTGGGCGAGTTCGCGACGAGCTTCGGTTCGAAACTTGTCGGTATCAGTGCAAAAATTCTTGGTGATGCGACCAATTTCTTAATGGACTTCTTCTTGATGTTGTTTGTTCTGTTCTTCTTATTAAGAGATCACGACAAAATCATCAGCGCAGCTCGTCACATTCTTCCACTATCTCGAAGCCAAGAAGACAAGCTTCTAACTGAAATTGAGCAGGTATCGAAGTCAGCCGTAATGGGGTCATTCTTAACGGCAATCGCGCAAGGTTTTGCTGGCGGTTTAGGTATGTGGATAGCAGGCTTCCCTGGTCTATTCTGGGGCACAATGATGGGCTTCGCCTCTTTCATTCCTGTAGTGGGTACCGCATTAATCTGGATTCCAGCGGCAACGTACTTGTTCCTAACAGGTGATACAACGTGGGCGATTTTCCTAACGGTTTACTGTGTAGCGATTGTAGGTTCAATTGACAACCTTCTACGTCCACTGCTGATGCAAGGCAGCGCTGGCATGAATACCCTAATGATTTTCTTCTCGCTATTAGGTGGTATTCAACTGTTTGGCTTAATTGGTCTTATCTACGGTCCATTGATTTTTGCTATTACCATTGTCCTATTCAACATCTACGATGAAGAGTTTAAGGACTTTTTGAACCAGCAAGACAAGAGTTAAGCAACTCTTCAGCAACTTGGTTGCCGAACGAGTATTAAACACTTCAAGCTTTGGGCGGATTGTGCGAAAATCCGCCCTCATTTTTTGCTAACGATTCAATAGAGTGTCCTATGTCAGCTTATATTGCACCAAGCCAGATTGCTCAACGTCAACTCGCCTACTTTGAAGGCAAACATGTTTTAGTTGCTGGTGAGGCAGAAGACTTATTCCCTGTTGAATTAGCGAAACATTGTGAATCAGTCACAGTGTTTACTTCTAATTACAGCTACTACCGTCAATTAGAAGGCTGCAACACAATTCAACGTTTTTATGGTGCTGAATTTACAGACGAAACGAAAGCAGACCTAGTGATGCTTTACTGGCCAAAAGCAAAAGCTGAAGCTGAGTTTCTGTTGGCGATGTTATTTGCCAAGCTAGGCAAGGATATAGAGATCGTCGTTGTTGGTGAGAACCGTTCAGGTGTGAAAAGCATCGAAAAGATGTTCGCTCCTTACGGCAAAGTCGTGAAATACGATTCGGCGCGTCGTTGTTCTTTCTACTGGGGTCAATGTTTCGAACAACCAGAAGCTTTCAACCTGCAAGACTGGTTTAAAACCTACACGGTTAATATTGATGAGCAATCACTTACCGTGAAAAGCCTTCCTGGCGTGTTCAGCCATGGCGCATTCGATGTGGGTAGCCAACTTCTGCTTGATACTTTACCGAAACTAAAAGGTAAGGTGCTGGACTTTGGTTGTGGAGCCGGTGTTTTAGGTGCTGTTATGGCGTCTCGCAACCCTGATATCGACCTGGAGATGTGTGATATTAGTGCCTTCGCAGTAGCGTCAAGCCAAGCCACTTTAGAAGCGAACGGTTTGACAGGTAATGTGTTCGCCTCTGACGTCTATTCTGACACCTCAAAAGACTATCAGTTTATCATTAGCAACCCACCATTCCACTCAGGGTTAGATACCAGCTATAGCGCCACTGAGACCTTGCTTACACAAGCGCCTAAGCATTTAAAGCGAGCGGGTGAGATGATTATTGTCGCAAACAGTTTCTTAAAATACGTTCCAATTATTGAACAAGCTTTTGGAAAATGCGCGACTCTAAATAAGACCACTAAATTCGCGATATACCACACAAGTAAATAGCCTATCTAGCACAGCGCAGGGTCATTATCTGCGCTGTCTGTTCATATTTTTATCAAAAGCCTATAAAAGTGAGCTTTTGCACACGCTTTAAATACCACTTACTTGTCAAAGTAAAAAAACTCGTTAATTTCGTTAAATTGGAACCCGTTAATTCTATTCTCTGTACTTGTTTTCGCCCCTTTTATCAGTACATCAAAGGAAAGTAGTACCCAATTTATGTTTAGATTCTATCGTAAGCAGAAGTTTAAGCGCCTTCAAAATACCCTAATGCTGGCATTTCTTGTCCTCAGTATTACCCCAGTGACACTTATCGCGATATTTTTCCTCCAATCGCACAGTCAGGACCTTCAGGAACAAAGTACCTCACACCTTGTTTCCGTTCGTGATACTAAGCAACAGCAAATTGTCGATTATCTACAAGCTCAAGAGTCTCAAGTGATGGGCTTTGTGCGTTCAGAACTCGCCAATGCCAGTGGTGGGCGATTTTACGGCTTAATCAATGCCTTCCAACGACTTGGTTTAGATATTGACGAAGCACGCAATAATGCGCAGCAGCGCTACATTCAAGGTTCTGGCGATCAAATAAAAACATCGATTCTTCCAGAGTCCACCAGTTTTATTGGCAGCGAGCGTTATCGTCTACTGCACAAGCGCTACCATAATGCCTACTTAGAGCTGCTTAAACGCTCCGATTTTGACGATATTTTATTAGTCGATATCAATGGCAATATCGCTTACTCAGTCTTTAAGCATGATGACTACGGCACCAACTTATTAACCGGCAAATACAAAGATTCAAACCTAGGCCTGACGTTTCAACGACTAGCAAAAGACGTGACCGATAGACGTAGATCTAACGAAGATTACACGCCCGTTATTGTCTCTGACTTCAAAGACGAAGACGGAAAACAAACCGCATGGCTTGGTGCGCCAATCGTACAACAAGGTTACTTACACAGTTATGCGATGTTTAGACTTCCGATTAACGGCATTACTAAGCTGATTGCCGACGTAAATAAGCGTTCAAACATTCAGACGTTATTGGTCGGTGACGATCACTTGCCCCGTAGCCTCGCGCATTCACAAGAGTCGATCAATTTAAGCTTAGATGTTGTTAATAAAGCACTTGCAGGTGAAACAGCCGTTGGGACGTTCAACAACACTCAAGATCAAGCGATCATCGCGGCATACACTCCTATTGAACTAAAATATGCGACATGGGCTTTGGTCGTGGAGCTTCCAGAGAAAGAAGCTTTTGCTCGTATTCATCAGCTAGAAAAGATCTTCGTGATCGTAATGCTAACAGCGATCATTCTTGTGTTTGTCGCATCACATTATCTGTCCAATTTCATCACTTCCCCTCTCCTCAAGCTCACGTGGGCTGCCGAGAAAGTCTCTGCAGGTGATCTTGACGAAACCATGATTAATACCGAACGCAAAGACGAAATAGGCCGCTTAGCCGTCAGCTTTGAACGGATGCAGCGTTCGATTCGCGAAAAAATGCAGCTAATTAGAAGCCAAAATGATGAGCTTGAGGACAACCTAAAGACCATTCAAAAGCAAAACGAAGAGCTGCAGTTGGCCAACAAGCTTAAAGATGAGTTCTTAGCAACGACCTCACATGAACTAAGAACACCGCTACATGGCATGGTTGGTATTGCTGAAGCGCTAATATCCGGCGCAAATGGCCCTATTCCTGCTAATCAGAAATACCAACTGGATATCATCATCAATAGTGGACAGAGATTGGCAACACTGGTTGATGACCTGCTTGATTACCATAAAATGCGTTATGGCAGCTTGGACATTAAAAAGTCTGCCGTTGATTTGTCTGCCGCCACCAGCTTGGTTCTTGAGCTTTCTCATCACCTATTAGGTAACAAGCCAATCCGCATCATTAACCAAGTGCCAAGTGATTTAGGCCTAGTTTCATCGGACCCTCAACGACTTGAGCAAGTGATGTATAACTTGGTTGGTAATGCCATCAAGTACACATCCGAAGGTAAGATTGTTATCTCAGCAAGCGTTATCGACGACAACATTCGTGTACAAGTTGTCGATACAGGCCAAGGAATACCGGCAGAGTACCTTGAACATATCTTTGAACCACTGATTCAAGCTGGCCAAGATGCCAGTAACTACCGCCAAGGTGCAGGGCTTGGGTTATCTATTAGCCGTCAGCTGATTGAGCTAATGGGAGGTTCACTGTACGTGAGTAGCCAGCCAATGCTAGGCACGACTTTCAGCTTTACTCTGCCTCTAGCTACCCAACAAGAACTGGATAGCTATAACGAGTCTGGAAACTACTCACACTTCCAAGCGCCAGATTTGATAGATAATAGCCAACAAGAAAACAGCATTATCAGTGAAGACCCTAATGGTCCATTATTAGTTATCGCTGATGATGAGCCAGTCAACCTGCGCGTGTTAGACAGCTTCTTGAAATTAGAAGGTTATCGAGTTCGTACCGCATGTGATGGCCCAGAAACCATTGAACTGATTGAAAAAGAGAAACCAGAATTACTGTTACTCGACATCATGATGCCAGGTATGAGTGGTTATCAGGTTTGTGAAGCGCTACGTAAGCAATATGATCACGCTCAATTGCCAATCATCATGCTTACGGCATTGAACCAAGCAGAAGACCGAGTACGAGGCTTCGAAGCGGGTGCCAATGACTACTTATCCAAGCCATTTAATAAACAAGAACTGGCTGCTCGAATCACAGCGCACTTATCGGCAAGTAAAGCCGAGCAAAGGCGTCTTGAGAATGACCAACTGCAATTAGAGCTCAAACATAGAGCCATGGTTGAGGCCAACCTGTTAGAAACTCAAGGACGCTTGCTAGAACAGTTGGAGTCAGCTCCAGAGGCGATCATCTGTATTCGAGATGACCAACGTATTCGATTTGCAAACGAAGCGGCTGCTAAGCTATTTAGACGCGGACAAGAACAACTTAAGCGTTCAATGGCCGACGAGATCATCGCACCTAAATACCTCAAAGTGGAACAAGCCCACTACTGTGGTGATATTGATATCTACATAGATGACACACGTCAGCGCATTCCAAGTGACATCCTCAAGCTACCTGAAGGCTCAGGGCTCGATACCATGTATATCTTCAATGTGGGTGGTGGCGTTAACTCAAACCGAGTTAATAACCTTGAAACGGCGGTTGAGGCACTTTCAAGCTACGCCTTTGAAGGTGACAAAGATAAGCTGCAACAACTGAAGGAGCTTGGTGGTGAATTTACTCGTCTTGCTGATAAGGCAACCGGTGAAGGTAAAAACAAACAAGAGCTGATGCGTGAAGCATTAGTCGATGTCATGACCAATGCCATTATCTACTGGGAGTCTGTTACAGGGGAAACCAAGTTTGCTTTCGCAGAGAAAAGTGGCTTGTGGCGAGTCTATTTAGACCGCAGCACACTTCAAACTCGAACCTTAGATAAGTACCTTCGTGTAGAAACACTACCAAGAACGCCTCGCTGGAGAACGGTATTGAGCTCTATTGAGTTTATTCTCGAACATTGTAAAGAGCAGACCCCCGAAAGAACTCATATCGAGATGCTAAGGGATAAACTGCAGAAATTACTGACCAGCTAACCCCGAAGAAATATCACGATACAGTGAGTAATGAAGCCCACCTTGAGTGGGCTTTTTCATGCCTAATCGTTCAATAAAAGCACAACATTTAGTCTACGTTATTACTTTTTTTTTCTAGTTAAACAAGCCAAATCATACGTCACGCAAGCTTAAACAATCACCTATTCAATCGATACTTAAGAGCTTATTCTTGGCTGAATTTCACATTCCTCCGACTCTTTGTTGCAGTTTGAGAAGCGAGTCACAACAGAACGGCAGATTTAATTTTCTAGGGAAATTTAACGTAGAACCAGTAAGTGATAGAGATCTACAATTACATTAAAATGGAATAACCCATTATAATAAAAAGCTAGGAAAGTAAGTGATCACTAACTTACCAGTACTACTACAAAATCAATTGCGAGTCACATCACCTTAACAACTGCGCGCAAAAAACCATCAAAGCACCATATTTTGACGTTAATGACGTGTCGATGTGTGTTTTTAACGTTTTTGACGGGAAACGAGTTTGATTAATTCATCGATAAGGTGTTTTCTTACTCCTGCCAAAGGCCTACAGGCCACTCTTACCACTTCTCAGAAGAAGCAACAAATCTGGAGCAATGAAGAAGAGGTAGGCCTTTAACTAGAGTGTGTATCTACTAAACAATTAGCGACAGATAACATTCAATCCATTAGTGAAATGAAAGCAAATAGTAAGGAACAGCTATGCTTGCCAATATAAAAAAAACAGCAATAGCAACAGCAATTATTGCAACTGCTACAACAGGTTTTGCATCAGTAGCAACAGCTGCAGAACGCAGTGAGTTGACTATTCACCCGAAAGAGTACACTACATTCGTACGTAACTTTAACCCGTACCTTGGTGCTACTAACTTACATACTACAACCGACTTCCTTTATGAGCCGCTAGTAGTATTTAACGAAATGCACGGTAACACTCCAGTGTTCCGTCTAGCTGAAAACTTCACAATGTCAGATGACCTGATGAGCGTAGTTTTCGACATTCGTAAGGGTGTTAAATGGTCTGACGGAGAAACTTTCTCTGCTGATGATGTTGTTTTTTCTTTCAACCTTGTAAAAGAGAAGCCAGAACTTGACCAATCTGGTATCAACTCTTGGGTAACTTCTGTAGAAAAACTGAACGACAACCAAGTTAAGTTTACCCTAACAGAAGCTAACTCAAACGTACCTTATGAGATTGCTAAAGTACCAGTAGTACCTAAGCACATCTGGAAAGACGTAAAAAATCCATCTACGTTCACCAATGAGAACCCTGTAGGTTCAGGTCCGTTTACAGAAATCGATACGTTTACAGCGCAACTATACATCCAGTGTGCAAACCCGAACTACTGGGATGCAGACAACCTAGATGTTGACTGTCTGCGCGTTCCACAAATTGCTAACAACGACCAGTTCCTAGGTAAAGTTGTAAACAGTGAAATGGATTGGACGTCTTCTTTCGTTCCTGATATCGACCGTACCTACGCAGCAGCGAGCCCGAAACACCACTACTGGTACCCGCCAGCAGGTACGCAAGCATTCATCGTTAACTTCAAGCACCCTGATGCTGCGAAGCATGAAGCATTGAGCAACGTTGAATTCCGTCGTGCTTTCTCAATGGCTCTTGATCGTCAAACTATCATCGACATCGCATTCTACGGCGGTGGCACTGTGAACGATTTCGCATCAGGTCTTGGCTACGCGTTTGAAGCTTGGTCTGATGAAAAGACTCACAACAAGTACAAAGGCTTCAACACATACAATGCTGAAGGTGCTAAAAAGCTTCTTGCTGACGCAGGCTTCAAAGATGTAAACAAAGATGGTTTTGTTGATACTCCCTCAGGCAAGTCTTTCGAACTAATGATTCAATCGCCAAATGGCTGGACTGACTTTAACAACACAGTTCAACTTGCGGTAGAACAGCTAAACGAGATCGGTATTAAAGCGAAAGCTCGTACACCTGATTTCTCAGTGTACAACCAAGCAATGCTTGAAGGTACATACGACGTAGCATACACAAACTACTTCCACGGTGCAGATCCATACACATACTGGAACAGTGCTTACAACTCGTCACTACAATCTGGTGATGGTATGCCTCGTTTCGCAATGCACTACTACCAAAACGATAAGCTAGATGGTCTTCTAAACAGCTTCTACAAAACAGCTGATAAGAACGAACAACTAGATATTGCACATGGTATCCAGCAAATCATCGCTGCGGACCAAGTGACAATTCCGGTGATGTCTGGTGCTTACATGTACCAATACAACACAACTCGCTTCACTGGTTGGTGGAACGAAGAAAATCCAAAAGGCCGTCCAAACATTTGGGCTGGTATTCCAGAGCGTCTACTTCATGTACTGGACCTAAAACCAGTTAAATAAGTAATCGTTCAATTTTTGCGGCGTAACTTCTTACGCCGCTTATAAAAATCCCCACACTATCAATTGAAAGTATGGCGCTAGTCGTCAGGGGATTTTTCGTTCCAAATTTCGCTAGGAGCGACCTGAATCCAGAAACAGGGAAACAATCTGGGTGAGTAAGGTGTGAGTTATGGGTTATTTTTTTAGACGTTTGTCATTCTATTTTGTCGCGCTATTAGTTGCTGCGACGTTAAACTTTATTATTCCAAGAGCAATGCCTGGTGACCCAGTTACCATGATGTTTGCGAACGCTTCTGTACAAGTTACTCCAGAGCGTATAGCTGCAATGAAAGAACTATTAGGCTTCGTTGATGGTGGCTTACTCGTTCAATATGTAGCGTATATGAAAAACATTCTTAGCTGGGAGCTTGGTACATCAATCCAATTCTACCCACTTTCAGTAAATACATTGTTGGGCGGAGCATTTGGCTGGTCGCTTTTCTTAGCTGGGACCGCAGTTGTTCTTTCTTTCTCTATTGGTTCAATCCTAGGTATTTTTGCAGCATGGAAACGTGGCAGCAAATACGATGCATTTGTTACACCGGGGATGCTTATTCTGCAAGCCGTTCCTCAGGTAGTTATTGCGATGATTGCACTATTCACCTTCGCCATTGGCTTAAAGTGGTTCCCGACAGGCTACGCCTATACTGCAGGTACGATACCTGACTGGACAAGTTGGGCATTCATAAAAGACGTTGCGTACCACGCTTTCTTACCCTTGGTGTGTGCATCCATAGTTCAAATTGGTGGCTTCCTAGTAAACATGCGTAACAACATGATCAACCTGCTAGCAGAAGACTACATAACTATGGCTAAAGGCAAAGGCCTTAGCGAGAACCGAGTGGTATTCAACTACGCAGCTCGTAACGCGATGCTACCAAGTGTTACAGCCCTTTCAATGTCTTTAGGCATGGCAATCGGTGGTCAATTAATCATCGAAATTATCTTTAACTACCCAGGTCTTGGTAGCGTACTTTTCAACGCAATTAACGCTCGTGACTACCAAGTACTGCAAGGCCAACTGCTTATTATGACGCTATTCATGCTGTTCTTTAACCTAGTTGCCGACATGCTTTACGTTGTTCTTGACCCTCGTCTTCGTAAGGGTGGTAAATAATCATGAAAGACATTCTAAAACTCATTTGGCGTAACCCGATGGCTCTAACTGGCGTCATCATCCTAAGTATTTTTATTCTTGGCGCTATAGCTGCCCCTTTGATTACCAAACATGTACCAGACAAACGTACAGGTAACCCGCACGAATACCCAAGTTTCATCGTGAAATCTGCACAAACTAACCCTGACGGCTGGGTTGCTCAAAACTTAGCAGACGACCGTCGTACATTGATTATGTCTAAGAAGGCAGACCACGTACTAGGTACAACTCGTATGGGGCGTGATGTTTGGTCACAAGTGGTATACGGCGCACGTGTATCTCTTGCGGTAGGTTTTGGGGCTGGTCTAACCGTATGTTTATTAGCAACTGTTATCGGTGTTTCGGCTGGTTACTTTGGTGGCCGTGTGGATGACATACTGACCGCAGCGATGAACATCATGCTGGTTATTCCTCAATACCCATTATTGTTCGTAGTCGCGGCCTTTATCGGTGAGGCAGGGCCACTCACCATCACCTTAGTTATCGGCTTTATGTCCTGGGCTTGGGGTGCCCGTGTTGTTCGCTCCCAAACTTTAGCACTGCGTGAAAAAGAGTTTGTAAAAGCAGCTGAAGTTTTGGGTGAATCTTCATTCCGCATCATCTTCGTAGAGATTCTGCCAAACCTTATCTCTATTGTCGGCGCAAGCTTCATCGGTTCAGTTATGTACGCAATCATGATGGAAGCAACAATTTCATTCCTAGGTCTTGGTGACTCAAACACAATCAGTTGGGGCATCATGCTTTACAACGTTCAAACGTCTTCATCTATGCTGATTGGCGCTTGGTGGGAACTGTTGGCTCCTTGTATCGCACTGACACTACTAGTAACAGGCCTTGCTTTGCTTAACTTTGCTGTCGATGAAATTGCTAACCCTCAATTGCGTTCTCACAAAGGTATGAAACGTTGGAAGAAACTAGCGGCTCAAGACAAAGAAGAACGTGAACCAGAACTACCACCACAAAATGCACTTTGGAGCGGAGATAAATAATCATGTCTGAACCACTAATTTCTATCCGCAACTTATGCGTGGATTACATCACAGAGTCAGGCGATGTTCGTGCTTGTAACAATGTAAGTTTCGATATCGCTCCGGGTGAAGTATTCGGCCTAGCTGGAGAATCTGGCTGTGGTAAATCAACGGTCGCTTTCTCTCTTATGCGTCTTCACAAGCCGCCAGCTTATATCAGTGGTGGGGAGGTTATCTTCAACGGTGAAAACATCCTTGAATACAGTGATGAACGCATGCAATCGTTCCGTTGGAGCGAGATGTCCATGGTATTCCAGAGTGCGATGAACGCACTCAACCCAGTGCTACCAATGGAAGAGCAGTTCTGTGACGTAATTATGCGTCACACTAATATGACCCGTGAGCAAGCTAAACAACGAGCTGAAGGTCTACTTGAAATCGTAGATATTCATCCAAGTCGATTAACTGACTACCCTCACCAATTCTCTGGTGGCATGCGTCAACGTTTGGTTATTGCTATCGCACTAGCGCTGAATCCAAAGCTGATCATTATGGATGAGCCAACGACAGCACTGGATGTGGTCGTTCAACGTGAAATCCTACAAAAGATTTATGCATTAAAAGAAGAGTTTGGCTTCTCGATTTTGTTCATCACCCACGACTTATCATTGATGGTCGAGTTCTCTGACCGAATCGGCATCATGTACTCAGGTGAGCTTATTGAAGTTGCTAACTCTCAAGATATTCTAGAAAACCCTTACCACCCTTACACCAAAGGGTTGGGTAGTTCTTTCCCTCCACTGACAGGGCCAAAGACAAAGCTAGCAGGAATTCCAGGCAACCCCTTAAATCTATTAGAAATACCTGAAGGATGTCGTTTCCAAGCTCGTTGTGACCGTGTACATGAAACCTGTACAAAAGTACCAACCAAGTTGCGTTCTATCGAACCGGGACACTTGTCTAACTGCCACCTGTACGGTGACCCAATAGTACAAAGGAAGCTATAGCTTGCACGTTGACACAGCGTGAATAACTAACAAGGCGGTTCGACTGCCCAAAAGCAAGCAAAGCGAACAAGGATTCTGGAGACAATTATGAGCAAAGATTTCGGTCAATTATTGGTAGAAGGTAAGAATGTCGTAAAAGACTTCCCGATAAGCAGTACCACTATTCAAACCCCAATGATGCGTGCGATTAACGACGTGTCATTCAAAATGTACAAGAGCCGTGGCCTAGCGGTGGTTGGTGAATCAGGTTCAGGTAAATCAACGACAGCAAAAATGATCGCAAAAATGTATGCGCCTTCGGGCGGTAGCATTGAATACAAAGGCCGTGATATCCAAGAGATTTCAAGCCGAAAAGATCTTATGCATTACCGTGAAGGTGTGCAGATGGTATGGCAAGACCCGTTTGGTTCGCTAAACCCTACTCACAATATCTTCCACCATATTGCTCGACCATTGTTGATCCATAAAAAGGTCGCTCCGGGCAACAAGAAAGAGCTTGAAGAACGAGTTTATGATCTATTGGAACAAGTAGGCTTAGTTCCACCGAAAGAGACTTCGCAAAAGTATCCTCACCAACTTTCTGGTGGCCAACGTCAACGTGTCAATCTAGCACGCAATATCGCGGTAGGTGCTGAAGTCGTTTTAGCGGACGAACCAACCTCAATGCTAGACGTTTCGATTCGTGCTGGTGTTTTAAACCTGATGGAAGAGATGAAGTTTGAGAAACAAATGTCTCTGCTATATATCACCCACGACATCGCAACCGCTCGCTACATAGCTGAAGATCTTTCAGTGATGTACGTGGGACACATGGTCGAATGGGGCGATACCGATGATGTAATTGCTAACCCTCAACACCCTTACACGCAACTTCTTGTTTCTGCGGTTCCAGACCCTAAGAAATCGATCCACGAAAAACTAGCAGGTAACAAAGGCGAGATCCCGCTCTGGACTCCGGCATCAGTAGGTTGTCCATTTGCGGGGCGTTGCACTCAAGCGATGGACAAGTGTAAAGAGCAACTGCCAGGAGTGACTCAATTAGCTGATAACCACTTTGTTCGTTGTTACCTACACGAAAGCTAAACCTTAAGTCTGAGTTAGGGTCTGCGGACCCTAACGATTCTATCCAAAACAATTCAGGTATCTAGCCACAAGAAACTAGGACCTTTGGAGAACATTGATGTTGTTATTGACCAACCATATTGGCTACGAATCCACCGCTCCAAAGCAGGCGATCTTACAAACAAACAAAGCGCGCTTATCGAGCACAACGGCACTGTTGGTGTGTGCTGACAATCATATTACCGTGGGCAACTTTGATGTTGTAAAGCAGGGTCGCGTAGCAAATTGGCATCAAGGACAATTTTTCACTATCGATTTCAGTTCATTTACAGAAATTGGCCGTTATTACTTACGTTTTGACAACTTACGTTCAGAAGTATTTGAGATTGGTAACAACCTACTGATGAACCAAACTTTTTCTGATGTGCTTCATTACTTTAAGTCACAACGTTGCGGCGGGATTTTTGACAAGAAAGATCGACAAGCAAAAATCTTGGGATCAGACCGATACGTTGATGTTCATGGTGGTTGGTACGATGCATCAGGTGACGTAAGTAAGTATTTTAGCCATTTATCATATGGTAATTATCTCAATCCCCAACAAATTCCAATGGTCGTTTGGAACATGCTAAAAAGCGTGCGCTTAATCTGCAATAACCCAGACTTCCCAAAATTCTCGATGACTCGCTTAACCGAAGAAGCCTTGTTCGGCGCTGATTTTCTAGTACGTATGCAAGACGCGGCTGGCTACTTCTACATGACGGTATTCGATAAATGGAGCAAAGATATCGAACAGCGCGATATCTGTGCCTACGCCACTCAAGAAGGTCATAAGTCAACAGATTTGCAAGCCGCTTTCCGACAAGGTGCTGGCGTTGCGATTGCAGCATTGGCGGCGGCTTCTGAGCTTGAAAGCTCTGGCAGTTACTCAAGCAAAACTTATCTTGATACTGCCGCAAAAGGCTATTGGCACCTTAAAGAACACAACCTTCAATACTTAAACGATGGTGAGGAAAACATTATTGATGAGTATTGCGCCCTACTCGCAGCCAATGAACTTTACCGAGTAACGCAAGACGAACAATATCTTTTAGAAGCAAGAATTTGGACTGCTCGTTTAACCTCTCGTCAGCAGTCCGATGAATCTTTCGAAAACTTTTGGTCAGCGAACTCTGACGGCTCTCGCCCATACTTTCATGCAGCGGAAGCTGGCCTTCCCGTGATTGCGCTATGCGAATACATCGACAACGAAACCGATACTGAATTAAGAGAACAAGCACGTCTTGTTGTTGAGCAAGCTTGTCAGTTCGAAACCAATATTACCGACAAAGTCACCAACCCATTTGGCTACCCAAGACAGTACGTTAAGTCTGTCGACGGTGATAAGCGTGATGCCTTTTTTGTCGCTCAACAGAACGAAACTGGTTACTGGTGGCAAGGTGAAAATGCACGCCTCGGCTCATTGGCTACTATGGCTTACTTAGTTCAACCTCACATTAAAAATGTAGACCTTCAAAAACGCCTAATTCAACTTTCACAAAACAGCCTTGATTGGATTTTGGGTCTCAACCCATACCATATGTGCATGCTCGATGGCCACGGCCATAACAACCCAGACTACCTGCCACAGCTTGGTTTCTTTAATGCGAAAGGCGGAGTTTGTAACGGCATCACAGCGGGCTTTGACGATGAGCAAGACATCGCGTTCAACCCACCAGCACAAAAAGATGACATGCTTCAAAATTGGCGCTGGGGCGAACAATGGATCCCTCATGGCGCATGGTACTTACTGGCCACAGCTGCGCAGTTCAACTTCCTAACACAACGTAAGGAGCAATAACGATGGCTCTTTACTACGTAGGTATTGATGGCGGCGGTACATCTTGCCGAGCTCGAATTCGAGATGACCAAGGCAAACTCATTGGCGAAGCAAAGAGTGGCAGCGCCAACATTCTGCTCGGTGTTGATGTTGCGATGGTATCCATTGTTGATGCGATTACGTCAGCAGCAAGACAAGGTAATCTCGACTCAAATCACTTTTCTGATATGCATATTGGATTGGCATTAGCTGGTGCTGAGCAAAAGTCGGCATGGCTCGAATTCATGGCACAAACCCATCCTTTTGCAAGCATGACGCTAAACACAGACGCTTATGGGGCATGTGTTGGTGCCCACAATGGCCAAGACGGCGCAATCATGATTGGTGGTACAGGCTCATGTGGCATCTACTTAAACAACGGCGAGCAACATGTTGTTGGCGGTCGTGAATTCCCAATTTCAGATCAAGGCGGCGCAGTGATGGGCCTTCGTTTAATTCAGCAAGTTCTACTCGCTGAAGATGGCATTCGTAACAAAACACCACTGACTCAACATGTAATGGCGCATTTTAATCACAATGTTGATGCGATCGTGGCGTGGTCGAAAGTCGCAATCCCAAAAGATTACGGTCAATTTTCCCCTGTCATTTTTCAACTGGCTAATGAAGGTGACGAACTGGCTATCGAAATGCTCAAACTAACCGCAGCAGATATCGAAATGTTTGTCTTAGCTCTTCATCGAAAAGGCGCTGACAAGGTGTGCTTAATGGGCAGTATTGCAGAACGTATTCTCAATTGGTTGTCACCACCAGTACAGCAATGGATCGTTAAACCTCAATTTGATGCTATCGAAGGTGCATTGATGTTTGCTGGTCAATCACAACACAACCTGTACCAACAGGCTTAGCAGGGAAGTTATATGAATTATCGCATCGACTTAGCCGTTCTTTCCGAACAAAAAAATAACTGCCGATTTGGCCTTACGGTACATAACTTAAGTGACCTCGACGTACAAGATTGGTCACTGCATTTTGCCTTTGACCGATTCATTCTTCCAGAGAGTTTATCGCAAGGTGAATTGGCTCAAGTTGGGAGCTATTGTTCGTTCAAACCAAGCTCGCCTGTATTAATGGCGAACAACCACTACTACCTTGAGTTCAGTATTCAAAGCGCCCCGTTCCGCTTCTATTCGGATGGCCTTAATGATGCCTTTATCCAATCGCATCACGAGGGCGAAACATCGGTACTGCCAGTGGCGATATCTCCGATAGTTTTGGCTTCGCCATATCGTGAACGTAATCAAATACCACAAGTAAGTGCGGCTGAAGTGGCTTTGATCCCTCAAGCGAATAAGATCGAACTGACACAAGATAGCTTCGAGCTAGGCAGCGCATGCAAGATTGAGGTTCAATCTCACCTTGCAGATAAAGCCGTATCTTGGCTGCAACAAGAATTACTTTCTTCCTTTGAAATATCTCTTTCGAATGAGCTTTCAACTAAACGTTCACCAGGACTTCCAACAGAAGAGAACAGCGACATTCTATTTCGCAGTAATCCGACGTTAGACGAAGCCGAGTACAAGCTCACCGTCACGTTACAACAGATAATGGTTGAATCAGGCAGCCAGTCTGGCTTCACACACGCCGTGGCAAGCTTGATTCAGTTGGTACAGCAACTGGATGCAGAGAACTTCTCTGTTCCATGTTGCAAAATCGCTGATCAGCCTCGCTTCAAATACCGCGGCATGATGTTGGACTGCGCTCGCCATTTCCACTCAGTGGAGCAAGTTAAGCGTTTAATCAACCAGTTGGCGCACTACAAATTCAACGTTTTTCATTGGCATCTAACCGATGATGAAGGCTGGAGAATTGAGATAAAAAGCCTCCCTCAACTGACTAAAATCGGTGCTTGGCGTGGACCTGACCATCCGTTAGAACCACAATACACACACCTTGCTGAGAACTATGGTGGCTTCTACACGCAGCAACAGATTCGCGAAGTGATTGAATATGCGGAGCAGCGCAGCATCACAGTCATCCCTGAGATCGATATCCCGGGACACTGCCGCGCTGCAATAAAGTCACTGCCTGACCTGCTGGTAGAGCAAGCAGACACCACACAATACAAGAGTATTCAGCACTACAACGACAACGTGCTAAATCCAGGTTTACCGGGTACTTACCAATTCCTAGATGCCGTTATTGAAGAAGTGGCAGAGCTGTTCCCTAGCGAATTGATCCACATGGGCGCAGATGAAGTACCACCAGGAGTGTGGAGCAACAGCCCTGCCGCTCAAGCACTGATGAAAGAGCACCAGTACCAAGACAGCAAAGACTTGCAAGGTCACCTATTCCGCTATGCCGAAAACAAACTCAAGCAGTTAGGCAAGCGCATGGTGGGCTGGGAAGAAGCGCAACATGGCGACAAAGTCAGTAAAGAGACCATCATCTACTCGTGGCTAAGTGAAGAAGCTGCTATCAATTGCGCTCGCCAAGGCTTTGATGTGGTGCTGCAACCTGCACAGTTTACTTATCTTGACATGACCCAAGATTATGCACCGGAAGAACCGGGCGTAGATTGGGCTGCCGTTATCCCATTAGAACAAGCTTATACCTACGAAGCGCTTGCTGAGATATCCGACACCGACCCAATTCGTAAGCGGATTCGCGGAATTCAGTGTGCTCTCTGGTGTGAGATCGTCACCAATCAAAAGCGTATGGATTACATGGTATTTCCAAGAATTAGCGCTTTAGCTGAAGGATGTTGGACACATAAAAACAACCGAAACTGGCTAGATTACCTATCTCGCCTAAAGGGCCACCTGCCATTACTCGACAGACTCAATGTTGATTATCGCAACCCTTGGAAAGCTCAATAAAACAAAACCAAAGCAACACTCATATAGAGCGGTTACTGCTCAAATTAAGTTGCTGACTCAAATTAAGGTGCTCAGTTAGATAAGACTCAGCATCACTATTTAAAAATTAGCTGCATAGATGCAGTTTGTTAAAAAGGAAATGACAATGAAATACGGCTATTTCGATAACGACAATCGCGAATACGTCATCACTCGCCCTGATGTACCAGCACCTTGGACCAACTACCTAGGTACTGAAAAGTTTTGTACCGTAATTTCGCACAATGCGGGCGGTTACTCGTTCTACAATTCTCCGGAATACAACCGTGTTACTAAGTTCCGTCCAAACGGCACATTCGATCGTCCAGGGCACTATGTTTACCTACGTGATGATGAGACGGGTGATTACTGGTCTATCTCTTGGCAGCCAGTGGCAAAAAGTCTAGATGAAGCGAACTACGAAGTTCGTCATGGCTTGTCATACTCAAAGTTCAAATGTGAATACAGCGGTATTACGGCAACTAAAACACTATTCGTTCCTAAGGGTGAAGATGCGGAAGTTTGGGATGTCGTACTGAAGAACAACACAGATAAGCCAAGAACCATCAGCACTTTCTCATTTGTTGAGTTCTCTTTCAGTCACATTCAATCAGATAACCAAAACCATCAGATGTCTTTGTACTCTGCGGGCACGTCTTACCAAGAAGGTGTTCTGGAATACGACCTGTACTACAACACCAACGACTTTGAAGGCTTCTACTACCTAGCATCCACCTTCTCGCCAGACAGCTACGACGGACAACGTGACAACTTCCTTGGCATGTACCGTGACGAAGCCAACCCAATTGCGGTTGAAAATGGCAAGTGTTCTAACAGTGCGCAAACTTGTTACAACCACTGTGGTTCTCTGCATAAGCAATTTACGATTCAGCCGGGTGAAGAGGCTCGCTTTGCGTACGTACTAGGTATCGGCAAAGGCAACGGCGAGCGTCTACGTGAGAAATACCAAGACACAGCCAACGTAGACGCAGCATTCCAAGGAATCAAAGATCACTGGGACGAACGCTGCAACAAGTTCCAAGTTAAGTCTCCAAACGAAGGCTTAGACACCATGATCAACACGTGGACGCTTTACCAAGCGGAAACCTGTGTGGTTTGGTCACGCTTTGCTTCATTCATCGAAGTTGGTGGTCGTACTGGCCTTGGTTACCGTGATACGGCGCAAGATGCTATCTCAGTACCTCATGCCAACCCACAAATGACCAAGAAACGTATTATCGACCTGCTTCGCGGCCAAGTTAAAGCGGGCTACGGTCTACACTTGTTCGATCCTGACTGGTTCGATCCAGAGAAAGCTGACGTTGAACCTTCAAAATCGCCAACGGTTGTTCCAACACCGTCAGACGACGACAAGATCCACGGCATTGACGATACCTGTTCTGATGATCACTTGTGGATCGTACCAACCATCATCAAGTACGTGATGGAAACGGGTGAACACGATTTCTTTGACGAAGTGATTCCATACGCAGATGGTGGCGAAGCAACGGTTTACGAACACATGAAAGCGGCACTGAACTTCTCTGCAGAATACGTAGGTCAAACGGGTATCTGTAAGGGTCTTCGCGCAGACTGGAATGACTGTTTAAACCTAGGTGGTGGTGAATCTTCAATGGTTTCATTCCTACACTTCTGGGCGCTACAAGAATTCTTAGACCTAGCTAAGTTCCGTAATAACGATGCTGACGTTACTAAATACACTGAAATGGCAGCGAACGTTCGCGAAGCGTGTGAAACGCACCTTTGGGATGACGAGGGTGGCTGGTACATCCGTGGTCTGACTAAAAATGGCGACAAGATCGGTACCGCTCAACAAGCTGAAGGTCGAGTTCACCTTGAGTCAAACACGCTAGCGGTTCTATCTGGCGCGGTATCTCAAGAGCGTGGCGAGAAAGCGATGGACGCAGTTGATGAGAACTTATTCTCTGAGTACGGCTTACACCTAAACTCTCCATCATTTGCTACACCAAACGACGATATCGGCTTTGTGACTCGTGTTTACCAAGGCGTTAAAGAGAACGGCGCTATCTTCTCTCACCCGAATCCATGGGCTTGGGTAGCAGAAGCGAAGCTAGGTCGTGGTGACCGTGCTATGAAGTTCTACGACGCACTTAACCCG
This sequence comes from Vibrio sp. L3-7, assembly GCF_963898195.1. Taxonomy (NCBI): domain Bacteria; kingdom Pseudomonadati; phylum Pseudomonadota; class Gammaproteobacteria; order Vibrionales; family Vibrionaceae; genus Vibrio; species Vibrio sp. L3-7. The sequence continues at coordinate 166,156 of NZ_CAWQUW010000002.1, read as the reverse complement.
TACAACCAAAACGACATGATTGAAACGCGTTACGCAGAACCATACTCGTACGTGCAGTTCATCATGGGTAAAGATCACAAAGACCATGGTCGTGCAAACCACCCTTGGTTAACAGGTACCTCTGGTTGGGCTTACTTCGCGGTAACCAACTTCATTCTTGGTGTTCGTACAGGCTTTGAAGGCTTAACAGTTGATCCATGTATCCCGACTGATTGGCCAGAGTTCGAGGTTACTCGTCAATGGCGTGGCGCGACTTACAACATCACAGTGCAGAACCCGAATGCAGTAAGCAAAGGCGTTGCCTCTATCACTATCAATGGTGAACAGGTTGAAGGTGCAATTCCAGTGCAAGCAGAAGGCAGCGTGAACGATGTTGTCGTTGTTCTAGGCTAGTCACTCAATTTGACGAACAGCTCCTGTCTCAAGCCTTCCGGTTTGAGACAATGAGACTAAAAGGATTTTCTAATGATTAAATTTGGTACAGGTGGCTGGCGCGCGTTTATTGGTGAAGAGTTCACTAGAGAAAACGTGCGCTTAGTAGCGCAAGCACTAGCAAACATCATCAACAATGAAGGAGCGGCAAAGAACGGATTTGTGATCGGCTATGACCGCCGCTTCCTTTCAGATAAAGCCGCGTGTTGGTTTGCTGAAGTGTTGGCCGCTAACAATATCAAAGTAAGCTTTATCGACAAATTCGTTCCTACTCCTATCGTGATGTTCCAAGCGAAAGAGATGGGGTGTGTCTACTCAGCCTGTATTACCGCTTCTCACAACCCTGCTGATTACAACGGAATCAAGGTTTTCATTGAAGGTGGCCGTGATGCTGATGAGATCATCACAGAGAAGATTGAACAGCAAATCGCATCACTGACCAGCGAAGACGTTATCCGAGTCGACTTCGAACAAGCATTAAACGACAAAGAAATCGAGATCATCAATCCGATGAACGCCTTTGTTGACTCGATTATCAACGCCATTGATATCGAATCGATTAAGAAAGCGAACCTACGTGTACTGATTGACCCGATGTTTGGTGTGGCGAAAAACGCACTTCAAACCGTTCTAATCAGTGCCCGCTGTGATGTCGACGTAATCAACGATGGTAAGAACCCAGATTTCGGGGGCCTAATGCCATCTCCTAATGCAGCTACGCTCTACCGATTGAAGCATTTGGTAGCAGCAGAAGGCTATGACATTGGTATTGGTACCGATGGCGATGCCGACCGTTTAGGCATCATCGATGAGAAAGGTCACTTCATTCACCCTAACGAAGTGTTACTGCTTCTTTACTACTACTTATTGGAATACAAAGGCTGGAAAGGCTCTGTAGTGCGTAACATCGCCACCACACATCTGCTCGACAAAGTAGCGGCAGATCATGGTGAAAAGAGCTTTGAGGTTCCTGTAGGCTTTAAGCATATCAGCTCTCAAATGGAAGCCGATGATTCACTGATTGGTGGTGAAAGCTCGGGCGGTTTAACCATTCGAGGTCACATCAAAGGTAAGGATGGCGTGTTCGCATCGAGCTTACTGGTTGAGATGATCAGTGTGACAGGCAAGAAGCTGTCTGAGCTGCTTGATGAGATTTACTCTAAGTATGGCTATGCGTATACGGCGGAAGGCGATTGCAAGTTTAAACCTTCAGAGAAGGAAGCGCTCTACACCAAGATCTACGTCGAAAAACAACTGCCTGAATTTGAATACGAAATTGAAAAAGTCAGCTATGAAGATGGTGCCAAGGTGTACTTCAAGAATGGCGGCTGGGTGATTGCTCGTTTCTCAGGAACTGAGCCATTGCTACGAATCTTCGCTGAAATGGAAGATAAAGACACTGCAGAACATGTTCTTCAAAAAGTGAAAGACTTCCTCTCTCTATAGGCTTATAGAGTGCAGCAGTCTTGTATGGGATTTAATAAATCACTGCCTTGTTAAACCTATAGATGAAGAGCTTTTGCCCAGTACTTTCGATTAAGTGCTGGGCTTTTTTATGACTGCGTTTTATTTTTTGGAAAAACTGTTTTGGCGGCTCGTCGTTAAAACGCTAATACGCCTTTAGTATCCACTTTTACGGTTACCGGCATGCCCACTTCAAGAGCTTCTGAAGAAGTCGCTAATAACTTCTGACCATTAGCTTCAATTACATAGCGACAATGGTCACCCATGAACTGCTGCTCCAATACAGATAGGTTACTATCCACATCATGAGTGGCTACGATATGTTGAGGCCTTAACAACAACGCACATTGAGCACCAACTTCTATTTCAGTTTGCGCCTTCGCTTCGATCGAACCTAAGCTTGTTTCAAATTCATTATCTGAAATACGTTGTGCATTCAAGTAGCTACCGCCACCCAAGAAGTCAGCCACAAACTTGCTTGATGGGTGGAAGTACAATTCTGATGCCGAGCCATATTGCTCAATCACACCGTGATTCATTACTGCCATTTTATCAGCAAAGGCAAAAGCCTCTTCACGGCTGTGAGTAACAAAAATAGCCGTCACACCCTGCTTCTTGAAGATTTTACGAATCTGAGAAATCAGTTCGTGACGTACTTGGGTATCAATGTTGGAAAACGGTTCATCCAATAGCAGTAGGTCTGGCTTATAAGCTAAAGAACGCGCAATCGCGACACGTTGCTGTTGTCCACCAGAGAGCTGATGAGGATAACGATCACCAAATTGATCAAGATGAACAAGCTCAAGCATCTCTTGAACTTTCTCTGCCTTATCTTGCTCAGACATATCACGCAGACCAAATGCCACGTTCTGATTCACCGTAAGGTGTGGAAACAAAGCATAGTCTTGAAAGATCATACCAATGTTACGCTGCTCTGGCGGCAACCAATTTGCAGCATCATCAATGACTTGGCAATTCAAGCTCATAACGCCACTGCTCAATGGAAGCAGGCCGGCAATCGCTTTAAGCAGCGTTGTCTTACCACAACCACTGGCACCAAGCAGACAAACAATTTCACCATGCTCGACTTCTAAAGAAAGAGATTCCAAAATAGTTTGGGACTCATACTTACAAGTCAGATCTTTAATTGATAATGCACAACTCATTAGTGTTTCTGCTCCAAGGAACGGTTTACGATGATCAGCGGAATTAAACCCACCAAAACTAACAACACAGCAGGCATGGCTGCTAATTCAAGATGCTCATCTGACGCATAGTTATAAACATAAGTCGCGAGCGTTTCGAAATTAAAAGGACGCAGCAGCAATGCCGCGTTTAACTCTTTCATTGATTCAATAAACACCAATAAGCCTGCAATCAGTGCACCACGCTTAATCAAAGGTAAGTGTACCCGACGCAACATCTGGTTGGCATTGCAACCCATGGTTTTAGAAGCCATATCCAATGAAGGTGATACCTTACTTAAGCTACTTTCGATACTACCAATAGCAACAGCTGAAAAACGCACGACCATGGCAAATATGAGCGCAAACATAGAACCAGAGAAAATTAAACCTGGTCGTCCCCACTCCATCGCTTTCGCTATGTCATTAACTAAATGGTCCATAAACAGCACAGGTACCATCACGCCAATCGCTAACACGGTTCCAGGAACGGCGTAGCCCATTGAAGCGAACCTCATGTAAGCCAAGTTTTTCTTACCAGGACTAACACGTTGATTAAAATTGACAATCAACGCAACAATCACACCAATAATCGCAGCGACAACAGAGACGTAAAGACTATTAAGTGCATACTCTCTGAACTCTGGGGTCCAGCTTTGAGCAAAATACTTGTAGGCATAAATGATCAACTGCGCGAGAGGGAATAAGAACGCAATACACACTAATCCCCAACACCAAAAGAGTGCCAACCACTTTTTCCAGCCGATGAGTTCATAACGAAAGTCTTCACGGCTACTGAATTGATTCTGAAACAATTTCTGTTTACGACGGCTGTATCGCTCGGTACTCAATAATAGAATGACGATCACCAGCATTATTGCCGATATTTTTGCTGCGGCCGTTAAGCTTGAATAGCCCAACCAAGTATCGTATACCGCTGTCGTCAACGTGCTTACGGCAAAATAACTTACCGTACCAAAGTCACCAATAGTTTCCATCGCAACAAGAGACAAACCTACCGCCATCGAGGGGCGAACAAGTGGTAATGAAATACGACGAAAGCTTTCCCAAGGAGAGCACTTTAATAAGCGAGCAGATTGTAATAGAGATACGTTTTGCTCCATGAACGCCGCACGGCAGAGCAAATAAATATAAGGGTAAAGAACGAGAGACAGAACAATAATAGCGCCCGATAAGGTTCTAATATCGGGGAACCAATACTCACCAGGTCCCCAGCCAGTTAGATCTCGTAACAGGATTTGAACAGGGCCAGCGAAGTCAAACCAGTCGGTAAAAATATAGCCCACGATATAACCAGGCATTGCCAATGGCAGCACCAAAGCCCATTGCAAAACGCGTTCTCCAGGGACACGACACATTGCCATGATCCATGCAGATGGAATACCAAAAATCAAAGACAGGAACATAGTTCCTATGACTAAAACCACCGTATTGTAGGCATAGGTGGGCATTACTGTGGACATAAGATGAGAAAAGAGCTCATCTGTTTCTCCAACAGCAGTCGTAAAAATCGCCAAGATTGGTAAAACAAGCAGTACAGCGATTATTCCGCTACTGGTGTTCCATAAATAATTCTTTTCTTTCATCAACTAACTACAACGAGGCTTAATGAAACACAAATACATTTGCAAATACATCTCATATCCTTTTAATGGTGGGGGTATTTATACCCATATACCGTAATGACTTCAAGGTGAGATGCGAATAACTCAATGGTTCAAGAGAGAGCTTTGTATCAAAAAGTGATTTATCCAAAAACAAACAACCCCAAGAAGCCTAAAATAGCTACTTGGGGTTGTAATTTTATGTGGGCCGAAGCCTACAATAATAAATTAAAGATCAAATTTAACTTCGTCTAATAGCTTGATTGCAGCAGCATGGTGATCTGCAATTTCATCTAGAGAAATCGTATCCGCTTTGAACTCACCCCAAGATGCAACAAGCTCTGAAGGCTTAACGTCTGCTTTAACTGGGTATTCGTAGTTCACTTCTGCATACATGCCTTGTGCAGTATTGCCTGATAGGAACTCCATTAGCTTAACCGCGTTCTCTTTGTTTGGAGAGAATTTAGCCATAGCCATACCAGAGATGTTTACGTGAGTACCCGTTGTTTCTTGGTTCGGGAAGTTAATGTAAACAGAGTCAGCCCAAGCTTTTTGCTCTTTATCATTAATCATCTTACCTAGGTAGTAGCTGTTACCTAGAGCAACATCACATAGACCTTCTTTAATCGCTTTAACTTGTGCACGATCGTTGCCTTGAGGCTTACGCGCTAGGTTTGCTTTTACGCCTTCTAGCCACTCTTTCGTTTCAGCTTCACCTTTGTGAGCAATCATCGAAGATACTAGAGAAACATTGTATGGGTGCTTACCGCTACGAGTACAGATTTTGCCTTTGAATTCTGGTTTAGTTAGATCGGCATAAGTGAACTCTTCACCTAGACGACCAACACGGTCACGTGAAGAATAAACACTACGTGTACGAGTTGTTAGAGCAAACCACTCATTAGCGGAATCTTGGTACTGAGCTGGAATGTTCTTTTCAAGTACATCACTCTCGACAGATTGAACTAGATCTTGTTTTGTTAGCTCAGATAAACGACTGATATCTACAGTTAAGACAACATCCGCAGGGCTGTATTCACCCTCTTGAGCTAATTTTTCTGCTAAACCTTTTTTAGCAAACTTAACGTTTACTTTAATGCCAGTCTCTTTCGTGAATTCCTTGAACATTGGCTCAACTAGGAAAGGTTGACGGTAAGAGTATACGTTGACTTCTTCCGCAGCCATTGCTGTCGGGGCAATTACACCACACGCTAGAGCTGAAAGTGTTAGCAGTTTCTTCATTGTAAAATCCTTTATATCGAAATGATAATGTCTATCAGTTGCGTTATTATATTCATCATTAACATAATTACAATGACGAGCGACAAAAAATCCGTCTACTCAGACCATTAAAACCCTCACATTTGTAACAAAGCATTTCCAAACAAACACCTTGTCTTCGCTTTAAATGAAACCTGTTTACCCCTTATTCCCTCTTGCAATGTTCGACCATAAATACAACAAAACCCCACAACCATGAGCTGTAGGGTTTTGTTTTTATGGCCTGATTTTTATCAGGTCAAAAGATTACTGCTGATTATTTTACTGATACAAACTCAGGGTAAGCGCCTACACCACAATCGTGCATGTCCATACCTTCAAGTTCTTCATCTTCAGTTACACGAATACCGATTGTCGCTTTAAGCACAGCCCATACAACTAAGCTAGCACCGAATACCCATGCGAAGATTACCGCAGCACCCAATAGTTGAGCACCAAATGTTGCATCAGCGTTACTTAGTGGCACAGCCATTAGACCAAAGAAGCCACATACACCGTGTACCGAGATAGCACCTACTGGATCATCAATCTTAGCTTTGTCTAGAGCAATGATACTGAACACAACAAGTGCACCAGATACCGAACCAATTGCAACAGCAAATAGAGGTGATGGTGATAGAGGATCTGCAGTGATTGCTACTAGACCAGCTAACGCGCCGTTAAGGATCATTGTTAAGTCAGCTTTACCCCACGTTGTTTTACATACTAGTAGTGCTGCAATCGCACCTGCTGCTGCTGCTGCGTTAGTGTTCAGGAAAATTTGGCCCACCGCTGTTGCGTTCTCAAAATCTGAAACCATAAGTTGAGAACCACCGTTGAAACCGAACCAACCGAACCAAAGGATAAATGTACCTAACGTTGCAAGTGGCATGTTTGAACCAGGAATCGGGTAAATTTCACCGTTCTTACCATATTTACCTTTACGAGCACCCAGTAATAGAACACCCGCTAATGCTGCTGAAGCGCCTGCCATGTGTACAATACCAGAACCGGCAAAGTCACTGAAACCAGCTTCTGATAGGAAACCACCACCCCAAGTCCAGTAACCTTCCATTGGGTAAATAAACGCTGTTAGTACCACAGAGAAGATAAGGAATGACCAAAGCTTCATACGCTCAGCAACTGCGCCAGAAACGACCGACATTGCTGTTGCAACAAATACTACTTGGAAAAAGAAATCTGATTCTAATGAGTGGTCTGCACCTTCACCTTGAGTACCAATTAGGGCACCAAATGATGGTAGCCATCCACCTTCACCGTTATCGACATACATGATGTTGTAGCCAACCACTAAGAAAGTCGTACAAGCAATCGCGTACAAACAGATGTTCTTAGTTAAAATTTCTGTGGTGTTCTTTGAGCGAACTAAACCCGCTTCTAACATTGCGAAGCCTGCTGCCATCCACATGACCAACGCACCTGAAATGAGGAAGAAAAAAGTGTCTAGTGCGTAACGTAGTTCCATTACTGTTGTTGTAAGTTCCATATTAAAGTCTCCAGTCCTTGTAATTCTTTAAAGTGCTTCAGCATCCATTTCACCGGTACGAATTCGTACGGCTTGGCTTAGGTCATACACAAAAATTTTGCCATCGCCGATTTTTCCGGTGTGTGCCGCTTGGCTAATCGCTTCAACAACTCGGTCAACATTTTCAGCTTGGGTAGCAATCTCTAGCTTCACTTTTGGTAGGAAATCAACTTGATACTCCGCACCACGATACAACTCCGTGTGTCCCTTCTGACGACCAAAACCTTTCACTTCAGAAACTGTCATACCTTCAATACCCACATCAGAGAGCGCTTCGCGTACATCGTCTAATTTGAATGGCTTAACAATAGCATTTATTAATTTCATATTCGTTCCTTAAATTCTTCACTTAATCCGTTAATTCTCTTAATACAATCCAAGTAGCGTGCCAAAAAGTTAAGGTGTTGATTTTAAACGATATACCATTCAATCGGCCGTAAAAACAAAAAAGGCCGCACCAATGTGGTGCGGCCTTTTCACTATCTTAATGCGTTGCGCTATTGTTGCTCCAGTTTTGGGCAACCGAGCATTCAAGGCTCTAGAGTACTCAAGAATAGGGGCTAACTAAAGATTAGAAAGTTAGACTTTAATAGCCTAAAAAATCCATCCAGCGTTCGATGAGTCGCTCGAAGTCATCGATTCCACAGCTTGCTTGGCTCTCACAGTTATAGAAGTCGAACTCGCTGCCCTCTTCCATCTCTTGCTCATGCGCTAGCACGTTTTCTTGAATCGTTACGTCATCTTCATTGATAGCAAGACTGATCTCTTTGCCAAGTAGCGTCACTTCATTGCTCAGATCTTGTCGAGATTGATCAATCAACGCCATCACATGATCCAGCTTCTGCTTATCTTTCCCGATCTCTTCTTGAAGCCAGCGGCCAACAATCTCATGGCCCATGCTACATTTCACATAGTATTCACCCATTAGAGTGTTTCTAGTAAATTCGAATTCCATAAGGCTCCAAAGCTCTAATAAAAAGAAGGTTCAATAAATAGGTAGTAGCAAAAATGAGGCGAGAGTATATAGCTAAGTCTACGAGAGATCGAGTGTGTTGAATGCTGCACTAAACCACCAATAACAAATCACCAAGAACAAACCACCAGCAACACGCATAAACAAAAACGCCCTCTCGTATAGAGAAGGCGTTGTATTAACAGTGAGTACGGTACCGCAATGCAGTAAGTACTGACTTACTATCTATAAAGTGCTTATGCGGGCTCTTGGAAGATAACAGTGTCTGCTTTTTCCGTGTACTGACCCATTTTATGGAAATTCAGGTAACGGTATGTATCTGCAGCTGTTGCATTAATCTTCTCAGCGTACGCTAAGTACTCTTCTTTAGTTGGGATACGACCAAGAATCGCACCAACAGCAGAAAGCTCAGCAGAAGCTAGATAAACGTTCGCACCATTACCCAAACGGTTCGGGAAGTTACGAGTAGACGTAGACATAACCGTCGAAGCATCAGCAACACGAGCTTGGTTACCCATACATAATGAACAACCCGGAGTTTCAATACGAACCCCAGCACGACCGAAGATGCCGTAGTAGCCTTCTTCTGTCAGTTGGTCTTTATCCATCTTAGTTGGCGGAGCAACCCATAGGCGAGTATTCAAAGAGCCATTAAACTCTTCAAGCATCTTACCTGCAGCACGGAAGTGACCGATGTTCGTCATACAAGAACCGATGAACACTTCTTGAATCTCAGTACCTTGAACGTCAGAAAGAAGACGAGCATCATCTGGATCATTTGGTGCGCATAGGATTGGTTGGTCAATGTCAGCAAGATCAATCTCGATAACATGAGCGTATTCAGCATCTGAATCAGCAGCAAGCAACTCAGGGTTCGCTAGCCACTCTTCCATTGCCGTAATACGACGCTCGATAGTACGAACATCACCGTAACCTTCCGCGATCATCCACTTAAGCATAACGACATTCGAGTTCAGATACTCTTCGATAGACTCTTGAGAAAGCTTAACGGTACAACCCGCAGCAGAACGCTCAGCAGATGCATCTGAAAGTTCAAATGCTTGCTCAACAGAAAGGTGGTCAACACCTTCAATCTCTAGTACACGACCAGAGAATTCATTGATCTTACCGGCTTTTTCAACGGTCAGTAGACCTTGCTTGATACCGTAAAGAGGAATTGCATGTACAAGGTCACGTAGCGTGATACCCGGCTGCATTTCACCTTTAAAGCGAACCAAGATTGATTCAGGCATATCAAGAGGCATAACACCTGTTGCTGCAGCAAATGCTACTAAGCCAGAACCTGCTGGGAACGAAATACCTAGAGGGAAACGAGTATGCGAATCACCACCTGTACCAACAGTATCAGGCAGAAGCATACGGTTTAGCCATGAGTGAATAACACCATCACCCGGGCGAAGTGAAACACCTGCACGGTTCATGATGAAATCAGGCAGCGTATGGTGAGTGTTTACATCAACTGGTTTAGGGTATGCAGATGTGTGACAGAAAGACTGCATAACAAGGTCAGCAGAGAAACCAAGACAAGCCAGATCTTTCAGCTCATCACGCGTCATAGGACCCGTAGTATCTTGAGAGCCTACTGTTGTCATTTTAGGTTCACAGTACTGACCAGCACGTACGCCTTCAACGCCACATGCTTTACCTACCATTTTCTGAGCTAGCGTGTAGCCTTTATCAGAAGCTGAAGGGTCGATTGGTTTAGCAAACAAATCAGTTTCAGCTAGACCTAGAGCGTCACGAGCACGACCCGTTAAGCCACGACCAATGATCAGTGGAATACGACCACCAGCACGAACTTCATCTAGCAATACTTTGCTTAGTTCAAAGTTTGAAATCACAGAACCGTTTTTATGCACAACACCTTCATATGGGTAGATATCAATGATATCGCCCATGTTCATGTCTTGAACGTTTAGTTCAATTGGTAGTGCGCCAGAATCTTCCATTGTGTTGTAGAAGATTGGGGCAATTTTACCACCTAGGCAAACACCACCCGTACGCTTGTTTGGTACGAATGGGATATCTTCACCCATAAACCAAAGCACTGAGTTAGTTGCCGACTTACGTGAAGACCCGGTACCAACAACATCACCAACGTATGCCAGTGGAATGCCGTCTTTTTGCATTTCTTCAATTTGATTGATTGGACCAACGTTGCCCTGCTCATCAGGATTGATACCTTCACGTTCCATCTTCAGCATCGCTTTTGCGTGTACAGGGATATCTGGGCGTGACCATGCATCAGGAGCTGGAGATAGGTCATCGGTGTTCGTTTCACCCGTGACTTTAAATACTTTAACGGTGATTTTTTCAGCTACTTTGTTTTTCGCTGTAAACCATTCCGCATCAGCCCAAGATTGAAGTACTTGTTGTGCTGAAGCGTTACCTGCTTTCGCTTTCTCTTCTACATCGTAGAAAGCATCGAACATAAGCAGAGTATGAGAAAGAGCTTTAACAGCAATTGGAGCAAGCTCTGCATCTTCTAGTAGAGATACTAGAGATTCGATGTTGTAGCCACCTTGCATAGTACCAAGCAGCTGAGCCGCTTTTGCTTTGCTCACTAGTGGAGAGGCTACTTCACCTTTCGTAATCGCCGTCAAGAAGCCAGCTTTTACATAAGCAGCTTCATCAACGCCAGGTGGAATTCGGTTTTCTAGTAGGTCAAGAAGGTATTCTTCTTCACCTTGAGGTGGGTTCTTTAGAAGTTCAACTAGGCCAGCGACTTGCTCAGCATCTAGTGGTCTTGGAACAACTCCCTCGGCAGCACGTTCTTCGACGTGTTTACGGTAGGCTTCAAGCACGACTTTTTTCCTCTCATTGCGGTTCACTTCTTATCTTCATAATTATTAGTAAAATAAAGAAGTGAACATCCTTGGAAACTTGGCTCTCCATTGCCATTTTTGTCATTCAATTTGTATTGATGAGCGGCATCATAGAGGCCAAACTGTGGGCGGTAGAATAGCAAATTTAACGTTAAATTAAAATCTTATCATTTTGACCAACATAGCAAGTTAAGACGAAAGTCCTACGATTTTTGCCTATTTAGTCGGAAAAAGAGCTATCCCACGCATGTTTATTTGTAAGATGTTCCGATAATTAAGTAAACCGAGTCGTAGTTATCTTCGGTTCTACCATAAGCCAAAATAATTGGTCCTACAGGGGAGTCGACTCCGGCAAAGACCGAGCCAGCGGTGAACATTGGCGCTTCGTCAATGCTCAGATCATTGTTCGACCATACACCACCATGCTCAATGGACGCACCCACGTAGAATGGCGACTTAAAGAGGCCAAAGTCATTTTCAAACCACTTATAACGATAGATCAAACTCGTATAGGCTAAGTTCTGGCCTATCATGCTGTTTCTTGGGATACCGGACAAGTTAAGGAAACCACCGAGCTCTTTAGGGTCGATTGGAAAGATAGAGTTCTTACTTTCAACAATACCGTAATCCAACTTTGCGACTAAAGTATGCTTCTCAATACTTTGTGCCGCCATAAAATTAGCTGAAAACTCATAGACAGTATCGCTTTCTGTCGTCAACGCCGTATCAGAGATCGTTGTATCTGAATCAAATTCATCATGGGTAATCAGGTATTCCAGGTCAACAAAGTAACCTTCCGTCGGCAAGCTAAAGTTATCGAGGGTATCTAATCGATAACTCATAAAAGCACCGGTACGTTTATAAGAACCACCGCCAAGTGACGGCAAAGATGCAACTTCAATATCACCATCCGTATATCGAAGACCTACTTTCAACTCTTGCCATAGCGTTGGTTGATAACCCAAAGCTAACTCGCTAATAAACTCTTTATACGTCATCGGCAAATAATCTTGAGTTACTTCAAGACCCGGCTCTTCGATATCGTCAATATTGGCAGGCAGGTTTCGTTTTTGATTGCTATAGACCAGTGATGCCGAAGTAAATAGCTTATGACTTGAGAAAAAAGGAGAAAACAGCTCTGCCTCGATGAGCTTATCTGTGCCCATTTCTACATTCGTTCTTAGCTCCGCACCATGTGAATTAATATCAGTAAAGTTCGCAGACATCCCTATTGAATACTGGCTCTCGGTAGCAAAATCATCTTCAAGATAAAATCGAAAGTTAAGGTAATTAGGGCCCCATGATTTTTCATTCACATCAACCTGCAGTTGATCTTCACCATCGACATTTTCAAACTCATAAGTAATCAATTCAAAACGATCTAATGCATAAAGATCTTTAACCTGAGATTCAATTTCACTGGTTTTAAGGATCTTTCCGGAGTCGAGGTGCAAACGATTTTCAATCAATTTATCGGAATAGTGGCTGTTATTGTTGATAACTACCTTATCGACGACGGTTTGATCACCGTGTTTTAATTGTTTTCGAGCTTGTTGTTTATGCTCGATATACTTCTGATAATCCGCGTTAGAGAGTGATAGCTTAGAAAGCTCAGAGCTGTACTCGCGCGCTGCATCATAACCCGCTTGATAGGCACCCGGCATTTTATCAAATTCCGTGGTGTCCATTTGCCCAACATCAGGGCGTAAGAACACATCGTCGTCTGTTAATGTCTCAGCTTGCTCTTGAGTACTACGACGAACTAGGTAGTTGGAGAGTTGGTCAGCCGCAGATAGGAAGGTCGTGAAGTCTTCTTTGTCTTTGTAGTTCGAACTGATATCGACCGCAATAACGATATCGGCTCCCATTGCTCTGGCAACATCAACCGGCATGTTGTTGGTTACACCACCATCGACCAGCATTCGTCCATCGACTTCATAAGGCGGCAAAGCACCTGGCACAGACATACTTGCCATCATCGCATCAACTAGATGGCCATGGTCGATAACGACTTCTTCGAGTTTGATAATGTCGGTGGCAACCGAACGGTAAGGAATTGCAAGTTGATCAAAGGAATCAAATGGAGATAAGTTACCTGTAGTTTCACGTAGAATACGCAACATATTCTGACCTTGAACCACACCTTTCCTTGCTTTGATTTCTCCCCAACCTAAACCAAGGTCGGTATTCAGTTGATAGCGGTCTTCATATTCTTTGTCACGCACACGACGATCACTACGGTTAACACGGTCACGGTAGCCGCGATTCCAATCAACCGTATAAATAAAGCTCTCAATCTCGTCTGCGCTCATACCTGTCGCATAAAGCCCACCAACATAGGAGCCCATACTAGTACCAGTAATGTAATCGACCGGGATTTGCATCTCTTCTAGGGCTTTAAGCACGCCAATATGAGCAGCACCTTTTGCTCCGCCACCGGCAAGAACAACGGCAACCGTTAGTCTTTTATGAGCTTGTTCAGCCTGTTGAGATTGATCAACTTTTGTCACGGTAGATGCAAACAGCTGGAAACTGATCACCGTACCGACAATACCTAAGCCGCTCACTAACCAACGAGAAATCATTATTTAACTATCCTTGTCATTCTTTTCTATTATGACTTTACCACTGAAAAAGCTTTTTTAGCCACTGTTTTGGTTGACTTTCACAACCCTTTTTAATATTTCCACTCTCATCCCACACCGGCAATTTAACGGCGCCATCGCAGTCTAATTCTAAAGCGCCTTCCGACGTTCGAGTAAAGCGGGCTGTCGCGATTCCGGTCGGCCAAGGCAATAGTAGTTGCTCTGGCGTTCTCTGTTTCAAGTAATCAGCATAAACACGTAATGCACCACTAGAGCCTGTCAATTTGGTCGGTTTATTGTCATCACGTCCTAACCAAATTGTGGTTACTTCACGTCCATCCACACCAACAAACCAACTGTCTCGGCTATCGTTACTGGTTCCCGTTTTACCGGCTAATCCAGCCCATGCAAACTGACCTTGTAAGAAACGACCAGTACCTTCCGACACACCACGCTTCATCGCGTAGGTCGTTAGCCAAGCGGCTTGCTGATCAACGCTTTGTGACACGCGAGGAATCGACTGATACAAAACCTCACCTTCATTATCAACCACAGAACGAAGCGCAGACAAAGGCGCAATACGGCCAGAATTGGTAATCGTCTGATACATCTGTGCTACCTGAAACGGTGTTAGTGAAAATGAACCCAAAAACATCGATGGCACCGGACGAATCTCGTTTTTATCTACGCCCAATTTTCCGATCGTTTCTGAAACACTATCAATGCCTAACTGCATCCCTAAGCGAACGGTTGGCACGTTATAAGACTTAGAAAGCGCCACATATAATGGTACTTCGCCACGGAACTTACGGTCGAAGTTCCTAGGGCTCCATACACTGCCTTTACTGCCTTTTAAACTCAGTGGCGTATCCATCAAGGTTGTCGCCAATGTGTACTTCTGTGGTTGTTCTAATGCTGTCAGGTAGATTGCAGGCTTAACTAATGAACCAATAGGACGACTTGCATTTAAAGCGCGATTAAAGCCATCGTAACCGGTACGTTTACCGCCTACCATAGCTCGGATTTCACCGGTATTTCGATCAACTGCAATCGCAGCTGCTTCAAGCTTATTACCCGCCGTTTTCGACAAGTCAGGCACTTTACGCGCTATCGATTTCTCTAGCTTGTCTTGGGAGACCGGATCGAGAGAAGTAAAGACTCTGATACCTTTTTGAGCCTCAAATCGATCGCCAACATATTTCTTAAGTTCAATATTAACTTGTTGGAAGTAAGCTGGCTGACGGCTGGCAATACGAGGGTTGTCTTGAATGTCCAAATCGCGACTTGCCGCTTCTTCATACTGTTTAGATGTCAGTATGTCTTGTTGCATCAACAGACGCAGAACCAAATCACGTCGTGTTTTTGCGCGCTCAGGGTAACGAACTGGGTTGTAATACGAAGGTCCTTTCACCATACCGACAAGCAGTGCTAGTTGGTCGATTCGGAGTTCTTGAATGGGTTGTCCGAAGTACAAGCGAGATGCTAAACCAAAACCATGAATCGCTTGTCCACCATTTTGCCCAAGATAAACCTCGTTTAAGTAGGCTTCTAAGATGCGATCTTTGCTGTAACGATGATCCAAGATAAGTGCAATATAGGCTTCGCGAACCTTACGCCACAGTGTGCGCTCACTGGATAAGAACAGGTTTTTTGCCAACTGTTGAGTCAGCGTACTGCCACCTTGCACCGTTCTCCCTGCTTTAACGTTAACCACCATCGCACGTGCTATCGCGAGCGGTGATACGCCATCATGTTGATAGAAGTTTCGGTCTTCGGTGGCCAATAATGCATCGACCATCACTTCAGGGAACTGGTTACGTTTTAAGAACAAACGCTGCTCATCATTACTTTTTTCAAGCATTCCAAGCATTTTCGGTTCAACACGCAGGTAACCCATGTCGCCTGTTTTCTCTAGCGACTGAATACGAGTTAATTCGTTGCCATTGAAATGCAGCATCACATGGCGATCCGCTTCTGGCCCATCAACAAACTCGAACGGTCGACGAATCATTTCAATCTTGGTTGAGGATGAAGAGTACTCTCCTGGGTGACGAGGAGAATTCACCTTCCGGTAGTTAAGTACATCCAGCTCATTCTTCACTTGTATCAAGTTAACTTGAGTACCCGGAGATAGATCCAACACACGAGCATACACAATGGTTGGCAGGTCAAACAACTGGCCTTCAAAGCGTTGCTTGACCACAGAATCAAGATAAATACCGACGAACAACAGCAATGCAGCAAGTGCCAAGCCTGCTTTCCAAGAAATGCCCCACAGGATCTTCAACCAACCTCTCTTGCCAGACGGCTTAGCTTTAGGTTTAGTCTTTTTCGCTGCTGCTCTTGGCTTTCTAGGTTTGGCTTTGGTCGCTGGTGACTTCTTTGCTGGCGCTTTTTTAGGTGGTGCCTTTTTTGGCGTTAACATTTTGGTCATCATCGATTCAACTGTCGTTTGGTTTTAGTGGTTGCTACATGATTAGCAGGGTCATCTGGCCAAGGATGTTTTGGGTAACGGCCTTTCATTTCTTTTTGTACTTCTTTGTACGCGCCAGCCCAAAAGCCAGCTAAATCCTGAGTAATTTGCAGTGGTCGTTGTGCTGGAGAAAGTAACTCAAGCACCACCTTTTTACGCCCTTGAGCTATCAATGGTGAGTCTTGTTCACCAAAGACTTCCTGCATTCGAACTGAGATCACAGGCTCAGATTGATACTGGTAGCGAATCGCCTTTTTACTGCCTGTTGGCATCAGGTGGTTCGTTGGCAACCATTGGTCGATTTCTTGATTCAAAGGCCATCCAAGGTACGCCGACAAAGCTTGCTCAGTCGACACATTCGATAGCCCTTTAGCTGATTTAATGCCATTCAAATACGGCGAAAGCCACTCATCAATATGTTCAATTAAGCTCGCATCATCCATCGCTGGCCAATCATGTTCAGGCATCCAAAGCTCGGCACAGCGTACACGCTCCACAAGCTGCCTAGCCGAAGGTGTCCAATGTAAGCGATCCAGTCCGCATCGAGCGATATAATTGAGTAGCGCTTTGCTCGCCTGATTAGCATCTGGCTCTGGTAAAGCTTTGGTGCTGATAATCAACTTACCCAAAGACACTCGCTGCTCTGCCACTAAGCGGCCACGTTTCTCATCCCAATCGGCGTAATCTGAACGCACAAACAGTTTTGGGAATTCAGCTTCTAGCTGCGAAATATCAACGGCAGTGGCTAAGAAAATCTGGCTGGCTCGCCCTGTGTTACGCATCAAATCAATCACTACGATATAGTCATTGTTCGCCAATGGGTCATCATCACGAACCTCAGCACCGTGGCCGTTAGCAAGAAGAAAAGCATTACCAGTTACACTTCTTGATTGAGCTATACGATCTGGAAATGCAAAACAAAGCACTAATGGTAGCAATGATTCGTCAAGTTGTGACAAATCTAAGTGATGTTTGAGTTTGCTGGCGAGACTTTTCGCTCGCTGCATCACAACGCTATTTTTTGAGTGTTTTCTTTGCTTCAGTCGGTGCAAAGAATGCTGAATATTCGTCACATTGCGTTCTGGCTCTTCAAGTAAAGCGGCAGCAACAATCGCGACATTCAATAGTTCTTGGCTGCTTTGCTGCGCTTTAACCAACATACTGGCGATGCGAGGTTCAAGCCCTAAGCGTTGAGCCTGTTTTCCTAATGCCGTAAATTGACCATTACCGTCTAACAGTTCCAGGTTTTGTAAGAGTTGCTTGGCTTGTTCTGTTGAGGCTTTCGGTGGGATGTCTAACCATTGTAATTCATCAGCACTTGCGGCTCCCCATTGCGTCAATTCAGACACCAACGAAGACAAATCAGAATGAAGAATCTCAGGTTCTGGCACAGCAGGTTGCTGCATCAGCTGTGTTTCGCTGTACAAACGTACACACAGCCCCTCTTCAATTCGTCCCGCTCGCCCTGCTCTTTGTTCAGCAGAAGACTGCGAGATTTTCACTTGTTCAAGCTTAGTAATACCCGTTTTCAAATCAAACTTTGCAACTCGTTCTAACCCTGAATCGACGACTAATCGAATGCCTTCAATCGTCAAAGAGGTTTCGGCAATGTTAGTGGCCAACACCACTTTTCGACGCCCTGGTTCCGATGGCGCGATCGCTTTTTGTTGTTGAGGAAAGCTGAGTTGCCCATACAGAGGGCACACATCGATATCGCTGGCGAGTTGTTCTAGTTGAGATTCGACCTGTTTAATCGCCGAGACACCCGGCAAGAAAGCCAAAAGTGAGCCGGACTGTTTCTCCATCAGAGAGCGAATCACGTTGGCCATCTTAGGGGCCAAGTAATCATTTGAGTTAAGAGGTTGATAGCGAAAATCAACAGGAAAGGTGCGTCCTTGAGATTCAACGTATTTGGCGTTGGGTAACAATGATTGCAAAGCTTGTTGATCTAACGTCGCCGACATCACCACCACTTTTAGATCATCACGCAGTGCTTCTTGGATCTCGAGACTAAAGGCCAGCGCGGTATCTGCATGGATACTGCGCTCATGAAACTCATCAAAGATCACCATATCAACCCCAGTCAATTCAGGGTCGGTTTGGATCATTCTCGTCATGATTCCTTCGGTAACGATTTCCAAGCGCGTCGAGCTGCTGGTTTTAGATTCACCACGAACTCTAAAACCAATGCTTTCCCCCACCTTCTCTCCCAATTGGCTCGCTAAGTAAGTCGCAATATTCCTTGCGGCTAAACGCCTTGGTTCAAGCATGATAATTTTGCCTTGAACGGCATTGGTCTTAACAAGCAGTAAGGGAAAGAATGTTGACTTACCTGCACCGGGAGCGGCCTTTAGAATAAGTTGAGTGTGTGTTTTTATACCAGCGAGCAGATCTGGTATCACAGCTTCAATGGGCAGTTGTGGCAATGGGAGAACCTTGTGGTGTAATGTTGGCAACATTGTACATAAAAACCTACCTGTCTAAATAAGTAATATGCACTTCAATCCTCCATTAGAGCCAGCGACTCTTATCAAACGCTATAAACGTTTTCTCACTGACATCAAACTTCCAGACGACAGCGAGCGTACTATTCACTGTGCTAACACCGGAGCGATGACGGGATGCGCTACCCCAGGCAACACGGTGTGGTACTCAACATCAGATAACGCAAAAAGAAAATACCCAAACAGCTGGGAGATCTCAGAAACAGACAAAGGTCACCGTATTTGTGTAAATACTGCGCGAGCAAACCAGCTTGCAGTGGAAGCAATTGAAAATGGGACTATAGTTGAACTCTTAGGATACAACGCGTTACGGACTGAAGTTAAGTATGGCAGTGAGAATAGTCGAATTGATATTCTGCTTGAAGATAACGAAAAGCCGCCTTGTTATATTGAAGTAAAAAGCGTCACTTTGCTCGACGAGCAACAAACGTCAACTAAACAAGAAACGTCTACGAAGGGACAAGGTTTTTTCCCTGATGCAGTGACAACCAGAGGCCAAAAACATCTGCGTGAACTCACAGAAATGGTCGAATCTGGAAATAGAGCCGTACTTTTATTCACTGTTTTGCATTCAGGCATTGAAAAAGTGTCCGCGGCACACCATATAGACGCCAAATATTCGTTATTACTAAAACAAGCACAAGACGCTGGAGTTGAAGTGCTTTGCTATAAAGCAGAGCTCAGCAGTACTCAAATACAACTAAAACAAGCCGTTGAATTTATCAATAGCTAAGCAAAGATGCTGAACTAATCACATTGATTGCAAGTTTGTATAAGAGTATTTGCCACCATTCGTTCTTTCTGCTATAGATACCCGCCTTAAAATTAGCTGCTTTGCAGTTGACTAGGTGTAAATAGGAGATGCTGTATGCCAGAATCTAAGAAAAAAGCGCTAGGCATCCTAGCCATCGCAGGTGTTGAACCGTACCAAGCAAAGCCAGGTGAAGAGTACATGTCACCTGAGCAAACGGAACATTTTACAAAAATTTTAGCAGCTTGGCGCAACCAGCTCAGGGAAGAAGTTGATCGTACTGTGCACCATATGCAGGACGAAGCAGCGAATTTCCCAGACCCAGTTGACCGTGCTTCTCAAGAAGAAGAATTCAGCCTAGAGTTACGTAACCGTGACCGTGAGCGTCGTCTTATCAAGAAAATTGAGAAGACACTAGACAAGATCGAAGAAGACGATTTCGGCTTCTGTGACTCTTGCGGTGTCGAGATTGGCATTCGTCGTCTTGAAGCTCGTCCAACTGCTGATCTTTGTATTGACTGTAAAACACTTGCAGAGATCAAAGAGAAACAGATGCAAGGTTAATTCTTGCGGATGTAAAGAAAGGGAGCTTTGGCTCCCTTTTTTGTTTGCTATCTAAGCGAAAGATTTCACGCTACTGATAACAAATAAACGATAGCTAAACGTATCACCCAATAGTTAAACGTCTTAAGAATCGGCTACTGCGGTACCCTCTAGATTAGGTTGTTCACTCATGAATTATATCGGGCGCTTTGCACCATCACCGTCAGGTCCTCTTCATTTTGGTTCACTTGTTGCTGCTCTTGGTAGCTACTTTCAAGCGAAATCTAACCAAGGACAATGGTTCGTTCGTATGGAGGATCTAGATCCTCCAAGAGAAATGGCCGGAGCTGCAGACCTTATTCTTAAGACGCTTGAGGCTTACCACCTATTTTGGGATGGCGCAGTCGTTTATCAAAGCCAGCGTCATGAATTTTATCAGGCGCAAATCGACCAATGGGTCGCGGACAGCCAGGCTTATTACTGCCAATGCACCCGCAAACAGATAAAGTCCTTAGGAGGATTTTATACTGGCCGTTGTCGACATGCCGGTTTGATTGATTCAGGCGAACAAGCCGTGCGCTTGTGCATGGACTTTCCAGTCGAGTCTTTTGACGATGTTCGTCACGGCAAGATTGAAATCCCTAAAGCGTTGGCTGAAGAAGATTTCATTATTAAACGCAGAGATGGATTGTTTGCCTATAACTTGGCCGTGGTTCTTGATGACGTCGAACAAGGCATAACTGAGGTAGTGAGAGGCGCAGACTTAATAGAACCAACAGGTCGACAAATTAGTTTGTATAAAACACTCAAACAAAAAACCGTGAGTTACTTGCACTTACCATTGGCAACCGATGACTTGGGGAATAAACTGTCAAAACAGAACCATGCCACCGCGATAGACCTCGACAATCCAAAACCAACGTTAATCAACGCCATGCGATTCTTGGGTTTTGATATACCGGAAGCCCTAAATGAGGCCTCAATGGATGATGTTTTATCGTGGGGCAGTCAACAATGGAACGTCAGTCAATTACCTGATAGTTTACAAAAAGAGCACTGTAATTAGCTCGAAATGAACGGCAAATAGTAAAAACGACACATAAAAATGCCATAACCAACAGCAGCGGTTAAGCAGACGATGTTCTCAAATGGCTCGCGCTAAGTTATTATTAGCCGCAATTACACCCTGCACTACCACTTTGGACTAAGAGAAAAACAGAGTTGGCGATACCTACTTTGTTCTAAACTAATGAATACAAACGACAATACCCCAAGCGAACAACGCGGATTCCACGAATTAGCACTGAATATTTATACTCGTCAAGAGCACAGTATTTCACGCAAGCAGATCAGTGATAACGCACTAAAAGTGTTATATCGCTTAAATGGTGCGGGTTTTGACGCGTTTTTAGTCGGTGGTGGTGTACGCGATATCTTATTAGGCTCTCAGCCAAAAGATTTTGATATAGCGACCAACGCAACGCCAGAACAAATCAAGCACCTCTTCAGAAACTGCCGCCTCATCGGCCGCCGTTTCCGCTTGGCGCATATCATGTTTGGTCGTGACATCATTGAAGTAGCCACTTTCCGTGGTCACCATCAAGAGCCATCAAAAAACGAGTCTGCGCAATCTAAAGAAGGCATGCTGTTACGCGATAATGTGTACGGCAGTGTTGATGAAGATGCAGAGCGTCGTGATTTCACGATCAATGCGATGTACTACAACATTGCAGACTACAGCATTCACGATTACGCGGGTGGTGTTGAAGATTTAGAAGATAAACTGATCCGCTTAATTGGCGATCCAGAAACTCGCTACCGCGAAGACCCTGTACGTATGTTACGTGCGATGCGCTTTGCCGCTAAACTGGATTTCGATATTGAAGAAGACACAGCTGATCCTATCGAAGAGCTTGCGCACCTGCTAAAAGATATCCCAGCAGCGCGCCTTTACGAAGAATCTCTGAAATTACTTCAATCAGGTCATGGTTTAGAAACCTACCACCTGATGCGTGAATACAACCTGTTCCAACAGATGTTCCCATCTATCGCTGAGCACTTCACTGAAAGTTACGATTCTCATACCGAACAGATGCTTGATTTGGTCCTCGACTCAACCGATCTTCGTATTGAAGAGGGTAAGCGAGTAAATCCAGCATTTATGTTTGCAGCAATTCTTTGGTACCCAATGAATAAGCTCGCAGACAAACTTGTTGATGAACAAGGTATGGCTCATTACGATGCGATCATGGAAGCGAGCAACATCATCCTTGATCAACAAGTAAAATCGATTGCGATTCCTCGTCGTCACACTGCAACCATTCGTGAAATTTGGCAACTGCAACTGAGACTGCCTCGCCGTAACGGTAAACGTGCCGTTCGCCTGATGGAACTCAACAAGTTCCGTGCTGGCTACGATTTCCTAGAAATGCGTGGCGAGATAGAGGGTGGCGAAACCAAAGAGCTAGCAAAATGGTGGGAGCGTTATCAAACCGCAGGTCGCAACATGCGTCAAGCGATGGCTAACGACGTTGCTGCACCATCAAAATCAGGTCATCGTCGCCGTAAGACTTACCGAAATAAAAAAAGTAAGCCATCCGAATGATAACGGCTTATATTGCGGTCGGCAGCAACCTTGCCGACCCTGTTAGCCAAGCGAATTTGGCTATCGAAACGCTAAAAAGCCTACCGCGATCAACGTTTATTGCGACCTCTCAGCTATATAGTAGCACTCCAATGGGACCGCAAAACCAACCTGACTACATCAACGCGGTAGTCGCAATCCAAACCGAATTAACGCCAATTGAACTACTTGATTGCACTCAAACAATCGAATTAGAGCAAGGGCGCGTCCGTAAAGACGAACGTTGGGGACCAAGAACCTTGGATCTCGACATTGTGTTGTACGGCAATGAGGTGATCGATTCAGAGCGCTTAACCGTTCCTCATTACGGAATGAAAGAACGAGAGTTTGTACTCTACCCGCTTGCTGAAATCGCACCAAGTTTACAACTCCCTGATGGGACTGAGCTGTCGGACTTACTCAAGTTAGTTGATAAGAACGGGCTCAATGTTTGGCAACAATAGCCAAACGCATTAAGGAAAACCAATGAAAAAAGTAACCATTAACGACCTTATCAAATGTAAACGAGAAGGCCGTAAATTCGCGACTTCGACAGCTTATGATGCGAGCTTTGCTCAATTATTCGAAAGCCAAGAAATGCCAGTACTGCTTGTCGGTGACTCACTTGGTATGGTTCTACAAGGCCATAACGACACACTGCCAGTAACCGTTGAAGAGATTGCTTACCATACGCGCTCAGTGCGTGCGGGTAGCCCAAACTGTCTTCTTATGGCTGACATGCCTTTCATGAGCTATGCAACGCCAGAGCAAGCCTGTGAGAGCGCAGCAACCTTGATGCGTGCTGGTGCGAACATGGTAAAAATCGAAGGCGGAAGCTGGTTGGTTGATACTGTGAAGATGCTAACAGAACGCGCAGTACCAGTATGTGCACACTTAGGCTTAACGCCTCAATCTGTGAACATTTTTGGTGGTTACAAAGTACAAGGTCGTGACGACGAGCAAGCCGACAAAATGGTTGCTGACGCTCTAGCACTGCAAAACGCAGGTGCTCAAATCGTTCTCCTTGAATGTGTGCCGGCTTCATTGGCAAAAAGAATTACAGAAGCTTGTGACGTACCGGTTATCGGTATCGGCGCAGGTAATGTTACCGATGGTCAGATCTTGGTTATGCATGACATGTTCGGTATTTCTGCGAACTACATGCCGAAATTCTCTAAGAATTTCCTAGCAGAAACAGGTGATATGCGTAAAGCCGTCGCTCTATACAAAGAAGAAGTAGAGAGCGCACGTTTCCCTGATGATGCTCATACAATCGCTTAGGAGTAACTATGCAAACTTTTGCTGAAATAGCGGCTCTTCGTGAGCAGATTAAACAGTTTAAGCGTGATGGACGTACGGTTGCTTTTGTCCCAACAATGGGAAACCTGCATGAAGGTCACCTGACTCTGGTCAAAAAAGCTCGTGAACTGGCTGATATTGTTGTGGTAAGCATCTTTGTTAACCCAATGCAGTTCGAGCGTGCCGATGACCTAAACAACTACCCTCGAACGTTAGAAGCTGACCTAAACAAACTCACAGGTGAAGGCGTTGAGCTAGTGTTTACACCGACGCCAGAAGTCATGTACCCAGATGGGTTAGACAAACAGACGTTTGTTGAAGTCCCTGGTATATCTCACATGCTTGAAGGCGCGTCTCGTCCGGGTCACTTCCGCGGCGTATCAACGATTGTCACTAAGCTGTTTAATATCGTTCAGCCAAACTTTGCATGCTTCGGTGAGAAAGACTTCCAGCAACTTGCTGTTATTCGCCAGATGACAACAGATTTAGCGTTAGACATTGAAGTTATCGGCGTAGCGACCGTTCGTGAAATGGATGGCTTGGCAATGAGCTCTCGCAATAGCAATTTGACAATTGATGAGCGTCAACGAGCACCTGTTCTAGCGCGTACTATGCGTTGGGTCAGCAGCGCAATTCGTGGCGGTCGTGATGACTACGCATCTGTTATTGAAGATGCGACAGACCAGCTTCGTGCAGCCGATCTTCAACCCGATGAAATCTTCATTTGCGATGCTAAAACGTTGCAAGCTATCACTTCAGAATCCACGCAAGCCGTGATTCTGATGTCAGCTTTCCTAGGTAAGACGCGTCTTATCGACAACCAAGTTCTCGATTTGGTAACGGAAACTAAAGAAGAAGTGAAAGAAGAAACGGCGGAGTAATCAGCCTCTAGCTTGAACGCAAGACATAAAAAAGGTCGATGTAATATCGACCTTTTTCTTTGTCTGTCATTCAGAGCTTAATCCGCTATTTATTAACTACGCAAGCCGATACCTTTTGTCACCAAGTAGTGTGCAATGCCATACAGCAAGACGATAAACACACCCAGTACACCAAACGACGTGGCAATACCGACATCAGACACGCCTAAGAAGCCATATCTGAACGCGTTTACCATATAAACGATAGGGTTCAACTTCGATACACTCTGCCAAACTTCAGGCAGCAGACTGATTGAGTAAAACACACCACCAAGATACGTCAACGGCGTTAAAATAAAGGTCGGGATAATAGAGATATCATCAAACGTACGTGCAAATACCGCGTTAATTAGACCACCCAATGAGAACACAACTGAAGTCAGGAACACAGTGGCAATAATCACACCCCAGTGATCAACTTGTAGATCGACAAAAAACAGTGATACAAACGTTACGATCGTACCGACCAACAAGCCACGCACCACACCACCCATTACGAAACCAGCGATAATCACATAGTTAGGAACTGGCGCTACAAGTAGCTCTTCAATATTCTTTTGGAACTTGGCACTAAAGAACGATGAGGCCACGTTGGAATAAGAGTTGGTGATAACCGACATCATAATCAGGCCTGGAACAATATATTCCATGTAGCTAAAGCCGTTCATTTCACCAATACGAGCACCAATAAGATTGCCGAAGATAATGAAGTAAAGCGTCATGGTAATCGCTGGCGGGACAAGCGTTTGCACCCAGATACGAGTAAAGCGATTGATCTCTTTGGTCAACAAGCTACAGAAAGCGGTCCAATATAGGCTGTACATATTATTTACTCCCCTCACGGACAATACTCACAAATAGCTCTTCTAAACGGTTTGCTTTGTTACGCATAGAGAGGACTTTCACCTGCTGTTCACTCAATTGAGCAAAAATCGTGTTCAAACCTAGGTTCTTGTCGATTTCGATTTCCAAAGAGCCATTCACCATCACTTGGCTATTTACACCTTCAAGCTTGGGCTCAGGCGTACCCTCTTCAAGATCAAGAATAAAGGTCTCTGCACTCAACTTACCCAGCAACGACTTCATTGTCGTATTCTCAATCAGCTCACCGCGGTTGATGATACCAATGTTGCGACACAGCATTTCCGCTTCTTCTAGGTAATGCGTAGTCAAGATAATGGTAATGCCCTGCTCCTCATTGATCTCTTTAAGAAACCCCCACATTGAGCGGCGCAGTTCTATATCAACACCAGCAGTTGGTTCATCAAGAATCAACAACTGTGGTTCATGCATCAGTGCACGAGCGATCATCAAACGACGCTTCATACCACCAGACAAGTTACGTGCACGTTCGCCACGTTTTTCCCACAAATCGAGTTGAGATAAGTATTTTTTCGCTCGCTCTTTCGCAAGTGATTTTGACACACCGTAGTAGCCAGCTTGTTGCAATACGATCTGCTCAACCGTTTCGAACGGATTAAAGTTAAACTCTTGAGGTACTAAGCCTAAATTCTGTTTTGCCAACTCCAAATCGGTATCAATGTCGAAACCGAACACTTTAACCTTGCCTGAAGTTTTGTTAACCAGTGAAGAGATAACACCAATGGTGGTTGATTTACCTGCACCATTTGGACCAAGCAGTGCGTAAAAATCGCCTTTTTCTACTTGTAAACTAACGCCTTTAAGAGCCTCAAAGCCCCCAGCATAAGTTTTTCTTAATTGCTCAATTTCTAATGCATACATAGAGATAGACTGCCATTGCTATAGATAGGTGTTGTTAGCCGCGCATGAGGAAGGGTGTGAAGCTTTAAGCGAACAGGTTGAAAGCACCAACCCATACTTATCTGCACGGCCATTTTGCAAACAAGTCTATCGTTGAATTGCGATTGATACAAATAGCGATTACCAGTTTATTTTGATGGAACATCATCATTTAAACTCTCTAATAACAAAAAATGCCGTCAAGTCATTAACTTAACGGCATTATTTACCTATTAATAGAATCGGTTCAACAACTTAAATCTATTGCGCGACCAATTCAGTTAAAGCGAATAGGTCAATTTAAGCTAAAGGTTAGACCGAGCCAAACTGATGCTCATCTCTATCCACATAACTTGTTGCCGCGGTCAGCGCTTCATATCTAAATCGATAGGTATTGGACTCAGGTACGAGATCAAGCACGTGGAATTTCTCTAATTGTTGACGAGTATTCTCATTAGGGCACAACAGGTACACTTCGCACTCTGCATCTAAAGCATCTTTAATGGCATTTTCTAATGCAAGCCCAACCGTCACATCAATCATCGGCACATCAGTCAGATCCAAGATCATGGCTTCATAGTCAGAGATACTTGAGTGCTGGCGTGAAATCGCCTTTGAAACACTGAAAATCATCGGGCCAGAAAGATAGAAGAACAACACCTTGCCATTGGCACTATCTAACAATTGACGTTCACTATCGGTCAAAGGGATATCGTCTTCATCATCACCATCACTAATCGCTTTAACTTGTCTGGCTTGTTCTCTGCTTAATCGTTCAATAATCAGAATGTTAGAAATAAAAACACCCAGTCCGACAGCTATAATCAAATCAACAAATACGGTCAGCAGCATCACGCCATACATAACGCCCATGCCTGCATAGCTCACCTTATGCGCACGTTGGATGAAACTCCAATCAAGAATATTGAAACCAACATACATCGCTATGCCAGCCAAAACCGCCATAGGAATTTGTTCGGTTAAGCCACCAGCAACCAATACTACTAATGCCAGAACCAAGGCTCGAATGACACCAGAAAGCGGAGAGCGAGCACCCACCTGAATATTGGTCACGGTGCCCATAGTCGCACCAGCACCGGGGAGCGCACCAAACAAACCGGAAATCATATTCGCGATACCCTGCCCGCGAAGTTCTTTGTCCGAGTCGTGTTCCTTACGAGTTAATGAGTCTCCGATAACCGCAGTCAGAAGCGTATCAATACAACCAAGCGTACCAAGCACCAAAGCGTCGATAACCATGGTAGTAAATTGCTCAGAGCTAATAGTAGGAATAACAAGAGAAGGTAAACCCGCTGGGATTTCCCCAATACGGCGAATAGAATCGGTATCAAAAATGATGACTGATAACAGAGTAACGGTAACCAAAGCAACGAGCTGAGCTGGCACATACTTGCGGTATTTAGCTGGAAAACCGAAAAGAATGCCTAACGTTAATACTCCTAAGAACAACTCACTTATTTTCAAGTTGGCCAACGTATTAGGTAGCGCAGAAAGCGTGCCCATCACCCCGCCAGCTGGAGCTGCATGACCTAATAATGGAGACAATTGCAAGATAATAAGAATAACGCCGATACCGGACATAAATCCGGAGATCACGCTATATGGCATCAAAGTGACGTACTTTCCGAGCTTCAATGTACCGAGTAATATCTGAAAAGCACCCGCCATCATTACCACGGTAAAGGTCATTGCCATTCCGGTTTCAGGGTACTTAGCCACCATGCTCGTCATCACTGCCGTCATGATCACCGTCATTGGCCCGGTAGGTTCTGATATCAGACTGCTCGAACCGCCAAACAACGCCGCAAATAGACCGACCATGATAGCGCCCCATAAGCCAGCTTCAGCACCCGCCCCAGAAGCGACACCAAATGCCAACGCTAAAGGCAATGAAATGATGGCTGTAGTCACACCGCCAAACATGTCACCTTTGAGATTGATATCCGCAAAACGACTTCCAAACAAAACACACCTTCCTGATGATGAAATGACAAACCGTATAACTTTAACAAATGAGTTGGTCAGACAGAAAGTGTTAATTCAATCACATTATTCATGACTTATAACCAGATAGTAGCTTCTGTGCTAAGTTAATGATTTTAACGACTAGAACACGTCAGATGAGTGCGTGTTGACGCAGTTTTTACGGGATTGAATTTGTAACATTGTGTATAGTTACAGTTCTTAATAAAGGGATGTAAGACGCAAAATGCCAGAGATTAAACAGCTTTTTGAAAACAACTCTAAATGGTCTGAAGAAATTCGCTCTCAAAGACCTGAGTATTTTACAACGCTTGAAGAGGGTCAAAGCCCTGGTTTTTTATGGATAGGCTGCTCAGATAGCCGTGTACCGGCCGAGCGTCTCACTGGTTTATATTCTGGAGAATTGTTTGTTCACCGAAATGTGGCTAACCAAGTAGTTCATACCGACCTCAACTGCTTATCGGTTGTGCAATACGCGGTTGACGTCCTCAAAGTTAAACACATCATTGTGTGCGGCCACTATGGTTGTGGTGGTGTGAATGCAGCCATTGATAATCCTAAGCTAGGCCTAATCAATAACTGGCTGCTCCACATTCGTGATAACTACCTTAAGTACCGTAAACAGATCGAATCTCTACCTCGTGAACAATGGGGTGACAAGCTGTGCGAAATTAACGTTGCGGAGCAAGTCTACAACCTCGGTAACTCAACCATCATGCAAACCGCATGGGAACGTGGACAAGATATTGAAATCCACGGTGTTGTTTATGGTATTGGCAATGGAAAACTACAAGACCTTGGCGTTCGTTGCTCAAGCAATGACACGTTAGAAAACAGTCATTTAGAAGCGCTGCATAAAATCCTATCATCCCCAATTCTTGGTTAGCTCTTAGATCCAATATATAATGCTAAATCGCAGATAACGCTTAACCACAGATATAGAAAGGCTCGCATGATGCGAGCCTTTTTTTGTTCGTGTTCAACAGAGCGATAATTACTCTTGAGGCACAACTTTACCGATGTATGGTAGGTGACGATATTTTTGTGCGTAGTCGATACCCACACCAACAACGAATTCGTCAGGAATTGCAAAACCAATCCACTTAGTATCAACAATCACTTCACGGCGAGAAGGCTTGTCGAGTAGCGTACAAATTTCGATAGATTTAGGACCACGTAGGCTCAGAATTTCTTTCACTTTAGTCAGAGTATTACCTGTATCGATAATGTCTTCTACAAGTAGAACGTCTTTGCCTTGAATATCATCATCAAGATCTTTCAGAATACGTACATCACGCGAGCTTTCCATGCCATTGCCGTAGCTAGACGCGGTCATGAAATCAACTTGGTGAGTTAAATCGATAGCACGAGCAAGATCTGCCATAAAGACAAAAGATCCACGTAATAAGCCAACTAAAACAAGATCTTCACTACCTTTGTAGTGCTCCGTGATCTGTTTACCTAGTTCGTTCACTCGATCCTGAACTTCTTGCTCAGAGATCATGACTTCAACTGTATGCTTCATACTGCTCTCATTTTATTTGGTGATTGCGACAAGTTTAGACAGTTCTGCCATTGGTGCCGCTCATTTCGTGCGTAAGTCTAGCATTGCTCAAATACCCACACCACCTTATGGTTCGAATTTACTGTTAGATTCTCAGTGAAATGTGCACAGATGCCTTATCCAATACTCACTTTCTTTCTCATCCATACTGATCACGCTTTATGTATCAAGTTTGACGTAACTGTCTATAAAAGAAGCTCAAAGGATTGACCATTTGCATATGCACCATTACACTCATCTTGGCTTAAATAATAATAAAATCATTAATATAAAAAATTCGTTGGCAAGGAAAACAAAATGGACTCAATATCTAAGAGACCTAGAACTAGGCTTTCACCCTTAAAAAGAAAACTTCAATTGATGGAAATCGCACTTGAGGTGTTCTCTCGTCGTGGCATTGGCCGCGGTGGACATGCTGATATAGCAGACATTGCTCAGGTATCAGTGGCAACCGTATTTAACTACTTCCCAACTCGTGAAGATCTTGTTGATGAAGTGCTTAATCACGTGGTTCGCCAATTCTCGAACTTCCTTTCAGACAATATCGACCTCGATATTCACGCAAAAGAGAACTTGCATAATATTGCGACTGAAATGGTGACTTTGGTGGCTCACGATTGCCATTGGCTCAATGTGTGGTTCGAATGGAGTGCGTCTACTCGTGATGAAGTATGGCCTCTATTCGTAACAACCAACCGTACTAACCAAATGTTAGTACAAAACATGTTTAGTAAAGCGATTGAGCGTGGCGAAGTTTGTGACGATCACGATCCTAAGCATCTTGCGAATCTGTTCCACGGCATTTGCTACTCACTATTCATTCAAGCGAAACGTGTAGAAACAAATGAAGAGCTGTCTAACCTGACAGACAGCTACCTGAACATGTTGTGTATTTATAAGTAGATTCGAAATTCGAATAAAACTAAAGGATTGACGTACTGCGTCAATCCTTTTTTATTTCCGTCCACCTTGATGTGTTGTCCTTTCGTATCCCGATGCGAGCACACTCTAATCTCAGAGCGTAGCGTCCTTCCCAACAGATACAAAAAAGCCGCTGACGAATCAACGGCTTTTAGAAACATTAGCGAGTGGCTAAAAAAGAATTACTTCTTCTTTTTCACTGCTTTTTTGTTTGGAAGGTCAGTGATTGAACCTTCGAATACTTCCGCAGCTAGACCAACAGACTCATGTAGAGTTGGGTGAGCGTGGATAGTCAGTGCGATATCTTCTGCATCACAACCCATTTCGATTGCTAGGCCGATTTCGCCAAGAAGTTCACCACCGTTAGTACCAACAACAGCACCACCGATTACGCGATGAGTATCTTTATCGAAGATCATCTTAGTCATACCGTCTGCACAGTCAGAAGCGATTGCACGACCAGAAGCAGCCCAAGGGAAAGTAGCAACTTCGTAGTTCAGGCCTTCCGCTTTCGCTTCTTTCTCAGTCTTACCTACCCAAGCAACTTCTGGCTCAGTGTACGCAATTGATGGGATTACTTTAGGATCGAAGTAGTGCTTCTTACCAGAGATAACTTCAGCAGCTACGTGACCTTCATGCACACCTTTGTGAGCAAGCATTGGTTGACCAACAACGTCACCGATCGCGTGGATGTGAGGAACGTTAGTACGCATTTGCTTATCAACATTAATGAAACCACGCTCATCAACTTCGATACCCGCTTTTTCAGCGTCGATAAGTGCACCGTTTGGAACACGACCGATAGCAACAAGAACAGCATCGTAGCGCTCAGCTTCAGCTGGTGCTTTCTTGCCTTCCATTGAAACGTAGATGCCGTCTTCTTTCGCTTCAACAGCAGTCACTTTAGTTTCAAGCATTAGCTTGAACTTGTTCTTGATGCGTTTAGTGAAGACTTTAACGATGTCTTTATCCGCAGCTGGGATAACTTGATCGAACATCTCAACAACTTCAACTTTAGAACCTAGAGAGTGGTAAACCGTACCCATCTCAAGACCGATGATACCGCCGCCCATGATAAGCAGTTTTTCTGGTACTTCGTTTAGTTCTAGTGCATCCGTAGAATCCCAAATACGTGGGTCTTCATGTGGAATGAACGGAAGTTTGATTGGGCGAGAACCCGCTGCAATGATTGCATTATCAAAGTTAATTGTTGTCGTTTCTTCGCCAACAACTTCGATGCTGTTAGGACCAGTAAACTTACCGAAACCGTTAACAACAGTAACATTACGCATCTTAGCCATACCGCCAAGACCGCCAGTCAGTTGATCAACTACTTTGTCTTTCCAGATACGAACTTTGTTGATGTCCGTTTGTGGCTCGCCGAATACAACGCCGTGCTCTGCCATCGCTTTTGCTTCTTCAATTACTTTAGAAACGTGAAGAAGTGCTTTTGATGGAATACAACCAACGTTTAGACATACACCACCAAGAGTGCTGTAACGTTCAACTAGTACTGTTTCTAGACCTAAATCCGCACAACGGAATGCCGCTGAGTAGCCAGCAGGACCTGAACCAAGTACAACAACTTGGGCTTTAATTTCTTTGCTCATTGTGACCTCTTGTAGTCATTATCCCTAACAGGCTGAGTAGATGTTCTTAAAATTATTGGGCTTTCAAACAGGAAACATTTTACAGAGATGTTAACAGTGTGAAAGTAGCTTTAAGTTAGCCTGTGAGCTAGACAACAATTCCCCCGCAGTTTATGAGAAATGCCGGAAACTGTTCTCTAAAAATAGTCTTTATATAAAGAATTAAGGTGACCCGAAAGTCACCTTAATAATTACTTTCTCAATTACAGTACTAGACGACGAATGTCAGATAGTGCGCTGTTTAGGAAAGTAATGAAGCGTGCACCTTCAGCACCATCGATCACGCGGTGATCGTATGATAGAGAAAGTGGAAGCTGTAGACGTGGTTGGAACTCTTTACCATTCCAAACTGGCTTAATCTCAGACTTAGATACACCTAGGATACCTACTTCTGGAGCATTTACGATTGGAGTAAATGCAGTACCGCCAATACCACCAAGGCTAGAGATTGTGAAACAACCGCCTTGCATGTCTGCCGCTGTCAGCTTGCCTGAACGCGCTTTCTTAGAAATAACCATTAGTTCTTCAGATAGCTCGTAAATGCCTTTCTTGTTCACGTCTTTGAAGACAGGAACAACTAGACCATTTGGTGTATCAACAGCGATACCCACGTTTACGTACTTCTTAAGAATGATGCTTTCGCCATCGTCAGAAAGAGAAGAGTTAAATGCTGGGAATGCTTCTAGTGCTTTCGCAACAGCTTTCATGATGAACACAAGTGGAGTGATCTTCATGCCAGTGTCTTTCTTCGCTTCGATTGCATTCTGTTCTTTACGGAATGCTTCTAGCTCAGTGATGTCTGCGTTATCCCACTGTGTAACGTGCGGGATCATTACCCAGTTACGGTGTAGGTTAGCACCAGAAATTTTCTTAATTTTAGAAAGCTTCTTAATTTCAGTTTCGCCGAACTTACTGAAGTCAACTTTTGGCCATGGTAGTAGACCAAGAGCAGAACCGTCGCCGCCTTTGCCAGATGCTGCAGCACCAGACTCTAAACGCTTAAGTGCATCTTTAACGTAAGACTGAACGTCTTCTTTAAGGATACGGCTCTTACGACCAGTACCTTTAATCTTAGAAAGGTTAACGCCAAATTCACGAGCAAGACGACGAACAACTGGAGATGCGTGCGCGTAGTCACCGTTCTCTTGGAAGTCGCCAGCTGCTGGAGCTACTGCTTCAGCTTTAGGAGCCGATGCCGCCGCTGGAGCTGCTGCTTGCGCTGGAGCTGGAGCTGAAACAGCTACCGCTACAGGCGCTGCGCCTTCAACAACGAAAGTCATGATTAGAGAGCCAGTTGACACTGTATCACCAGCTGCAATCTTGATTTCTTTCACTGTACCAGCGAAGGGTGCAGGAACTTCCATTGAAGCTTTGTCGCCTTCAACAGTAATTAGAGATTGCTCTTCTTCTACTGTATCGCCAACCGCTACCATGATTTCAGTAACTTCTACTTCGTCGCCGCCGATATCAGGAACGTTCACTTCTTTCTCAGCAGATGCTGCTGGAGCCGCTGCAACTGGTGCCGCCGCTGGAGCAGGAGCTGCTGCAACTGGTGCGCCAGAACCTACCACTTCAAATACCATTACTAGAGAACCAGTAGATACTGAATCACCAGAAGCGATCTTGATTTCTTTAACGATACCAGCGAAGGGTGCAGGAACTTCCATTGAAGCCTTGTCACCTTCAACAGTAAGAAGAGATTGCTCTTCTTCTACTGCGTCACCGATAGCTACCATGATTTCAGTTACTTCAACTTCATCACCGCCGATGTCTGGTACGTGAACTTCTTTCAGTTCGTTCGCAACAGAAGGGGCCGCCGCTGCAGGAGCAGCTGCAACTGGTGCCGCCGCTTCAACTGCTGGAGCAGCCGGTGCAGCTGCAGCACCTTCCGCTTCGAAGATCATGATAAGAGAACCAGTAGAAACAGAATCACCTTCTGAAATCTTGATTTCTTTAACGATACCCGCTTGAGACGCAGGAACTTCCATTGAAGCTTTGTCGCCTTCAACAGTGATCAGTGACTGCTCTTCTTCAACCTTGTCGCCAACGTTTACAAGAATCTCAGTTACTTCAACCTCGTCAGCACCGATGTCTGGTACATTAATTTCGATTGTCATTGTATTTACCTACCTTAATGCCAGTCTTATGCGTATTGCGGGTTAGTTTTTTCAGTGTCGATATCGAACTTAGCAATTGCTTGTGCAACTACAGACTTCTCGATATCACCACGTTTAGCCAGTTCAGTTAGAGCTGCAACTACGATGTAGCCAGCGTTAACTTCGAAGTGACGACGTAGGTTTGCACGGCTGTCAGAACGGCCGAAACCATCTGTACCAAGTACTTTGTAAGACTCAGTTGGCATGTACGCACGTACTTGCTCAGCGTAGTTCTTCATGTAGTCAGTCACTGCGATTGCAGGTTCTTTACCAAGAACAGTCGTGATGTACGGTACTTTCTCTTCAGCTTCTGGGTGAAGCATGTTGTCACGCTCTACCGCTTGGCCGTCACGAGTCAGTTCGTTGAACGACGTTACAGAGAATACGTCAGAGGCTACGCCGTACTCTTCGCTTAGAATTTCAGCGGCTTTACGCGCTTCGTTCATGATAGTACCAGAGCTCATTAGTTGAACTTTGCCCTTAGCACCAGCGTGAGATTCAAGCTTGTAGATACCCTTACGAATGCCTTCTTCAGCGCCTTCTGGCATTGCTGGCATTGCGTAGTTCTCGTTCATTACTGTTAGGTAGTAGTAAACATTCTCTTGGTTCTCACCGTACATGCGACGGATACCATCTTGCATGATAACCGCTAGCTCGTAAGCAAACGTTGGGTCGTAAGAGATACAGTTAGGGATCGTGTTCGCTTGAATGTGCGAGTGACCATCTTCGTGCTGTAGACCTTCACCATTCAGTGTTGTACGACCTGCAGTAGCACCTAGTAGGAAGCCACGAGCTTGTTGGTCGCCTGCTAACCAAGCCATGTCGCCAATACGTTGGAAACCGAACATTGAGTAGTAGATGTAGAACGGGATCATCGGTAGATCGTTTGTGCTGTATGAAGTTGCAGCAGCAACCCATGAAGCCATAGAACCTAGTTCGTTGATACCTTCTTGAAGAACTTGACCAGACGTTGCTTCTTTGTAGTAAGAAACGATGCCTTTATCTTCAGGTGTGTATTCTTGACCGTGTGGGTTGTAGATACCAACCTGACGGAATAGACCTTCCATACCGAATGTACGAGCTTCATCACAGATGATAGGAACGATGTTCTTACCAATGTTCTTATCTTTAAGAAGGATGTTTAGCGTACGTACATAAGCCATAGTTGTAGAGATATCACGCTTCTGCTCACCTAGTAGAGGTGCGAATGCGTCTAGCTCTGGAACCTTGAACTCTTGAGTAAACTTAGGAAGACGCTTAGGCGTGTAGCCGTGTAGCGCGTTACGACGAGCATGCATGTATTCATACTCAGGCGTACCTTCTTCCAGTTTCAGATAAGGAAGCTCAACGATCTTCTCATCTGAAAGGATGTCTTCTAGGCCTAGGCGATCACGTAGGTGTTGAACATGAGTCATGTCCATTTTCTTAACACCGTGTGCAATGTTCTTACCTTCAGCTGCATCACCCATGCCGTAACCTTTAACAGTCTTAGCTAGGATTACAGTTGGCTTACCGTTTGTCTCTTGTGCATTGTTGAATGCAGCAAACAGTTTAGAAGAATCGTGACCACCACGCTTAAGAGCGAAGATTTCGTCATCAGTCATGTCTGCAACTAGTGCAGCTGTTTCTGGGTACTTACCAAAGAAGTGCTCACGTACGTATGCGCCATCTTTAGATTTAAATGTCTGGTAGTCACCATCGATAGTTTCGTTCATTAGTTGAAGAAGCTTACCAGTCGTGTCTTTAGCCAGTAGTGAATCCCAGTTGCTACCCCAGATAACTTTAACAACGTTCCAACCTGCGCCTTTGAATAGGCCTTCAAGTTCTTGAATGATGCTACCGTTACCCATTACAGGGCCGTCTAGACGCTGTAGGTTACAGTTGATTAGGAAACATAGGTTATCTAGCTTCTCACGCGCAGCGAAAGAGATAGCACCGCGTGATTCTGGCTCATCCATCTCACCGTCACCTAGGAACGCGTATACGCGTTGCGCTGAAGTTTCTTTCAGGCCACGGCCGTCAAGATACTTAAGGAAGCGCGCTTGATAGATAGCAGATATAGGGCCAAGACCCATAGATACTGTCGGGAACTGCCAGAACTCAGGCATCAGTTTCGGGTGCGGGTAAGAAGGGATACCTTTACCATCAACTTCTTGACGGAAGTTATCTAGCTGTTCTTCAGTTAGACGACCTTCAACGAATGCACGAGAGTAGATACCTGGAGAGATGTGACCTTGGTAATAAACTAGATCGCCACCGTCCGTCTCATTTGGAGCTCGGAAGAAGTGGTTGAAACATACTTCGTAGAACGCAGCAGCTGACTGGTAAGAAGCCATGTGACCACCAAGGTCTAGGTCTTTCTTAGAAGCACGCAATACAATCATGATTGCGTTCCAGCGAATAATCGAACGAATACGACGCTCAAGAGTTACGTCACCAGGGTAAGCTGGCTCTTGTGCTGCTGGAATTGTGTTGATGTAGTTTGTGTTGATGCCTGTAGCCATATCAACACCATCTAAACGCGCTTTATCTAGAACTTGTTCTAGTAAATACTGTGCACGCTCTACACCTTCTTCACGTACTACTGACTCAAGAGCTTCTAACCAATCTTGAGTTTCCAGAGCATCAACGTCATGCTTCATGTCAGACATGGCGATCTATCCTTTTTGTTAGTTGGATTCTACTAAACACGTAAAAAGCCGAAGTATTACGGCTATTTACCCTGTTGAATTCGACGTAAAGAACGTTCGCGACGCGATTCTTCTTTGGTCAAATCCAGCAATGTTTCTTCGATGTAAGCTAAATGAGAATGTGACATTTCACGTGCCTGTTCTGGCTGCCCTGAAACGATCGCATCTACAATGTTAGCTCGATGTATACTCACTTTCTCCACAACGTCTTTACGACGATGCAACAGCTTTAAATTTTCTAAGACGTTTTGTTCGAGTAACGGAGCCAAACTACGAACAATGTGCAATAACACCACATTGTGCGCTGCCTCTGTTAAAGCAATAAGAAAAGCCATCACCGCTGCAGATTCGGCTTCAATATCACCTTTATCTTGCGCACCATGAATCTTATCTTGGCATGCTTGAATTCGAGCAAAGTCTTCATCAGTACCACGCAATGCCGCGAAGTAAGCCGAAATCCCTTCCATCGCATGACGCGATTCCAACAAGTCTAGTTGGGTTTCAGAATGGGATGACAACAAATTAAGCAAAGGATCTGAAAAGCTTTTCCAGATATTTTCGCTAACAAACGTACCTCCACCTTGACGGCGAGTAAGCAAGCGTTTTGCTTCTAAACGTTGTATCGCTTCTCGGATTGAAGGACGAGACACATCGAACTGTTTCGCTAGTTCGCGCTCAGGCGGCAACTGCTGCCCTGGAGCCAGTGTTCCTTCCACTATCAACCTTTCTAACTCTTGTTCGATAACGTCCGAGAGTTTTGGCTGACGAATCCTTTGATAAGCCATAGTTTGTTGTTCTTCTTTTTCTTCGCTGACAATTGGTAATACCAATTTTAAGTTGGGCAGAAATTAACATAATTAAAACGCCACTGTCCAGTGCAAAATTGACCTGCATCATAGAACACAGCATGAATTAACCATGATTTAACAAATGAAATTTAAAACAGCAACTAAATTGGTCTTACCATTTACAGGGGTAATACTTTTGGGGAGGTTTCGTGCTAGAAAGTTTCAGGATAAAAATGAATTGTTTCAGAAAGATTAGTGCCACTTGTTTAAAAATCAAACCAAGCGCACATTTAGGATGGAAATTCTGTTCATAAGTTTTAATAAATTAGCGTTTGATAAGCTCGTCACACTCTCGATTTATTGATGCTCTCCTCTCCACCACTTTCTTTACATAGCAACAACAAAAATTCACAAGTCGTTATGCCAAGCGTTGACTATTTGGGCTCTGCAACAAGCAAAGCCATATTCAAATTTCAGTTCTAGGCGTTGAGTTTTTCTTTAAACTTGCGCCAATCGAAAACTAAACCGGGATCCGTTTTTCGTAAAGGGGCTATATATTGATGTCCAGTGATGCGTTGGCTTGTAATCTCTGGGAAGTTCAACATTAGAGCCTCCGTCAGTTGCGACAAAGATTGATACTGCTGCTCGGTGTAAGCCACAAAGTCACTGCCTTCCAGTTCAATACCGATCGAGTAATCATTGCACCTTTCACGCCCAGCAAAACTCGACTGGCCAGCATGCCAAGCTCGATCAAAAAACGAAACAAACTGCACCACCTCACCATCGCGCCGAATCAAGCAATGTGCTGAAACACCCATTTGATGTATCACCTTGAAAAAGGGATGCTCAGCAGCATTCAATTTTCCAGTAAAAAATTGTTCGATATACGGCCCTCCAAATTCACCGGGAGGCAAACTGATGTTATGAACCACCAGCAAAGAGACATCTGCGGCATCCGGTCTAGTATCAAAATACGGGGAAGGTACATGCCGAGCGTTGTCATACCATCCGTTGGAGCTGATCGTCATCTTAATCTCACTTTATTTTCCGCTAGCACAATAGATTGTGACTTTGCCCATAGAGCAGTCACGCTAGCCTCTTTAATTTGAAGTTAAGCAAGAGTATCATTCCATTCCCACTCCCTTTCAAGATTAGATTTGCGATGAAAAACACACATAACAGCCACCAACGCCTTGATTACTTAAAAGAGCAGTTGCCTCTAGAGATCACTCGTGCAGTCGCTGAGACCATCCGAGAAGATCTAGGTGGAACGTTAGATCCAGCGGCTGATATTACGGCAAGTCTAATCCCAGTAGATGCAATCAATAGCGCGACCATCATTACTCGTGAGCACGGCGTATTCTGTGGTAAAGCTTGGGCCGATGAAGTGTTTAAGCAACTGGGCGGTGAAGTCACTATTGAGTGGAACGTAGAAGACGGTGACAAGGTTGAACCAAATCAAACGCTTTGTAGCTTAACTGGCCCTGCACGTGCGCTATTAACCGGTGAGCGTAACGCAATGAACTTCATTCAAACACTATCTGGCTGCGCGACGGCGACAGCAATCTACGCTGACAAAATCAAACACACCGAATGCCGCCTGTTAGACACTCGCAAAACGATTCCAGGCCTACGTAGCGCACTAAAATATGCTGTGGCTTGTGGCGGTGGCTTCAACCACCGTATTGGCGTTTTCGACGCGTACCTAATCAAAGAAAACCACATCATCGCTTGTGGTGGTATTGAGAAAGCGATCTCGACAGCAAAAGAGCTTAACCCGGGTAAACCTGTGGAAGTTGAAACTGAAAGCCTAGCAGAGCTAGAGCAAGCGATCAGCGCTGGCGCAGACATCATCATGCTAGACAACTTCACCACAGACATGATGCGTGAAGCCGTGAAAATCAACGCTGGCCGCGCAGCATTAGAGAACTCAGGTAATGTCACTTTAGACACTATCGCAGAGTTCGCTGAAACGGGTGTTGATTACATCTCTGTTGGTGCACTGACTAAGCATCTAAAAGCGATGGACCTATCCATGAGATTTAAAGCGTAATTAACTGAATAGTAAATATATTTCCGTCAAAGGCATTGTTGATAACAGTGCCTTTTTTATTACCTAAATTATCAGTATTTCAATCACTTATTTAAGTTGGTCGCATAATTTTGTGTGCCATATGAAACATCACACTAATAAACACGAAACCACTCGCGCCCAAACCTGAACACCATTCCACTTCCCCATCTCGACTTCTATTCTTTCCATCAACCAGTGCTTGCGCTGAAACAAACTAAACAATGGAATAGAACAATGAATAACAAAAATAAAAGAACAACTCAGAAAGGTTTTACGCTGATTGAATTGATGATTGTCGTGGCGATTATTGGTGTTTTATCTGCAGTGGCAATACCTGCTTATAAAAACTATGTTCAAAAAACAGAAGTAGCATCTGCTACTGCTACTGTAAGAGGTTTACTTACAAATATTGATATGTACCAACAAGAAAATGGGAATACATTTCCAACAGATATTACTAAAGTTGGCGGAACAGCAGCAATGAATGCTCTGGGCTCTATTACATTAGCTACAGCAGTCAGTGGAGGGACCGCTACATTTGGTTTTAGTGAAGGCTCATTAAAAGGTAGTACTGCTAGCGTTCAGTTTAAAAAGAATAATGATTCAGGTTGGGTATGTGCATCCAAAAATGTCCCTTCAGAATCAAGACCGAACAGCTGCACTGCTACCTATTAAATGCTAACCAACCTCCCCACGATTCTACGTCAGGCTAACCTTCTTAGCCTGACTCAAGAACAAGAAGTTGCGGAACATGTACAAGCTTCAGGAATTTCAACACCTGAAACTTTGCTCGTTCTTGGTTTCTTCACCGGCGATTCCTTAGCAAACAATATCAAAACCATCTTCGGCTTACCGTTGGTGCAACTAGCCAGTACTGACTACGAAACCTTGTGTGAGCAATTGGGGCTTCGTGAGTTGATCACCAAGTATCGCGCCATTCCAATTTCAGTTTCTAGCTCAACTCTCACACTCGCTTCTGCCGACCCTACGGACTTACAAGCTGAAGACGACTTTCGATTCGCGACAGGATTGCAGATTGAGTTAGTTGTCGCTAACTACTCTGAACTAGAAGGTGCAATACGAAAGCTGTATGGCCGTTCTATTTCCGGGCAAGATTCGAAACGTAAAGAGATCACCCAAGATGAGCTAGCCAACCTTGTTGAGATATCTGACGACGAGATAACGTCCATTGAAGACCTTAGCCAAGATGACTCCCCTGTCAGTCGCTTTATCAATCAGATTCTAGTCGATGCAGCACGTAAAGGCGCATCGGATATCCACTTCGAACCTTATGAAGAAAACTACCGCGTACGTCTACGTTGCGATGGCATCCTTGTCGAAATTCAACAGCCCGCTTCTCACTTAAGTCGTCGTCTATCGGCGCGCTTGAAGATTCTCGCCAAACTCGATATCGCCGAACGTCGTTTGCCTCAAGATGGTCGTATCAAACTGCGCTTAAATGACGAACTGGCGATTGATATGCGTGTATCGACGCTGCCAACATTATG
Organism: Vibrio sp. L3-7; assembly: GCF_963898195.1. Lineage (NCBI taxonomy): Bacteria > Pseudomonadati > Pseudomonadota > Gammaproteobacteria > Vibrionales > Vibrionaceae > Vibrio > Vibrio sp. L3-7. The sequence continues at coordinate 124,013 of NZ_CAWQUW010000002.1, read as the reverse complement.
GGGAGAAAAGATCGTTCTTCGTCTTCTAGACAGCAGCGCTGCCAATCTCGATATCGATAAGCTCGGTTACAGCGAGGATCAAAAAGCACTCTACCTTAATGCATTGAAACGCCCGCAAGGAATGATCTTAATGACAGGGCCAACCGGCAGCGGTAAAACGGTTTCTCTTTATACTGGCCTTCGAATTCTTAACACCACTGAACGCAACATCTCAACAGCCGAAGATCCGGTGGAGATTAACCTGTGTGGCATCAATCAGGTACAAGTGACGCCTAAGATCGGCTTTGGTTTCGCTGAAGCGTTGCGATCATTTTTACGACAAGATCCTGATGTGGTGATGGTCGGAGAGATCCGTGATTTGGAAACCGCAGAGATCGCGATCAAAGCCTCGCAAACAGGCCACTTAGTGCTTTCGACACTGCACACCAATTCGGCAGCAGAAACTGTGACTCGCCTATCTCATATGGGGATAGAACCTTTTAACCTCGCTTCATCATTAAGTCTGATTATCGCCCAACGACTGGCAAGACGACTGTGCGACCACTGTAAAGCAGCTGATGACTCACCTGATATATTTCTACGCCACTCCATTCCCAATAGCCAAATCATCTACAAAGCCAACTCACAAGGGTGTAATGAGTGCAATCAGGGATACTCGGGGCGAGTAGGTATCTATGAAGTCATGCCTTTTAGCGACCAATTGAAAAATAGCCTGATCGACAAACCGAACGCGTTAGCCATTGAAAACTTGGCACGCCGAGAAGGCATGAGAACTTTACAAGAATCAGGGCTAGATAAATTGCTTGAAGGCACCACCAGCTATCAAGAGCTACAACGTGTTCTATACCTATAATTCACGGAGCGAAAATGAGTAGTAAAAGCAAACAATCACAACTAAAAAACTACCATTGGAAGGGAATCAATAGTTCTGGCAAGAAAGTATCAGGGCAGAGCTTAGCGCTCACCGAATTAGAAGTACGAGAGAAGCTCAAAGAGCAGCACATTCAGATTAAGAAAATCAAAAAGAAAAGCATCTCAGCAATCACTCGTTTAACCCATCGGGTCAAAGCCAAAGACATCACTATTTTGACTCGCCAACTGGCTACCATGTTGGCGACTGGTGTGCCCATAGTGCAGGCCATCAAGTTAGTGTCAGACAATCACCGCAAAGCAGAAATGAAATCGATTTTATCGCACATCTGCAAAGGTGTAGAAGCCGGCACTCCTATTTCAAAAGCGATGCGAACCGCAAGCCGCCACTTTGATGATCTGTATACCGACTTGGTCGCGACAGGCGAACTCTCCGGCAACCTTGCACAAGTATTTGAACGCTTGGCGACCTATCGTGAAAAGAGTGAGCAACTAAAATCCAAGGTTATAAAAGCTCTCATCTACCCAGCAATGGTTGTAGCAGTCGCCCTTACCGTTTCCTATTTAATGCTGACCATGGTCATCCCTGAATTTGAATCGATGTTTTCTGGTTTCGGAGCAGACTTACCTTGGTTCACCCAACAGGTACTCTACCTATCCCATTGGATGCAAGCTTACAGTTTTTATACCGCCATAGGCATCGGGGCTATCGCTCTATTTATCCATCAACTCTGTCAACGTTCTTACTCGATTCGCCTGTCAGCCAGTCGTTTAGGGTTACGCTTTCCAATACTTGGTGGCGTTATGGCAAAGGCCTCTATCGCCAAATTTAGCCGGACTCTGTCGACAAGTTTCAGTTCTGGCATTCCAATATTAATGAGCCTAAAAACAACGGCTAGAACTGCAGGCAACCTGCATTATGAATCTGCCATCATCGAGGTTCACCGTGAAACAGCCGCTGGTATGCCGATGTATATCGCGATGCGTAATACCAACGCCTTCCCTGAAATGGTTTTACAAATGGTTATGATCGGGGAAGAGTCAGGCAATCTTGATGACATGCTCAATAAAGTGGCCTCTATTTACGAATTTGAAGTAGACAATACCGTCGATAACTTAGGCAAGATTTTAGAGCCACTGATCATCGTCTTTCTAGGCACCGTTGTAGGGGGGCTAGTTGTCGCGATGTACTTACCGATCTTTAACCTTATGAGTGTGTTAGGATAGCAAAAGCAACTAAACACCCCTGAGTAGCAAACCTCTGCTCATATTGATCAAGTGGTAAAAAAACACTATGGAAGTATTTCACTACTATCCTTGGCTATTCCCTGTATTAGCTTTCATTTTTAGCCTTCTTATTGGCAGCTTTCTCAACGTTGTGATTCATCGACTGCCTATTATGATGGAACGCGAATGGCAACAAGAGTGCTCGGAATATTTTTCTCAATATAAAATCCCAGCACCTGAAGGTACATTCAATCTCAGTGTTCCGCGATCTACCTGCCCGAAGTGCAAAACTCAATTAAGAGTCATCGACAACATCCCGGTATTAAGCTGGTTACTATTAAAAGGTAAGTGCCACAGTTGTACCAATCCGATCAGTGCTCGCTACCCTTTAGTCGAACTGCTTACCGCAACACTTTGCACCGTCGTCGCTAGTCACTTTGGTTTCAGCTATTACGCTATTGCTCTGATATTTTTCACATTCGCATTGATCACTGCTACCTTTATCGATCTCGATACTATGCTGCTGCCGGATCAAATTACTTTACCTTTGGTTTGGTCTGGTATCGCATTAGCTCTGTTTAATATCAGCCCGATATCCCTTCAAGACTCCGTAGTAGGTGCAATGGCAGGCTACCTAGCTCTTTGGTCTGTTTACTGGCTATTCAAGCTACTCACGGGCAAAGAGGGGATGGGTTACGGTGACTTTAAATTATTAGCAGCACTTGGTGCTTGGCTTGGTTGGCAGCATCTGCCTATGATCATTCTCTTGTCTTCGCTTGTCGGCCTTGTTTTTGGGTTGATTCAGCTTCGATTGAAACAACAAGGCATTGATAAAGCGTTCCCATTTGGGCCGTACCTCGCCATTGCTGGTTGGGTAAGCCTGATGTGGGGCAACGACATCATGGGTTGGTATTTCACTTCTGTACTAGGAATTTAACCATGGCAACGATTATCGGATTAAGTGGTGGTATCGCAAGTGGCAAAACCACAGTGGCTAACCTCTTCAATGAACATTTTAATATTGATATTGTAGATGCTGATATCGTGGCACGTGAAGTTGTGGCACTAGGCAGCGAAGGCTTGAAACAAATTGCGGCTCATTTTGGGGACGCTATCTTACTTGAAAATGGGACTCTAAATCGAAGTCAGTTACGTGAACTAATCTTCTCTAATCCCAAAGAGAAACAGTGGCTCAATGATCTTCTTCACCCAATGATCCGCGACAAAATTGACAGTGACCTGTCTAAAGTCACATCTCCTTATGCTTTATTAGTAGCGCCTCTATTGGTTGAAAACCAGATGCAAGGCATGGCCGATCGCGTATTAATCGTTGATGTGCCAGCCGAAGTGCAAATAGAACGCACAATGAGTCGCGACAATGTCTCTAGAGAACAAGTTACATCAATTTTAAAATCACAAGCATCAAGAGAACAACGCTTAGCAGTTGCAGATGACGTGATTAAAAACCATACTAAAAACCAAGAACTTTTGCTTCAAATCACAGATTTACATCAAAAGTATCTGGCAATCAGTACAGTAGATAGGTCAGAATAGAACTATGTTGAATGAAGGTTTGCTCGATGATCACCCACAAATTTGAACATCCTCTAAATGAGAAAACACGAATCTACTTAAGAGTTGAGTCACTCTTGAGGCAGTTACACTTGTCTTCTACATTTTCTGATGCTCAACAGTATCAACTCTTTTTCCGTTCGATCTTCGATCTGATTGAAATCTTTGAGCAGATCCAACTCAAAAGCGAACTCGCAAAAGACATTGAGAAGCAACGTGTAACCTACAAAAGCTGGTTAGATGTTGAAGGTGTCGATCAAGAGATGCTTACATCACTGCTCAACGATATTGGTAATATCTATCGTGAATTGATGCAGGCAGAGCGTTTTGGTCAGTCACTTAAGGAAGACCGTTTCCTAAGTGCTATTCGTCAACGTTTTAATCTACCAGGCGGTTCATGCTGCTTTGATTTACCCGCACTGCATTATTGGCTACACCTTCCTCTAGACAAGAGAATGAGAGATGCCAAAGCGTGGATGGATAGCCTACAGCCTTTGTATGAAGCGCTAACGCTATGGTTAAAGCTAACCAGAGAGACTGGGCACTTTAAAGAGCAAATTGCTCGGGCTGGCTTCTTCCAGAGCGATGCTGATGAAGCGAATATCCTTCGCCTATCTATTCCAATGCAATACGGTGCCTACCCGATGATCTCGGGACATAAAAACCGTTTTGCCGTCAAATTCATGAGCTTTGAAACAGGGCAAGCCTGTACTCAAGATATCGAATTTGAATTGGCTATCTGCACCTAAAATTTCCTTTTATAGTTTGGCTTGAGTACCCACTCGAGCCTAAACGAACTCTTATGCCAATCACAGTAAGTAAGTGTTCATAAATAGCGTAGGAAAAAGGTTTGAGAACAAGACAGAAATTTTCGATAAGTAGTTATTCTACAATCAAAATTTCTAACGAAGTTATCGAGCGTTTTAACAAGCTAGGATGACCAGTTATTTACTACGATTGGTATTATTACACCTTCAAATTAAGAATCACTATGTCGAAAAAAATCACCATCGTTAAATGCCCTCAATGTAATACTGACGTTGAATGGGGTGAACAAAGCCCACATCGCCCGTTTTGCAGCAAACAATGTCAGATGATTGACTTTGGTGAATGGGCAGATGAAGAAAACAGCATCGCTGGCGCACCAGATATGTCTGATAGCGATGGTTGGTCAGAAGACCCACACTAAGTGGTTCTAGATTCGAGATTCGAGATTCGAGTAAAATGAAAGGGTTGGCGTTTAACGTCAATCCTTTTTTATTGGATTAAGGATCTTAAAGGTTTAACAACCCCGAGGTCAGAGGTTCCGATTCCTTACTCCGTCATCCTCAAGAATGATGAACGAGCGAGTTGAGGAGCTATTGTCTGCGAAACTCTAAATAACAGGCACAAAAAAGCGGAGCCAATGGCTCCGCTTTTATCGATAGAATGCAAAAAGAATTACTTTCTAGTAAGTTTCTCTTTAATACGAGCTGACTTACCAGAACGCTCACGTAGGTAGTACAACTTGGCACGACGTACTGCACCACGGCGTTTAACTTCGATGCTATCAACCATTGGAGAGTGAGTTTGGAACGCACGCTCTACACCTTCACCGTTCGAGATCTTACGAACTGTGAATGCAGAGTGAAGACCACGGTTACGAATAGCGATTACTACGCCTTCGAAAGCCTGTAGACGCTCACGGTCACCTTCTTTTACCTTAACCTGAACTACAACAGTGTCACCTGGTGCGAATTTAGGAAGGTCTGATTTTAGTTGCTCTTCTTCAAGAGCCTTGATGATGTTGCTCATTTGTATAAATTCCTAGAATAAACTGATACTAAATTTAATAGGTTACTGCTTGCTTTTCGTTAAGAGCGATGCTCTTTAATGAATTCAGCCAGTAATTGTTCCTGTTCGTCAGTCAGAGCTAGGTTTTCCAGGAGTTCTGGTCTTCTTAGCCAAGTTCGGCCCAACGATTGTTTCAATCGCCAGAGACGAATATCCTTGTGGTTTCCAGATTTCAGTACACTAGGTACATCTTTTCCATCTAACACTTCAGGACGCGTATAATGAGGGCAATCCAACAAGCCATTAGCAAAAGAATCTTCTTCTGCTGACGCGAAATCGCCAAGTACACCCGGAACAAACCGAGAGACTGAATCAATCAACGTCATGGCTGGCAGTTCACCACCCGTCATCACAAAATCCCCAATTGACCATTCTTCGTCAACTTCAGATTGAATGATACGCTCATCTACCCCTTCATAGCGCCCACAAATTAGAACGATGTTCTCGTTTGTAGCCAGCTCTTCAACACCTTTCTGGTCGAGTTTACGACCTTGAGGTGAAAGATAGATAACTTTCGTCTTACCCGGTGCTGCTTGCTTGGCTGTTTTGATAGCATCGCGCAAAGGCTGAACCATCATTAACATGCCAGGACCACCACCGTAAGGTCTGTCATCAACAGTGCGATGTTTATCATGAGTGAAATCGCGAGGATTCCATGTCTCAATAGATAAAAGACCCTTCTTAACCGCTTGACCTGTTACTCCAAAATCAGTAACAGAACGGAACATTTCAGGAAACAGGCTAATTACGCCAACCCACATGTGTTCTCTCGCTCTGTAATTTGGAGTTAGAATCCAGGATCCCAGTCAACTTCGATCCGGCGAGCTTCGCGATCAACTTTCTTGATCACTTGCTCTTCAAGGTACGGTACTAACCGTTCCTTTTGGCCAAAAGCATCTTTAAGATTTGCTTTGATTACTAGAACATCGTTCGAGCCAGTTTCTAATAGGTCAGTGACCTCACCAAGGTCGTAACCTTTAGTGGTAAAAACTTGCATACCGAACAATTCGCGCCAGTAGAATTCATCTTCTGACAATTCAGGTAACGAAGCAGGGTCAATAGCAATTTCAAAGTTAGTCATCAGTTGCGCGTCTTCACGAACATCTAATCCCGCTAGCTTACATACATAACCTTGGCCATGACGTTTCCAGCTTTCAACTTTGTACTCAACCCACTTGCCCTTTTGGTTTAAATACCAAGGGCTGTAATCAAATATGCTTTCAGCATTGTCTGTGTAGGAGAACACTTTAAGCCAGCCACGAATACCATAGGTAGACCCAAGTTTACCCATGACAATTCTATTGTTTTGCTCGCTCATAGTTTCTGTACCCTTCATCGACATAAGCTATTTCTCTTTAAAAAAGAATTAAGCCGCTTTTTGAGCGTCTTTAACTAGCTTAGCTACACGATCAGATAGAGATGCGCCTTGACCAACCCAGTGGTTAACACGATCTAGGTCTAGACGTAGACCTTCTTCTTGACCTTGAGCAGTAGGGTTAAAGAAACCTACTTTCTCGATGAAACGGCCAGTTACAGAGTTACGGCTATCCGCAACTACGATTTGATAAAATGGGCGCTTCTTTGCACCGTGACGTGCCAAACGAATGGTTACCATGTCGTCCTCTTTGCTTTCTTAATAAAATAATTAACCCCAAGTATAGTAAATAGCTTGGGGTCTCGTGCCAAATTAAAGCCCCGGAATTTTACTCTTATTCCAGTGCAATGCAAGGGCTTTAGCTATTTTTTCACCAACATAGCAACCGTACACTTTCTGTGACACGGCTAACACTATGAAAAGTAACGTAGCTAAAGCTTACATTTGTAGATTATCGACCAAACGGGTTAAAACCACCACCCATTCCGCCCATACCTCCACCGCCGCCCATCATGCCTTGCATGTTGCGCATCATGCCTTTCATTCCACCTTTCTGCATTTTCTTCATCATCTTCTGCATTTGGGTGAACTGCTTAAGCATGCGGTTTACATCTTGTACCTGCGTACCAGAACCTGCAGCAATACGCTTTTTGCGTGAGCCTTTGATTAGGTCTGGGCGCTGACGCTCTTTCATTGTCATAGAGTTGATGATCGCTTCCATTTGCTTGAACATCTTGTCATCAACTTTATCTTTAACGTTGTCTGGTAGCTGAGACATGCCAGGAAGCTTATCCATCATGCCCATCATGCCACCCATGTTTTGCATCTGACCAAGCTGTTCACGGAAGTCTTCAAGGTCAAAGCCTTTCTTCTCTTTAAACTTCTTAGCCAGCTTCTCTGCTTTTTCGGTATCAACGTTTTTCTGTAGGTCTTCAATAAGAGACAGTACGTCGCCCATACCTAGAATACGAGAAGCAACACGATCTGGGTGGAATGGTTCTAGTGCGTCAGTCTTTTCACCAACACCTAAGAATTTAATCGGCTTGCCTGTGATATGACGAACAGATAGTGCAGCACCACCTCGCGCATCACCATCAACTTTCGTCAAGATAACACCGGTTAGTGGTAGCGTATCACCAAAGGCTTTAGCCGTATTCGCGGCATCTTGACCAGTCATTGCATCAACAACGAACAGAGTCTCTACTGGTTTAATGGCAGTATGAAGCTCTTTGATCTCGCCCATCATCTCTTCGTCGATAGCCAAGCGACCGGCAGTATCGACAATTAGCACGTCGTAGAATTTCTTCTTCGCGTGGTCGATTGCAGCGTTGGCAATATCAAGAGGCTTTTGGTCAGCTGAAGATGGGAAGAAATCAACGCCAACATCACTAGCTAACATTTCAAGCTGTTTAATCGCGGCTGGACGGTAAACATCGGCAGACACAACCAAAACTTTTTTCTTGTCACGCTCAGTCAGGAGCTTAGATAGCTTACCTACTGATGTGGTTTTACCCGCACCTTGTAGACCGGCCATTAAGATGACTGCTGGCGGCTGTGCTGCTAGGTCAAGAGCCTCGTTAGACTCACCCATCACCGCTTCAAGTTCAGCTTGAACGATCTTAATGAATTCTTGGCCAGGTGTTAGAGATTTAGACACCTCAACACCCACAGCGCCTTCTTTTACGCGCTTAACAAAATCGCGGACAACTGGCAGTGCAACGTCGGCTTCAAGTAGCGCCATACGTACTTCACGCAGCGTCTCTTTAATATTGTCTTCGGTCAGGCGACCTTTACCGCTGATATTCTTCAGCGTTTTGGATAGACGATCCGTTAAATTATCAAACATAGTTTTCTCTTCGCTCAATCCTGCGACTATTACTGTGAGTATACATTAGCGTGGATTAGAGTCATACCCGTTGTAGAGCGTTAATCATCCGCGCTTGTGATGTGAGACATTGTTCACTTGGAATTGAGTGAGGTTCACCATAGCCCCAAAGAGCGATGCGAGGTATAATTCGTCAATTAGTAATCATTTAAATGGATACCATGGACAGTCTTATTGCGATCGCAGCAGCCTTTCTTTATTCAATGGCGATTTCCACGATCATTCCAGGTCTCGTGCACCAAACAGGAATCCGTGTAAAAACGGTGTTTATCAGCGCATTACTTGCTTTAGCTTTCCATGCTTGGTTGCTAGGCGATTTAATCTTTAATGCCAGTGGTCAAAACCTCAGTATTTTGAACGTTGCTTCATTAATCAGTTTAATCATATCTCTGGTGATGAGCGGTGCTATGCTCAAAACCCGACTATGGTTCATTTTACCCGTCGTTTACAGCTTCGCTGCCCTGAATTTAATGGCTGCCACATTTCTTTCAAGCACCTTCATCAAGCACCTAGAAAACGATCCAAAACTGCTAGTGCACATCTCTTTGGCGTTGTTCTCATACGCGACGTTGACTATCGGCGCACTATACGCGCTGCAACTTGCGTGGCTAGATCACAAACTTAAAAAGAAGAAAGCGTTAGTAATCAACCCTAACCTACCTCCATTAATGATGGTGGAAAGACAGCTTTTCAAGATCATTCTTATTGGTAATGGCTTATTAACCGGCACCTTGTTGACTGGCCTTATCTTCGTGCAAGATATGTTTGCTCAAGGGAAGGCACACAAAGCTGTGCTATCTTTTATTGCTTGGGTTATCTACTCCATCCTTCTATGGGGTCACTATCAAAAAGGTTGGCGTGGACAAAAAGTCACTTGGTTTGCCCTTGCTGGCGCCAGCATGCTCACATTAGCCTACTTCGGTAGTCGCTTCGTTCAGGAAATCATCCTGAGCTAATCGGTAAAATAAAGGCAAGGTCTCACATACCTTGCCTTTAAAATATTGAGTGCGATACATTCAATTGACATCTCGACCATGTTCGGTCATAAATTAATCAAGATACACAAATAGGAAAAGAATAGTTTTGGACGACATATCAACGGGTATCTTATTTGCGCTACTCGCGTGTCTCATTGTAATTTCTGGTTATTTCTCGGGTTCAGAAACGGGCATGATGTCCCTGAACCGCTACCGTTTAAAGCACTTGGCCCAAACGGGTCATAAAGGTGCCAAACGCGTAGAAAAACTTCTGAACCGCCCAGACAGATTGATTGGCCTCATTCTAATCGGCAATAATCTTGTCAACATTCTTGCATCTGCGATCGCGACCATTCTTGGTATGCGCATTTACGGGGATATCGGTGTAGCTATCGCTACCGGTGTCCTAACTCTCGTGATCCTCGTGTTTGCCGAAGTAACGCCAAAAACCATCGCCTCTCTATTTCCAGAACGCGTCTCCTACGCCAGCAGTATTTTATTAATAATACTGATGAAGGTATTGTCGCCATTAGTGATTTTGGTTAACTTTATTACCAACGGTTTCATTCGGATATTAGGTGTCAAAGCCAGCCATAATGCGACTGACCATTTAAGCTCAGAAGAACTCAGAACGGTGGTAAATGAAGCAGGAAGCCTGATACCGCAGCGTCACCAAGATATGTTGGTATCTATTTTAGATTTAGAACATGTCACCGTGAATGACATCATGGTCCCACGTAATGAAATCACCGGCATCGACATCAATGATGACTGGAAATCTATCGTCCGCCAGCTCACCCACTCACCTCATGGCCGTATCGTATTATACCGAGACCAAATAGATGAAGTGGTTGGTATGCTTAGGCTACGAGAAGCTTACCGTTTGATGCTTGAAAAAAATGAGTTCAATAAAGAGACACTTTTACGTGCGGCAGATGAGATCTACTTTATCCCTGAAGCGACACCACTCAACATTCAACTGCTTAAATTCCAGCGCAATAAACAACGAATCGGTTTAATTGTCGATGAGTACGGCGATATCAATGGTTTGGTTACACTCGAAGATATTTTGGAAGAGATTGTCGGTGAATTTACGACCTCAATCACACCAAGTTTATCTGAAGAGATCACACCTCAAAGTGATGGCAGCTTCTTAATTGAAGGCAGCGCCAACATCCGAGATATTAACAAAGGCCTGCAGTGGGCACTGCCTACCGATGGCCCAAGAACACTTAACGGCTTGATATTAGAGTACCTTGAGGAAATCCCCGAGAGTCACCTTAGTGTTCAAGTAGCCAGCCATCCGATGGAAATCGTTGAACTAGAAGAAAACCGTATCAAGTTGGTACGCGTATTTCCGCAGGTTGCTAACGGTTAATCGCGAATGGTTAAGTGATTATTGACTAAATGAGTCATACAACCGACTCACTTAACGACTAAAGAAAAGGCCCGGTTCATTGAACCGGGCCTTTTAGTATCTAAAGCGCTCTGTCTCTAGAGTGATATGTATCTAGAGTGAAGCGTATTCAAGGTGAACTAACAATGGTTAGTCGATTTTAAGCTCTTGAAGCATCGACTCTGGCAGTGCCAGTTCATCATTTTTGTTTACAGAGATACCTGCAGCGATGATCGCTTTGGCGATATCTTTCGCTTCATCCAAAGAGTGCATTGCCGCAGTACCACATTGGTATTCGTTCAGTTCAGGGATCTTATTTTGATTCTCAACTTTCAGCACATCTTGCATTGCAGCCAACCAACCCTCTGCCACTTGTTGCTCTGAAGGCGTACCAATCAAGCTCATGTAGAAACCAGTACGACAGCCCATCGGTGAAATATCGATGATCTCTACATCGGAACCGTTCAGTTGATTACGCATAAACCCTGCGTATAGGTGCTCTAGAGTATGGATACCTTTCTCAGATAGGATATCTTTGTTTGGCGCAGTAAAACGCAGGTCAAACACAGTGATGGTATCCCCTTTAGGGGTTTGCATTGTTTTAGCAACACGAACTGCAGGTGCGTTCATGCGCGTGTGATCAACAGTGAAACTATCTAATAAAGGCATTGCTATTCTCCATGACGGTCGGCTTTAAAAAAACCAACTTCGATTGTCTTCTAGTTCTTTGCGGCACTGTTTAAGTTGCCAGCCATAATCTTTTGCTTGTTGTTCGACTTTGCGTGCCACCTTAATCAAAGATGGTTTGCTATTGTATGATTTGCGCTTATAGCCACCACGACCTTCGTGATAAGCCAAGTATTGGTTATACGGGTCCCATAAAGAGACCCCAAGCTGACGACGCGTCTCACTGGTGTACCAACCGATAAACATCAATGCATCATCAAAGTTGGTTCTTGAACCACCGTTATTCGTCGCCTTTTGGAAATCTTCCCAAGCAGGGTCTTGAGCTTGTGCATAGCCGTAGGCACTACTGACACGTCCCCACGGAATAAAGCCCAGAATGTAATCTTTAGGTGGGCGGGCATCATGACGAAAGCTACTCTCTTGCTTAACAAAAGCCATCGCTACGTTGATCGGAGTGCCCCACTTTTCTTGCATATCTAATGCATCGTCATACCACGACGGGTGTTCTCTGAAGATGCTACACAGATTATCTTGCTGTTTAGGCGGTGGCGTTGCACATCCAACCAAAAGGCTAGAGACAACACCAACAGTCACTACAGGTAACCACTTACCACTCGTATGAGTAGGTTGACCTAATAAGGCTTGCTTCCTTTCCACCAAAGTCTCGCTATGCTTTTAGATACGAAAAATAATCCGCTAAGAAACCATCAAAATCTTGAGTGCTGGCTTCTTCACTTTGTTGCTGAGCGATCATAGAACGTTGGACTTCTGCTTCCATCAACTCAGCTGAATAAACTTTATATTGGTGCGCTTTATGCTGTTGAGCGTAAGTTGTTCCTAACGCACAGCCTACTTTACCCAAACCACCTAATTTTTTGGTCTCTTCAAGCAACTGGCCTGAAATAGTCAGCTCTGGGTTGTCGATCCAAGTTTCAAGCGTATCGCAAGTCTCTTGGTAAGCTCGGCCACCTTGCTCATCATCCATCATTTCAGCAATAGAGCGAAGGTCTTTAAATACTCGCTTAGCCCAATTTTGTAATGATAATCTCTCGCCGTCACAACCAATTTTTAGCTCTAAACCAACCTGGCGACCTTCTAAGATTACCTTGTTCCAGTTATCACGCCAGCATTCCAGCTCACAATTATCCATCTCAGCAGAGTCAGTTAACACACTCCACGTTAGGAAGAGATCAAGGAAACGAACTTGCTGTTCATTGATACCAACTGAACTGAATGGGTTTACATCTAAAGAACGAACTTCAATGTACTCGACGCCACTGCGAGCTAATGCTTCAGACGGTTTCTCACCGTTTTTAGCTACACGCTTAGGGCGGATTGGCGCGTAAAGTTCGTTCTCGATTTGAAGAACGTTAGTATTAAGCTGACGGTATTCGCCATCAACCTTAGTACCAATCTCAGCAAACTCTTCTGATGGCGTGCGAATCGCCTCGTTCAAGCCTTCAAGGTACTGTTCGAGACTGTTAAAGCCAATTTTCAATACACTTTGAGCGCTGTTGGTGTAGCCAAGATCGCTCAGACGGAGTGCTGTTGCTTTTGGTAGGTATAAAGTTTCACCAATCTTTTCAAAAGGTAGGTTTGTTTCTCTTCCTTTAATGAAAGAAGGGCACAACGCCGGTGATGCACCGAAGAAGTATGGGATTAGCCAACCAAAACGGTAATAGTTACGAATCAAACCAAAATAAGCATCGGATTTAGCTTCACAACGCGCATCTTCTGCTTGCTCACCAAACAGGCTATCCCAAAAACTTTCAGGGAAAGAGAAATTGAAGTGAACACCTGAAATAATCTGCATCAGACTACCGTAGCGGCGCTTTAGGCCTTCACGATATAGAGTCTTCATCTTGCCATTATTAGAGGTACCGTATTGCGCTAGCTGAATGTAATCTTCACTGCCTACGTAGCAAGGCATAGAAAGCGGCCACATTTTTTCGCCATCTAACTTGGTTTGAGTGAAATGATGGATATCAGACAACTGATTCAAAAGAGTCGGGACATCGTTAGAAACCGGTGTGATAAATTCCAGTAACGACTCAGAGAAATCGGTCGTTACCCATCCGTTCATTAACGCCGATCCCAAAGCCTTAGGGTGCGGCCCAGTAGCAAGGTGCCCATCTTCCGTGTAGCGTAACGTTTCCCTTTCAACACCACGACCAAATTGAGAGAAGGTCTTAGGGTTGGTTGCAACTTGCTTTAGTCGCGCAGCAAAATCAGTCAAAATTCAGTTCACTTATCTTATATCGTTCTGATTAGAACTATCATAAATTAGGTTGGAGGAGAAAAGTAGAGTCTCTTCCCTCCCCCTTTAATGTGTACTCTAACGAATGATTTCAAGCTCTTCTATTGGAATATCTAACTTTTCTAATTGAGGACGAAGCGAAGTCGCATCGCCAACAACGATTATTTGATAATCATTCGGGTCAAACCATTTCTTCGATAGCTCGTTTAACGTCTCTTTCGAGACGGTTTCAACTATCTGATTACGTTGTTGTAGGTAATCTTCATCAAGGCTCAATGCGACAATGTTACTCAACAAACCAGCCTTTTGACTTGGCGTTTCGTATTTGAGCGCATCTTGTTGACCGACCGCAAGGCGCATAAATTTCACCTCTTCGTCAGTTAATCCACTCTGACTAAACTCATTCAGTTCATGAATAAACTCTTGAATCGATGGAACCGTCGCATTTGCCCTTACTTGGGCGCTAAATACCACGGCACCGGTTTCTCGAGTACTCGCAAAATAACCGCTAGCACCGTAAGTGTACGCCTTGTCTTCACGTAGGTTCTGGTTTATACGACTATTGAAGTTGCCCGCTAAGTTAAAGTTAGCAAGCTGACTCAAATACAATTCACCAGTAGCATCAAAAGGTAAACCTTTACGAACTAAACGAACAATACTTTGTGGCGCACCTGGCTTGTCCACTAGATACAAGCGCTGCTCAGAAAGCTCTTTGATGATCTGAGGACGCGTTAATGGTGCTGCGTCGCCTTGCCATTGCTCAAAGAACTGGAGCTGTTTGCTAACCTCTTTCTTCGAGATATCCCCTACAGTAACAATATTAGCCCCCTCAGGAGTATAGTGCTGACTGTAAAACAGTTTTACATCGTCTAGGGTCAATGACTCCAGGGAGGCCTTAGTACCATCACTCGCTCGACCAAAGATGCTGTTACCGAACAACACTTCGCGAGTTGCTTGAGAGGCCATCCAGCTTGGTTGTTGATGTTGGTAAACAATGCCTTCTAGCATTTGTTTCTTAACACGTTCGAAATCTTGACTATCAAACTTAGGCTTAAACAGAACCTCTTGCACTATCGCTAAGGTTTGAGGCAGGTTTTTCTCTAATGTTGATATAGAAATATCCGTGGTATAGCTACCCGCGCTAATGCTAACGCTACTGCCAAGCTTATCTAAGGTAGCCTGCAACTCTTCCACTGTTCGTTGAGTGGAGCCTTCTTCCATCATCGCTGCGGTTAAGTTTGCTAAGCCTTCTTGACCTTGACGAACATAACGCTCACCTGCAGGAAGTTGAATCTGTAACTGCACTGTCGGCGTTTCGTTGGTCACAGTACCAATCAAGTCGATGCCATTTGCATAATGCATGCGATACAACTCAGGCATAGTCGCTTCAACACCAAAGCTCACCTCTGGCATCACGCTTCGATCAAAGGTGTTCGGTGCTTTTCTGAAATTCAGTTGGTCTTCCGTCACCTTACTGTACTCAGGAAGCGTGCGAGCAGGCGTGCTGAAAGTAGCTTCACGTACCGCTAAATCTAACTGTTTTTTAGGAACAACACTCAAAGTAACCTTATTCTTGCCTTCAATAAAATCTTGATAGGCCTTGCTCACACTTTCAGGTGTTACCGCTCTAATTTGATCCAGTTGTGATTCAATGCGATCCGGTTGACCATAGAAGGTTTGGTTAGACGCAAGTTGGGAAACCTTACCCTTTACGCTTTGCAGTGCAAACACCGCATTTGCTTCCGCCATACCGGTAATCTGATCTAAACGTTCTTGCTCAACGCCCTCTTTCGAGAATTGCTCTAAGGTATCCATTAGCTCTTTGTTCAGAACCGTTAAATCGCCTTTTTCACCCGAGTTACCCATCGCATAAACATACATGGTACAAGCCAGTTCAGCACAATCATGGAAAGATCCTGCACTCACCGCTTTTTGAGTTTTGACTAGGTTTTGATACAAGTAACTGTTGGTACCTGAGCCTAGAACATTGGACAGCGCATTTAATGAAGCTTGTGTCTCTTCACCGCGATACGTTGTTGGCCAACCAACTAGCACCATTGGTTGACGAATATTATCTTCTAAGGTGATGTACTTATCTTCAGTCAGTACCGCTGGCTGTTTCTCAGCAGCATCAACTTCCGGGCCTTTAGGGATAGGGCCAAAGTACTTGTTAATCCACTCTAGCGTGTCATCAACATCGATATCACCACCGATAGTTAATACCGCATTATTTGGGCCATACCAACGCAAGAAGAACGCCTTAAGATCATTAACGTCAACACGATCAAGATCTTCAATATAACCAATTGGCTGCCATGAGTACGGATGACCTTCTGGATACAGTGCTTCACCCATGCGTTCCCACATCAAGCCGTAAGGGCGGTTTTCATAACTTTGAGCTCGTTCGTTTTTAACCGTGCCTCTTTGAACCTCAAACTTCTTCTGAGATACAGCGTCCAATAGAAAGCCCATTCGGTCTGATTCTAGCCACAACATTTTCTCGAGTTGGTTAGAAGGGACGGTTTCAAAGTAGTTAGTACGGTCGCGGTTAGTGGTGCCATTTAACGAACCACCCGCTTCAGTAATGATCTTAAAGTGTTGCTGGTCTCCGACATTCTCAGAACCTTGGAACATCATGTGTTCAAAGAAGTGAGCAAAGCCTGATTTGCCAATCTGTTCACGAGCAGAACCGACGTGATAGGTCACATCAACATGAACAAGTGGATCAGAATCATCAGGAGAAAGAATAACGGTCAAGCCGTTTTCAAGCTGATATTTCGCATAAGGAATCACGACTTTATCTTTAGAAGGCTTAACCTCTTCTAACAGAGTGACGCCTTCCGGTAACGAGGAAAAGAAGGGTGTTGAGCTAGGTACATTGTAAGAACAGCCAGCAATGGCGATAAGAGAAAATGTACCAAGTAAAACCTTTTTCATAGGTTCTCCTTAGAAAAAACCGAAGTAAATAGCAGCAAGTAAGCTGTAGCGAGCGGCTTTGCCAATCGCTATCAAAATAACGCTAGGGATAAATTTCATTCTTAACCACCCCGCAGCTAGACACAAAGGATCACCGATGATCGGTAACCAACTAAATAACAGTGTCCAATAGCCATAGCGACTCAGCCAAGCCATAGCCTTATGACCATGCTTTTCAGATTGAGTTCGATTAGGCAACCATAAACCAATCCAATAGTTGGTCAGCCCGCCTAAAGTATTACCGAGTGTCGCGAGAAGAATGATCGATGATGTTGAAAACTGATCTAAGCTCAAGGCTGCCACAAGGCTCGCTTCTGATCCCCCGGGCAATAATGTGGCACTCAAGAAGCCACTGATGAAGAGTACCCACAGCGCCGAGTCAGAGAACCACAGCGCTATATTTTCGAAAAGAGAATTAAAAAACTCTAGCACTGCATATCAACCTTCTTGCATTTTAAGTAGTACCTTGCCTCTGGTGTGTCCGGTTTCAACCTGTAGGTGAGCCGACTGCGCTTCATCTAATTGGTAGATACCTTGAATTTCGGTCTTGAGCAATCCGACACTAACCATGTAAAGCATGGTGTCCATTTGTTCTGGGTTTGGCGCAACCAACATACCTGATGCAGTAAAACCCAGTAGTGTGGCTTTTTCACAGATCAGTTCTGCAGACAAGGTTGGGACTGTCACGACTCTCGCGCCATCTTTCAGGCACTTCAATGCATCAAGTGCCGTATCGCCACCGACCAAATCAATCAGTACATCAACATCGGATACTCTTTCTGATGCTGGAGCAAACCTATAGTTAATCGCATGAGCGCCTAACGTTGCTAAGTAATCAAGATTGGCTTCGCTACACGTAGTGTAAACCTCGGCTTTCGCTGCCACGGCAATTTGAACCGCTAGATGACCAACGCCGCCTGCGCCCGCCAAGATGAGTACGCGATCGCCCTCTTTCACTTCAGCTTTGTTGAGCGCTTGCGCTGCCGTTTGGCTGGCTAGTGGTAATGCAGCTGCCGCTTCTAGAGTCACTGAATCAGGAACCATACTTAATGCCGTTTCTGGGACACACACATATTGGCTGTAACCGCCGCCTTGCAATGGAAAGCCAATAAAGCCGGCAACGTTATCACCAACAGTAAAACGCTTTGCCTGTTCACCTAGGGTGACAATTTGCCCTGAAATGTCATAACCAGGTACCCAAGGCAGGTTATCTTTGTTCTGTGCTGCAGCCCAACCAAGGCCAGCACGGGTTTTGACATCAATCGGATTAATGCCTGAAAAAGAAACTTTAACCACGACCTCCCCGGCTTTAGGCTCAGGAATAGCACTGGTTTGAATACTTAGGTTTTCGACGCCGCCGAATTGAGTAATCGCTATCTGTTTGTTTTCCATTTCCACATTTCCTTGATTGATAAAAGCCCTAGTGAGCAAACACCCTAATTGATAAAAAGAAAGGGATACGAAAGCATCCCTTTGACTATAAACCATTTAATAAGGCGAAGTTAACCGCTCATTCGTAAATTGACGACCAATTAACGTAACGGCTAATTAACGTAACGAGTAACGAGCTAAAACCTAAAATAAACAATAAGTCCATTTGGCCATTAACTCGTTATCCTGTTAACCCACTAAGGCTAAAAGGATACCCGCCGCAACGGCACTACCAAGTACACCAGCCACGTTCGGGCCCATCGCATGCATCAACAAGAAGTTCTGAGGGTTTGCCTCTAGGCCAACCTTGTTCACAACACGAGCCGCCATCGGAACCGCTGATACACCAGCAGCGCCAATAAGTGGGTTAATGTCTTCTTCCGAGAAGCGATTCAGTACTTTCGCCATCAATACACCACCCGCAGTACCAATACTGAACGCTACCGCACCTAAACCTAAGATACCTAGGGTTTCTAAGTTCAAGAATTGTTCAGCCTGCAACTTAGAACCAACACCGAGGCCTAAGAAGATAGTCACAATATTAATCAGCTCGTTTTGCGCTGTTTTCGACAGTCGATCAACCACACCAGCTTCACGCATTAAGTTACCCAGACAGAACATACCTACTAGGGGTGTCGCTGAAGGTAGGAACAAAATCGTCATCAATAGTACAGCCAGCGGGAAAAGAATCTTCTCCGCTTTGCTAACATGACGAAGTTGAGCCATCTTAATTTTGCGTTCTTCCGGAGTCGTCAGCGCTTTCATGATTGGTGGCTGAATAATAGGAACCAAAGCCATGTAGCTATATGCCGCTACTGCAATTGCACCTAATAAATCAGGAGATAACTTACTCGCCAAGAAGATCGCGGTTGGGCCATCGGCACCACCAATAATCGCAATTGACGAAGCATCTGCCATTGAGAATTCCATTCCTGGAACATAATTCAGCAATATCGCACCAAACAGCGTTGCGAAAATACCAAATTGAGCCGCAGCCCCTAACCATAATGTTTTAGGGTTAGCAATCAACGCACCAAAGTCCGTCATTGCACCAACACCCATAAAGATCAGTAGCGGGAAAACACCTGTCTCAATACCTATGTAATACACGTAGTAAAGCAATCCACCTGGATCGGTAAATCCTGCATTTGGAATATTCGCCAACACAGCACCGAAACCAATCGGTAATAGCAGTAATGGTTCAAATCCTTTGCGAATTGCCAAAAATAACAATAAGCAACCAACCAACATCATACAGATCTGGCCGAACTCAAAGTTCGCAATCCCTGTTTCAGACCATAAGGTCATCAATCCTTCCATGGTACTCCCTTACGCTAAGCTTAGTAGTGGAGCGCCTACAGTAACTGCATCGCCTTCTTTAACATTCAGTTCTTGCACAATGCCACTGCGAGCAGCACGAACTTCCGTTTCCATCTTCATCGCTTCCAAGATAAGTAGCACATCGCCTTCAGCAACTTCAGAGCCTGCTTGAACGATTACTTTGAAGATATTACCTGCCAACGGCGCTGGAACGGTTTCTGCGTCAGACGCAGCTTGAGTTGCTTGAGCAGGCTTTGCCGATGGTGTTACAGATGTGAGTTCACCTTGAGGACCAACTTCGACATCATAAACTTGCCCGTCAACCTTCACGCTGTAGCTTTCAATGCTACCAGAAGCTTGTACCGGAGCTGCTGCAACTGGAACCGCTGTTTCTAACGTTGGTGCAGGCTCAAATGCTTCAGGGTTACGGCGATTCTTAAGGAACTTAAGACCGACCTGTGGGAACAGCGCGTAAGTCAGTATGTCATCAACGGTGTCTTCAGCTAAAGAAATGCCATCTGATTTCGCTTTTTCTAAGAGATCTGTCGTTAACGTATCCATCTCTGATTTAAGTAAATCAGCAGGACGACAAGTAATTGGCTCGGCACCATTTAGAACTTTTGCTTGTAGTTCAGCATCAACCTCAGCAGGAGCTTGACCGTATTCGCCTTTCAGTAGACCCGCCGTCTCTTTAGTGATGCTCTTGTAGCGCTCACCCGTTAGAACGTTGATAACCGCTTGAGTACCGACAATCTGAGAAGTTGGCGTTACCAAAGGGATGTAACCGAGCTCTTTACGTACGCGAGGGATCTCTTCCAGAACTTCGTCCATACGATCCGCTGCGCCTTGCTCTTTGAGCTGGCCTTCCATGTTCGTCAACATGCCACCAGGAACTTGAGCAATCAAGATACGTGAATCCACACCTTTAAGTTGGCCTTCCCACTTCGCATACTTTTTACGTACATTACGGAAGTAAGCGGCGATCGGTTCGATCTGATCAAGCTTAAGATTAGTGTCACGCTCTGTACCTTCTAACATCGCTACAACCGTTTCGGTTGGCGTGTGCCCGTAAGTACAGCTCATTGAAGAAATTGCGGTGTCTAAAATATCGATCCCGGCTTCAACTGCTTTAACCGCAGTCGCTGTCGATAGACCCGTTGTTGCGTGGCTATGTAGCGCTAGAGGCACGTCACACGATGCTTTGATACGTGTAATCAACTCTTCCGCTTCATAGGGCTTTAATAAACCAGACATATCTTTGATACATAGAGAATGACAACCTAAATCCTCTAGGCGCTTAGCCAAATCAACCCACGTATCTGAGTTGTGTACCGGACTGGTTGTGTAAGACAACGTACCTTGAGCGTGGCCACCAACGTCAATCGTTGCTTTCACTGCTGTTTCAAAGTTACGTACGTCATTCATCGCATCAAAAATACGGAAGACGTCCATACCATTCTTGTGGGCACGTTCAACAAACTTTTCTACTACATCATCCGCGTAGTGACGGTAACCTAACAGGTTTTGACCACGCAGTAGCATCTGCATTGGTGTATTTGGCATCGCTTTTTTCAGTTCACGCAAACGCTCCCAAGGATCTTCTCCAAGAAAGCGGATACACGAATCAAACGTCGCGCCGCCCCAAGTCTCTAATGACCAGTAACCGACTTTATCCAGTTCTGCCGCAATAGGCAGCATATCTTCGATACGCATACGAGTAGCAAATAGTGACTGGTGCGCGTCACGAAGTACCACATCTGTGATAGCTAGTGGTTTAGACATGCTCATAAACTCCTTTTTAATCCTTTAAATGCTACTTAGCAGTAGACGCACGGTATTGATGAACCGCGGCCGAAATTGCTGCCACAACTTGTGGACTAACAGCAGAAGGGTTTGATTGTGATTTTTGAATTTTTTTAGGTGCTGCGATCGGTTCAGGTACTTCTTCTGGTACCAGTTTTGACATCAACCGAACGAGGTAAACTAGAATAGTTAGGAAAATAAAGACAACGGACATTCCCGTTATCATTAGAGTTGCTGCATCTCCTAGCAGGCTTCCAATATTAGTCATGTTGCTTCCTTTCTTCGTCATCCTGACATAAGTGCAGGATTTCAGCGAATAGTGATCCCGACCCATGGATTATCTCGATTGGTAAAAGTTTGTCAATTTTGTTTAAGGTTCTGTTACGGATAACGCACACATAAGGTTAATTATTCGCCTATCAGATCACATAAATCTGTCAAATACGTCATTTTTAGATATTTAAACTGTGACTTAAACGGAGCTTTTCTTGGAAATGATATGAGAAAGGTGGAATAACAAAGAAGCAATCAAGAATCACTTTAAATACAACAAGTTAAACAACGATAAAATTTAACATTATCGCAACAAATTTACAGCAGACATAAAAAAAGCCTCGTATAAACGAGGCTTTCTTTAATAAGGTGGTGCGCCCTGGAGGATTCGAACCTCCGACCGCCTGGTTCGTAGCCAGGTACTCTATCCAGCTGAGCTAAGGGCGCAACGGTTTCGATATTAAGCTGTTAATTAAAGCAATAAAGCAGTTAAGAC